>NZ_LWHG01000011.1:362922-725845 GCF_001625445.1 Haladaptatus sp. R4 | reverse complement strand
TAATGCCGCTTTCGAGTGCGACGAGGTCGCTCGCCGCCTTCACGTCGATGATACCCGCACCGTACCGGGTGTCGTTCCCGTCGCGCGGCGAACAACTCGGGGAGCAGCTTTCGGGTTTGGTCGCCGTCTCTCGGAAGGCGGACCGAATCCGAGACGGTTGGAGGTCACCGCCCGCCGCGGCGATCATCAACGCCACCGCACCGGCGGTGTGTGGCGTCGCCATCGAGGTTCCAGAGTACTCCGCATAGCCGCCACCGGGGACGGAGCTTTTCACGTCGACTCCGGGTGCGGAAACGTCGGGGACGACGTACGAATCCGGCCACGAATCCGGTGCGTCGCTTCCCCAGTCGTTCGCGGTATCGACTTCCTCTCCGCTCGAAAACGACGCGATGCCGCGGTTCTCGTTCGACGCGCCGATGGCGAACGATTCGTACACGTTGCCGGGCGACCCGCTCGTCCCTTCGCCGCTGTTTCCGGCAGCGGCGACGACGATGGTACCCGCCGCTTCGGCGTTCCGAACGGGGTCGATCATCTGGCTGTAGTACCCGGTCGCGCCGAGACTCATGCTGATGACGTCGGCGTCCTGTTCGACCGCCCACTGCATTCCCGCAGCGACTTGGGTAAAGGACCCGCTCCCGCTGGGCAGGATGAGGCCGTGCATGAGGCTGACGTTCGGGGCGACGCCGATGTATTCGCCGCTGGCGCTTCCGCCGGAGACGGTGCCGCTCGTGTGGGTCCCGTGCGTGTCGGTGTCGTGCGGGACGCTTCCCTGCACGCGGTTTCCGTCGCTGTCGAACTCGGCCCATCCGCCGGGATAGGTCGGGTCGCTTTCGTTTTCGGTGTACAGGTCGATGTCCGGGTGGTCCACGTCAACGCCGGTGTCCAGCACCGCGACCTTGACGCCGGTACCTTTCGTGCCGTAGGCGTCCCAAACGTCCGTCGCGTTGATCTGGTCGAGACCGTAGGTGGTGTTGTACTCGCTCGACTCGGCGGAGTCGGACGCGTTCGCGCCGTACATCCCAACCGGTGTGTCGTCCGCGCTGGAATCGACGGGTTTCGGGAGCGTGAGTTCGAAGTTCTCGTGTAACTGTGTGACGCCGTCGATCATTGCGATCTTCTTCAGGTCGACGGTACTCTTGTCGACGCGAAGGACGACGGCGTTGGTGATCCACAGTCGGTTGAGAACTGTCACGCTGTCCGGGTGTCGCTTCGCGTACGAGAGAACCGGACGTTGGCTCCGTTCCGCGTGGGTTCGGAGCGTGTCGATCGCGGCGGCACGGTCGGCGCTTACCGAAGGATTCGCTTCCTCCATTCTCACGACGACCGTCACCGTTCCGGAGGCTTTGGTCAGCGCCGGATCGATCGGTGCGGCGGACGTATCGGCCACCGACGTCCCCCGGGTATCGAGAGTCGTGGTCGTTTTTTCGGTCTGTGCGCTTGCAGCGGCACCGGCGAACGGCGCACTGCATGAAATCAGAAGCACCCAAACGAGTGCGAGTGCCATTATTTTCCGTTTTTTGTGTAGCACATAACGATGTCCACACATAATTAATATATATCTATGTAATGAATAAAACTTCAGACGATGCAATCAATTCGATATCTGAGACGCGATGCGGACCGTGACACACACAGTCGATGGATGCGACACGCGGCATGGAACGAACAGCAGCAAGTGGCGGGTCTCACTACGGACTACTCGGCAGGAACGGGTCTCGAAAACGGATGACGTCGTACGAATCCGCCGCGTTTCTCACCAGTTCGTCGAACCGAATCCGCCTCGTCAAGGCGCTTCGCGAGGAGGATGGGGAAACGGTCGGGGCGCTCTCGGACACCCTTTCGATGTCGCGTTCGACCGTGCACCGAACCCTCCGAACGTTCACCGATTATGGCTGGATTCGGCGTGTCGATGGCGCATACCGGCTTACAGAAGCGGGTGAACTCGTTTTGGGCGCGTACGAGGAATTGATCCGAACGATAGAGTGGGTCGAAGAGTACGACGAGTTTCTCACGCACCTCGGCGACACCGAAGACCCGTTTCCGATACACGCGACGACGTATGCGACGATGGTCGCGTCGACGAAAAGCGATCCGTATCGAACGATCACGTACCTCATCGACGTGCTCACGACGCCATCGATCGAGCGGGTTCGCGGACTCACGCCCATAATGAGTCCCCTGTTCGCCGACGCCGGTCGGCAACTCCTCGATAACGGGGCACGAACGGAACTCGTCGTCTCCGAAGAGAGCCTCAGATCGTCCATGGAGCGCTCCACGGAACTGAAACCCGCCGAATCGATCGATGACTTCGACCTCCACAGCGTCGCGGGGGAACTCCCGTTCGGTGTGTTGATCCTCGACGGCGAACGGGTTCTGGTGTGCGTGTTCGACGACCTCGGAAACGTACGGGCGTGTCTCGACGGCGAAAGTACTGATTTGATCGAGTGGGCAACGAACACGTACGAGACACGACGGGAGGACGGCCATCGGGTGGAGATGCTCCCGAACTTCGAACGGTAACGAAGCGATCGACCACGATTCTCCCGTCCCTCCTCCGCCGCCCGAATGGGATCCGATTTTGGAACGGCGCGGAGAGCGACCAATGATCAGTACGCGACCAATCGGGAAGAAATGTAATTCGATCCGACACAGAATGAATCAGTCAAGATAGCCGAGAATGTCAATAACTGATCCATACACTACCAGATCGATGATATGGGTTCTAATCGAATATTAAAAGGTCTAAGGAATTTTGAAGCCGTTATGAAACGTCGCTAAATCGACAGAGGCGGGTGAAATGTCGTGAATTTCTGTTTACTCTCGACCTGTTATATGTCCCCTCCAGTCATAGAGAGAAATACATCCCGGAGAAATCATGTCCAGTCCTCCAACGCTACGGAACGAACGCGCATCGAACTTCGAATTCCCCGACCAGCGCGGCGTCGGGACGGCGGTGAAAAAACTCCTCACCCCGGTCCAATTCGTCGGCTTCTGGTCGGCGGTCGCGCTTCCGTTCGGATACCTCCCCCTGCTCTACGGGAGCCGCTTCGCCCCCTCCATCGACGCGCTCGGCCCGCTCCTCGTGCTCAACCTCGTCGCGATGCTCGTCGGCCACGGCTACAAGAGCGATTGAGGACGACGAACACGAATCGCCCGTGTCCCCTGCATCGGGACACCAACCCCGTGCCAACACCCCCCGGTTTCACGCCCTGAATCTACGCCCCCACTCCCCGACATTCTATTTTCCCGGCTTCGTCTCGATACTCCGGATATCTTCCGACGGTTCGCCATCGGTTCGCCATCGATTCTCGTCGTCGGTCACTCGTTTTTTGCCTCCGAGGAACTTCGCTTGACGAGACATATCCGAGAATGACGAAAGTAATTTTTCCTATTCTTAAACTGTTGTTCCCACAATAGCCCGATAGAGTTTAGGCCCACCAAAAAATGGTAACTAGGATGATAACTATTAACCGCATCGAGTACCTACCCGAAGTATGGATCTCTTTGCGAATCTGACGTTGGTGTTCATCGCGGGCTTGATCACGGCACTGGCGACCGGGATCGGTGCGCTCCCGTTCTTTCTCGTCCGAGAGGTGAACGACCGCTGGAACGTCGTCCTTTGGGGACTCGCATCGGGAATCATGGTCTCGGCATCCGTCTTCGGGCTTATCTCCGAAGGGTTATCGAGTGCAAACGGCGGCAGCGTACAGGGCGTCGTCATCGGATTACTGGTCGGCGTCGCACTCGTCGTCGTCAGCGACTACGTAATCTCCGGAGCGGACGTGAACCCGAAGAAGTACGAAGAGGCGGATTTCAAGAAACTCGTCCTCATCCTCGGCGTTCTCACCGTCCACAGTTTTCCGGAAGGTGTCGCCATCGGCGTCTCGTTCGCGGACCTCGGATTCCAAGGCGGCTACCACTTCGACGGATTCGTGATCCCCCTGCTCGCCATCTTCATGACCGCTGCCATCTCGATTCACAACATCCCGGAGGGGGTCGCCATTTCCATCCCGCTCAACGCGATGGGCGTGGGAAAGTGGCGGATGGTCTGGTGGTCGGTCTTTTCCAGCCTTCCGCAACCGATCGGTGCGGTCATCGCCTTCTACTTCGTGCGTAGCGCACGCGGGTTCCTTCCGATGGGTTTCGGATTCGCCGCGGGTGCCATGATTTACCTCGTCCTCTCGGAGTTCATCCCCGAAGCGCTCGAAGTCGGGCAGAGCCTACCGGGGGATGGACACCGCGAACTGGTTTCAGGGCTCACCCTCGGCGTTCTGTTGATGCTCCCGCTAGCGTTCATCTGAACCCTGATGCAAACCTGTCCACTGATACGGTCCTTCACAAAAACGCGGTTTCTCAGACCGGTTCAAAAACGATTTTAAATCAAATAGGACGATTGGAGGGAGTTAGAGGGGAATAGACAGGTCCGTTCATCAACGGTAAACGGTGTGAATCCATCCTAACGCTCTGCCCGTTATAAGGGGTATCTCGTCTACGATTTAGCCGGGCACGGGTGTGCTACCATGTCGGGAACAACCTACAAGGACGATGGCGAGTCGTTCGCCGTCGGCCGCCGGAAACTCACCGCACTGCACGCGCGATTCAACGAGCATTCGCTGACGACGCCGATCCAGTTCGTTGGCTTCTGGTCGGCAGTCGTCTTTCCGTTCTGCTATTTCGTTTTACTCCTGAATGGTCTCTCTGACGCAGAGATGACCGCCTTCTTATGCCTGCTTGGCTGTAACGTCGTCTCCCTCCTCATCGGACACGCGTACGGACGGAAGTAACAGACCACTCGTCCGCCCCATTCGAGTCCCCGCTGTCGCTCTTCGGTCCCCGTCGTCGCCCTCCGGTCCCCGCTGTCGCCCTCCGGTCCCTGCCGTTCTGCTCGGCTAGCCGCCTTCCTTCGCTCGATTTAACCGTCACGCACGAATACGATGCGATATGGAGCTAGAAACCGTATCGCTAGGGAACACCGGAACGAAAGTAAGCGAAATCGCGTTTGGAACGTGGCGATTCGGTCACGAAAACGACGAAGGCGAGGTCGAAATCGACGAGGACCGTGCTCACGAACTGCTCGACGCTTACGCCGACGCGGGCGGGAACTTCATCGACACCGCCGACATGTACGGCAACGGGGAAAGCGAGCGATACATCGGCAACTGGCTCGCCGACCGCGACCGCGAGGACTTCGTCATCGCGTCCAAGATATACTGGCCGACCCGGAAGGACGACCCGAACGGCCGCGGTCTCTCCCGGAAGCACCTGCGACGACAGATGGACCTCATTCTGGACCGCCTCGGCACCGACTACGTCGACCTGCTCTACATCCACCGTTGGGACGACGACACGCCCGCGGACGAGTTCATGCGGACGCTCGATGGCTTCGTCCGCGACGGGAAAGTGAACTATCTCGGCACCTCGACGCTCGAACCCAACGCGTGGAAGGTCGTCAAGGCCAACGAGATGGAGTACGAGCCGTTCCGCCTCGCACAGCCCCGCTACAACCTCGTCAACCGGGAAACCGAACCGAACTACATCCCGATGTGCGAGGAGTACGACATGGGTATCATTCCGTGGTCGCCACTGGCCGGTGGCTTCCTGACCGGCAAGTACGAACGCGACGAGGAACCGGCGGCGGGCACCCGCGGTGCGACCGACCAGCAGTTCCGTGACAGTTACCTCACCGAGGAGAACTTCGACGTGCTGGACGTCGTCGAAGAAGTGGCCGACGAAATCGGGACGACGCCCGCGAAGGTCAGCCTCGCGTGGTTGCTCGAACACGACGCCGTCACCGCACCCATCATCGGCGCACGAACCGTCGAACAGTTGGACGAGAACCTCGCCGCGACCGAGGTGTCGCTCACCGACGACCAGTTCAAACGACTGACGGACGCGAAATCGGCGTAATCTCCGGAGCCAAGCGTTTTTGAGGGATAGCGAACGATTCGATAGTATGGACGGAACCGACCATCGAACGGGGGGATGACGAATGAGCGACGACGACCCGCCGTTGACCAGGGTTCGCCGGGCGAAGAGTCGGCCGTCGGCACCGTCCCGAATCGACGGCGGGGCGGTCGCAGTCGGACTGATCATCACGCTGGGAGCACATCTCGTTCCCGCGCTCCTCGTGCTCGTCGGCGTGTTCGACACGCTGTTCGGCGCGGCGGCCCTGGCCAGCACGCTGGCGTTTCCGGTCGGTAGCTACGTCACGGGGAAATTCGCCGGGGGTAATTCGGTTCGCGGTGGGGTTCACGGACTGCTCACCGCCGCCATATCGCTCGTGATTCTCGCGGGAGGGTCCGCGTTGTTCGTCGGGGGCGACGGACTGGTCGCGGAACTCGGAAAATGGCTCGTCGCCGACAGCGACATCACCGTCCTCGCCGGAACGGTCGTCTGTCTGTTGCTGGTTGGTGTCCTCACCGGTGCACTCGGTTCGAAGCGGGTGTCATCGAGACAACCGAACGACTAACTGATTCGAACGGGGAATTCACGTATGGAACGACATCAAAAGCGGGGAATCGGGTCCATCATCATCGGTGTCACGACGGCCCTCGCGTTTCTCGTCGGTTCCACTCTCGTTTCGCCGTACGCGATACTCGGTTCGATTGTCGGGCTACCGCTCGTCGCCATCGGCGTCATGCAGTTCCGTGGCTCGAACCGCGTCGCGGACCCGGAGTCCGCGAGCGTAGCACAGCGACTCGCGATTTTAGCCCTCGCCGCCGCTTCGTTCCTCGTCGGAATGGCGGTGTTCTGGTACCTCTAACGCGATTCTAGCGCTTCGAAGGCCGACTCCAGGTCGGCGATGAGGTCCTTCGGGTGTTCCACGCCGACGGACACGCGCAACAACGAATCCGAGATGCCGATTTCCTCACGTTCCTCCGGCGTCAGCGGCGCGTGGGTCATGCTGGCCGGGTGCTCGATGAGCGATTCGACGCCGCCCAGACTGACGGCCAGCGGGAACTCCTCCAGTTCGGCGACGAAGCGCTCCACGGTTTCGAGGCCGCCGTCGATTTCGAACGAGAGGACGCCACCGCCGCCGTCCATCTGATGCTGGGCGAGTTCGTACTGCGGGTGGGATTCGAGTCCGGGGTAGTACACCGTCGAGACCGCGTCGTGTTCGTCGAGGTACGCGGCGATTTCGGCGGCGTTGGACTCGTGCTGACGCATCCGGAGCGGGAGCGTCTTCAACCCGCGGAGGGTGAGGAAGGCGTCGAACGGCGCGAGCATGTTGCCCATGCCGACCTGCTGGAGGAAGCCGATTTCGTCGGCGAGGTCGGCGTCGTCCGTGATGACGGCACCGCCGATGGAGTCGCTGTGGCCGTTCAGGTACTTGGTCGTGCTGTGGACGACCACATCGGCGCCGAGTTCCAGTGGCTGCTGGAAGTACGGCGAGAGGAAGGTGTTGTCCACGCCGAGGGTCGCATCGACGGACTCGGCGATGGAGGCGATGGCTTCGATGTCACAGAGTCGGAGCAGGGGGTTCGTCGGCGTCTCCATCCAGATGAGAGCGGTATCGTCCCGGACGGCGTCGGAGACGGCGTCGGTGTCCCGGGCGTCCACGAAATCCACGGCCACGTCGAGGCGCTCGCGGAACAACTCCTTGAGCATCGTCTTGGTGCCGCCGTACAGGTCGTCGAACGCGACGACGTGGTCGCCGGGCCGAACCGACGCCGTGATGGTGGCGACGATTGCGGAGGTTCCGGAGGCGAAGGCCATCCCGTAGTCGCCGCCTTCGAGCGCCGCAAGTCGGTGTTCCAGCGCATTGCGGGTCGGGTTGGCGAGACGCGAGTAGAGATACTGGTTCTCGTCGGGATCCAAATCCTCGAGACCCACGTCCGGGTCGATACCGCCCGCCTCGTACGTCGATGCGAGGTGAATCGGCATCGTCACGTCGCCTGCTCGTTCGTGGTGGGGCGGTTGTTCCGCGTGCGTCACCGCCATCGTTTCGAATTTCGGGGAGTCTCCGGATTCGTCGGACATCCTATCGTCCCGTTCGAGAACCAGACTTAGAAGCTTTCGATCCGGCAGATGTTGCCATGCGCCGCGAGAATGGCGATTTATTTTGAATTATCGTGGGACATCGGGATGGAAAATTTCCGAGGTGTTTCGGCTAAACTCAGGCGTCGAATCGGCGGTTTCGGACGGCGATTCGCTCGCGCGCGTGCTCTCCGGTTGTACGTCGTGCGGTTCAATACCGGTTAGGATGACCGCGTCGGCGACGGAAGAACGGTCACTTCAAGACGAGGAGAAACGAACGGGTCCGGAGCGTGCCCGTCGCTATTCGTTGCGGTCGAAGGAGTAGACGAAGCAGAGGAGTCCACTACCGACCTGTTCCACGCTCGGGACGTACACCGCGTCGTCCGCGACGACGGGTGGTTCGGCTATCGTCCCGGTCGTCTCCCAGCGTTCGGTTCGGTTCCCGTCACTGTCGAACGCATACACCCGCCTGTTCGCCGCGAAGTAGACGGTATCGTCCACGGTGACGGGTGCGGTGACGACGCCATCTCCTTTCGCGTTGCCCTCGAACCGCCATCGTTCGGTTCCGTCGTCGGCCGACAGTTGGACGAGTAGCGGTGTTTTCCCGAACCCGAGCGTCGCGTACAGGGAATCGCCGTCGACGGCGATTCCGTCGATAGGCATGTCTGTCACTTGGGTACTCCACAATTCGCTTCCGTCGGCCACGTCGAACGCCAACACGTTGTTCGGTTCGTCGTCGCTCGTGCCGTTGACGCCGACGTAGGCGGTTCCGTCCTCGACGGCGAGACCGGTGTACATGAGACGGTGGTACTCCGACCATCGAATCGTCCCGTCGGTTCGGTCGATCGCGTAGAGGTGGCTGTACGCCCCATAGAGGATGTCGTCGTCGGTTACGACGAAGTCGGTTCGGGGGGAGTGGATGGGCGAGCAATCATCGCCGGTGAGGACCCACTCCTGTTTTCCGGTGTCGGCGTCCAGCGCGAAGAGTTGTTCGTCGGAGTACGCGTACACCGTTCCGTCCTCGGAGGCGGTTATCTGATGAACTCGACTGTCGAACGAGTGTCTCCATTGCACCGTTCCGGCCTGTTCGTCCAGCGCGTACAGCAAGTCCTCGCCGGTGTTGTCGCCCTCGCCGACGACGAAAACGGTTCCGTTGGCGGAGACGGGAGCGAGATAGAGTTCGATTTCCTCCTCGAACCGCCATCGTTCCGTTCCGCTCTCATCGTCGATGGCGACCACGTCCCAGCCGGTTCTGCTGTACACCGTCTCCTCGCCGACGGCGGGTGAAAGGTGCGAATTCCGGATGAATTCCTCTGTCGTCTCGGACGCGATTTCGAACCGCCAGTTCGTGCCGTCCGGTGCCGTCGGCGCGAGTGCGTAGGCGTAGCCCATGTCGTCGCCGACGTAGAGCGTCCCGTCCGCGATGGTCGGCGACGCGGGTTGGTAGGCGTAGTGACTCACGTCACGCGGTTGGTATCGCCACAGCACGTCGCCGGTTTTCGCGTCGAGTCCGAACGCACCGATTTCGTCGTTCGTGGCGAACACGCCGTCGTTAACGACGTACACGACGCCATCGGCGACGCTGAGCGACGACGACGAACCACCGACTTCCGACGAGTGCCACAACCTCGTTCCGGTCGCACCGTCGAGAGCGAACGGATTACCCGACTCCGTGATGCAAAACAGCGTTCCGTCCGCGTACGCGGACGAACCGCCGAAATAGTCGGAGCCATCGTACGACCAGCGTTCCGTTCCGTCGTCCGCGTCGTACGCCATGACGTACTCTCGATTGTCCGCGTAGACACGGCCGTCGGCGACGGTCAGTGCTGCGTGCGGGTTGCGATTTTCTTCGACGTGCCACTGTTCGGTACCGTCGTCGGCATCGAGTGCGTGGATTCCGTCGTCCGCGACGAAGTAGGCCACTCCATCGACGACGGCGGGAGCGTACATCTCCCCCGAGGCGTCGACGGACCATCGCTCGGATCCGTCCGTCAAATCGAGGGCGTACAGTCCGTCCTCGTCCGCGGAGACGTACACCGTTCCGTCGGTGACCGTCGTCGGGGAGAGGATCCAGTTGTTTTCCGTGTCCGCGTTGTCGAAGGACTTCGTCCATTTTACGCTTCCGTCGGAGATATTGCGAGCGTGGAGGACGCCGTGGACGGACGCGAGTACCACGTCACCGGCGACGGTGGGACTGAGATTGTGCGTCTGCTGTCCGTCTTTCTGCGGCGTACCGTTCTGTAGCGATACCTGCCAGTCGGTTTCCCTCGTCTCCAAATCGAACGCGGTCAGCGTCCCGTTGGTGTCGACGGTGTATCCCGTGCCGTCGACGATGGTCGGCGGGGAGATGATGTATCCACCGTCGCCGATTTGCTTGCTCCATTCGACGAAGGGATACTCCGACGGCGCACTACCCGGTGAGTGACCGGTGTTCGCGGCATCGTACTGGAACGTGGACCAATTCTCCTCGGATACGGGGGGTGTGGAGGGGGTACCGTCGTCAGCGAGAACGCCGATATTCGTTTCGGTGGCCGCACCGACGATACCTACGGTCCCGACGCCGAGACCGACCGTCTTGAGAAACGTCCGTCGTGTATCCTTGGACATACAGATAGTTCATTCAACCGAACCATCTTTGCTATCGAGTTTCTAAATACTCTCCCGCCGGATTTCTGGTCACCATAAGTGATATCGTAGATATAGGTCAGATGGGTGCTAGATCGCAGACAACAGTTGTACATTTGTCATCAAGGGATCCTCGACAACTTCTCGACGACATCGACTGACGGACGATTTTTCTCCATCCATCTACTCTGTTTAAAATCAGGATCGAACACGTTGTCAGTTTTCCTCTCATCGTTGCACATCTAACTGTCCGATAATGATGAATAAACCGGTGGATTTCGTTCGCTGAGTCGCGGTTGGTGAACATGTCGATATACACAGATACGGCGACGATTCTCGCAGGATGACGGACGCACCGCAGTGAATCAGAAAAAGAACTCGACGGCGTTTACTCGTCCCGTTCGAAGGAGTAGACGTAGCCGTTGCCGTCGAAGTCGTGGCTGGTGGAGTAGACCGCATCCTCGGTGGCGACTGGCGTGGTCGTCACGCTCGCAGACGTCTCCCAGTGGGTTCGTTCGCTTCCGTCGCTCGGGTCGAGTCCGTACACTCGTCGCTCGGATCCGACGAAGACGGCATCGCCCCGGACGGTTGCCCGCGTCATGTTGACGTTTCCGCGCGGTTCGTCGAACCGCCAGCGTCGGTCGCCGGTCGTGGCGTCGAGCGCGAAGAGCCGACTGTCGCCGGTTTGTGCGTTCGAGACGTAGAGCGTGTCGTCCATCGAGATCGTGTGGACGGGGGTATCGGTCCCGAACGATTTCATCCACCGTTTCGACCCGTCGCTCACATCGATCGCCAACGTGTCCGTCGGGGTGTCGGTACTCGTACTGAGATACGCCATTTCGCCGTTCGTCGCCAACCTGTAGAAGTCGTCGTACTTCCCATAGTTGTACGATGCCAGGACGCTCGCGTCGTCCGGATCGAGCTTCCAGAGCGTCTTTTCGTCGAGGAGGAGAAGTTCGTCGCCCGCGAACTGCACGCCAGGAGTGCCACGGGCGTACTTACAGCCGTCTCCCTTAAACGTCCATCTCGTCTCGCCCGTCTCCGCATCGAACGCGTACAGTTTCTCCGGAGCGTCGAAGTGGGGTGACGGGACGAACACGACGCCGTCGCGGACGACCGGCTCCGCGGAGGTGCCGTCTTCGATGGTCGTACTCCACACGACGCTTCCGGAGTCGGCGTCCAACGCAGAGAAGGTCGTGTTCCCCCTCGTATAGAGCATTCCGTCCGCGTAAACCGGCGTGAACTTCGGCTGGTCGTTCGGCTGGGCAGTCCAGCGCTCGTCGCCCGTCGCCCGGTCGATCGCGTACACGAAGCCATCGATCGACCCTGCGAAGACGGCCTCGTCGGAGACGGCCGCCGGTTCGTAGATGGTACTGGATGTGGTAACCGTCCAGTTACTATCGGGATTCGAATCGGCGGGAGCGTCGTTCTCCGAATCGGAAGATGCGTCCCGCAGGTCCGCGGCTCGAACCGCGCTTTTCGTCGCGCCGGTTCCGACGAGGGAACCAGCACCGATGGTCACACTGGCGACCTTCAGGAACGTTCTACGTGAGTTCTTACGCATGCGTGATGAAGATGGACAGATACTATATTTACTATCTATCCGTTAAATTGACTATTTGAATACATATAATCAATCGAGGATTGGAGATCTGTAATGAAGGAGTGGGGGACCGGCGATCGAAGAACTGACCAGCGTCGCACCGTGTTCGCAGGAGAACCGTCGTCCTTTACAAATCTCCCGCCAATGAGTCGAACGAATGACCCGGCCCCGAATCGAATCCGCCCGCCTCCGATGGCTCCTCGTGATCTTCGTCGCGGCCGTCATCTGTTATTTCTCGGTGTTCGCGTCGCCGGACGTCGGCGTGGAGAAACTCGGTCCGCTCGGGGTCGTCGGCCGGGACAAGTGGTTTCACGCGAGCGGCTACGCCGTGCTCGCCGCCACCATCGCCGCCGCGCTCTCGGCGTCTCGCCCCGACTATCGACGGGTCGTGGTCTTCGCGGTCGGGGTCGTGGCGGCCGTCGTCTTCGGCATCGCCATGGAGATTGCACAGATACCGGTCCCTCGGGACCCGTCGGTGTGGGACGCGCTCGCCGATACGGTCGGAGCAATCGTCGGCGCGCTGGCCCTCGCCTGCTCGCGGCGCGTCGCCCGACGAGACGAAGCCGATTTACGCTCGTAACCGTTTTCTCCGACAATGAGTACGCCGACGCCCGAGAGCTACGAGCGGGGCAAGGGCATGGACGCCCACAACTCCGTGATGCGCGATATTCGCTCCCGGAAGGAGAAGCACTACGACCCACACGAACCGACGCGGGTGTGGTTGGACGAGGACAACACGCCCGACGGCGTGTACCAGAGTTTGACCATCATCCTCAACACCGGCGGTTGTCGCTGGGCGCGCGCCGGTGGCTGTACGATGTGCGGGTACGTCGCCGAATCCGTCGAGGGGGGCAGCGTCCCCCACGACGCGCTGATGGATCAGATCGGTGTCTGTCTCGAACACGAACGCGAGGGCACAGACGAAAAGAGCGGCCTCATCAAAATCTACACCTCGGGGTCGTTCTTGGACGAGCGCGAAGTCGACGCGGAGACGCGGAAGGCCATCGCCGAGACGTTTTCCGACCGCGACCGGATCGTCGTGGAGAGCCTGCCGGACTTCGTCACCCCCGAGAAGCTACGGGACTTCCGCGAGGAGGGACTGGAGACCGACGTGGCCATCGGGTTGGAGACGGCGAACGACCGCGTTCGCCACGATTGTGTGAACAAGTACTTCGACTTCGACGATTTCATCCAGGCCAGCGAGAACGCCGCATCGGTCGGTGCGGGTATCAAAGCATACCTGCTGATGAAGCCGCCGTTTCTCTCGGAACCGGAAGCCGTCCAAGACATGAAGGAGTCCATCCGGAAGTGCGCCGAGTACGCCCACACCGTCTCGATGAACCCGACGAACGTCCAACGGTACACGATGGTCGACGAACTGTACTTCCGGAACGGCTACCGTCCGCCGTGGCTCTGGAGCGTCTGTGACGTGCTGGAGGACACCGCCGACGCCCCGGCAATCGTCGTTTCCGATCCCGTCGGGCACGGCAGCGACCGTGGCGCACACAACTGCGGCGAGTGCGACGACCTCGTCCAGAAGGCCATCAAGGACTTCGACCTGCGCCAGGACCCCTCCGTGTTCGAGGAAGTGACCTGCGAGTGTGAGCACACGTGGGACGCGGTCATGGAGCGGGAAACGAGTTATAGCCTCCCGCTGGCCCGGTAGTCAGGGCCGACTTATCGGGGCTACGGCGTGGATAACAAAGTACGTTCCACGCCATTCGTCGGACGGGGGATGGGCACCAGCCCGTAGTGATGACGAAGACAGGGGGTACGTACGAGACGGTGTTCTGCTCGAACGGCTGGATGGAAATACGGCATCCGGAGCGAACCGCGGAGTGGATAGCCACGGACACACCGACCGAGGTACAGCGCTGATGTACGTCGAACCGGTCGCTCTGTGGCCGTTCGTCCTGCTTTTCGTCGGCGTCCTCATCGTCAGCGCAGTGTGGAAACTGCTGACGCGATAGACAGACCGACAACGACGTCCTCGAACACTCCCGCTACGTTCGTTTCGTCGGAGATATTTTGGTACTTTTACGGGTGCAGTTGCTGGGAAGACTTCCTCGAAAGCCCCCGCCCGCTCGCGGTCGCTGTGGAAGATATCCGCGCTCTCCACACAACCGCGCGGATAGGGCCTCCACAGCGACTAAACGATGCGCGAGCGGACGGCCCCTTTCAATCCACCCGTCGGAGACACGCTCCGACGAGCCAGTTCGCACACTCACAGGGACACCCAAACGACAGCACCACTACCGCCCACACGCCTCCCCAGCCGATTCCCTCGCTCGTTCTAGGTCGCTCAGTCATCCCTCGCACGCGTTTCTCGCGCGCGGCCACTCGCTTGGACGGGCGAGCTTTCGGGGTCTACCTCCTAGCAACTGCAATCGCAAAACCACCAAACACATCTCGTCGTCACTGACGACTGACGAAAAACACGAAGACCACGGCTTGTCACGTTTATCGGAGACGTATTTCTCGAATCAGAGCTTTCGGGCCATCATGACTTCGTCAACGAACTCGTCGCCGACGAGGTAGTGGTCCGGACGGACGGCCTCGGTCTCCCAGCCGTAGTCCTGCAGCAGTTCGATGGCGGTTTCGTTGGTGGCGGGGAGGCTCTGGTAAACCTTGGTGAAATCCGTCTCCGCGGCCCAGTTCATCGCGCGTTCGAGCAAGCGGCCGCCGATGCCGTGTTCGCGGTAGGGGCCGCGGACGCCGACGGTCAACTCGGCGGTGTGGCGCAGTTCGTCGAGTTCCGGCGCGTCCAAGTGGACCCATCCGGCGACTTCGCCGTCGTTCTCGCCGCCGGTGACGGTGGCGACGTAGAACATGCGCGAGCGGCGGTCGTTGCGCCGGAGGAGCGCGCCCTCGTCGCCGATGTCGGCCGCGACGCGTTTGGCGGAAATCGACGCGCCCTCGTCGGCGACCTCACGAATCGCGGTTTCGATGCCCCGCCAGTCGGACTGGTGGGCTTGCCGGATTCGGTACGAGAGGTCGGTTTCGTCGTACTCCTCGACGTCGTCGTCCATCGCGAGGTGGAGTTCCCCTTCACTCTGGACGAGGAGACCGGAATCCACGAGCGCGGCGACGGAGTTGTGGAACTCCTCCGCCGGGATTCGAACCCGTGGCTCGGTCGTACCCGAGCGGGCCGGTTTCGACCCGGACGGCGAGTCGATTCGGACCTCGTCGCGAACCTCCCCGATGGTGGCCGCCCCGCTGGTCTCGACGTGGTGGTAGATACGTTGTTGAATCGCGTCTTCGAACTCGAGGTCGGCAGGTGCTCCCATAGGAGAGGATACCACCCCGAGGGGATTTATTATTTATCGCCTAAAAAGTCGCGCCTCGAATTATAAACTCGCGAACGAATTATAAATTCTGAGCGAATCAGCCTACTTTTCTTCGACGTGTCGAACCTCGGTGGCGATGCCACGGGTGGATTCGACCATTTCAGGGCCGCTCATCTCGGCGCGGCCGATGGCGAACGCCTTCGGGCCCTCGATGACGACTTCGTCGCCGGGGCGGATGTCGTCGTCCGCGTCCACGACGCCGGGTGCGAGGACGCTTCCGTGCGGGGCGAAGGCGTCGATTTCGACGCGCTTGACCGGCGCGCCGCTCTCGACCCAGTGGCGTGCACCGTTGAGCGTGAACGAGAGGATTCCGTACTGGGGAACCATCGCGGCGAGTTGCTCGCCGTCGTCGTCGTGCACGCGCAGTTTCGGGTAGCGGCTCTGGATGTTGAGTTCCGAGAACAGTTCGTCGCCCGCGCCGTCACCGAACTGGTAGTCGGCCATCGCCCGGACGGTGTTGTGCTGTCGGTCGCGCTTGCCGTACTTCGATTCGCCGGTCAGGGTGCTGGCGAGGTTGGCGAGCGATTCGGTCGTCGTCGGGTGGTCCTCGACGGTATACTCGAACTCCATGTCCAGCGCGTCCTCGACGCGCTCACAGACGTCGCGGTAGCCTTCACCGGGAACGTGCGCGATGACCCTCGGGTACTCGTTTCGCTCCAAGTACCGCCGGAGGACTTCCGCGACGAACTCCTTTTCGTCCTCGCTCCAGCGACCGGTCACGACCGAATCGTAGTGCTGTGCGGGGTACGTGAGTTCGAGTTCCTGCGGGACGACGCCGATGGGACTCGTCATCGACACCTTGTGCGCGCGGAACTGGATGGCGTCGTGGTACTGACCGTGGCTCTGGGATTCGCTGTAGGGCTTTTTTGCGGAGCAGGGAAGAAGCACCAGCGGGCGGTCGAACCGATTTCGGTAGCGCGTCGTCACGCGGTCGGCGAAGCGCTGAATCTCGACGCGGCGCAGGCTGTCCTCGGTGGCGGCCGCGAGTTCCGAATTGCGGATGACTGAGGTGCGTTCCTCCACGTAGCTCCACTCCTGGTCGAACTCGCGGAACGCCGCGGTGAGCCACTGCTCGTGGCGGGCCTGCCCCTCGATGTAGTCCCGGAGTCGCCCCGCGCGGATTCGCTCGCGGACGATGGCCAACTCGGCCCGGAGCGCGTTGACGTTGTGTTCGACGCAGTGTTCGCGCGTGAACTCGTCCAGCGGACGCTGGCAGGCCGGGCAGGAACACGGCAGTTCGTGGAGGTCGTCGAGATAGTGTTGACCCTCGGTAGTGAGATACTTGCCTTGGGTTCCCTTGACGACGGCCAAATCCGAATCCACGAGGTCAACTCCGGCGTACACCAGCGTGGCGACGTTTTCCGGCGTGGCGACGCCCGACAGCATGAGCGCGCTGTCGCCGGGAATCGCGTCGCGGGTTTCGATGACGGCATCCTTGAATCCCGCTCCGTGGCCGACGAAACCACGGGCACCCGAGACGATGTAGGCGTCAGCACCGAAGTCCTCGGCCGTCTCGGGGGAGACGACGGCGGCGCTCGGGAACTCCACGTCCGGGTAGTCCACGGCGAACGACTCCATCACTTCGTCGTCGGTACCGCTCGGGAACGCGCGGTGTGGCAGTACGGTCAGTTTCGACTCGTCACCCTCCGGCACGTCGCGCTCCTTGAACCAGAGGCTTCCGCCGTCGGAAACCACGTCGTCAGCGAGTCCGGGCGTGGTCACTGACTCGGAGAGGCGGAGTTCCCCGATTCGGGCCGCCCCGTCGCGGCCGTGAACCTCGAAATAGTCGGTCATACCCGTGTTTCGGGGAAGCGGATTGAACTATCTTGCGTAACTCCGCGAGTCCGTCATCGAGACCGCGATGTCCGGCAGGGGACGTGACTCCCTCGAACTATCGTTTTCGAAAAAAGGGCAACTACTGGGTGGAGACGATACTTACTCACTGCCCGCGTTCGCTTCCTGACTGGTCTCCGTCCGGGTACCGGAACCGGTGAACGTCGCGAACCCGGCGAGGACCGCGACGACGACGCCGACGACGATGTCGTTCCAGAACAACAGGTTCGTCACAGCCCAGATGAACGCGGACGCGATCATCCACAAGCCGAGTAGCGTGTTGAGTCCGTTGCTCCAGTTCGCCGGTGAACCGCCGTTCGTCGCGCTATACACGCCGTACGCGCCGATGATGGTGATGGCCGCACCGATGATGATGTCGTTCCAGAAGCTCGTGCCACTGGCCGACCAAACGAACGTCGGGACGAAGAACAGCCACAACCCGAGCAGAACGTTCGCACCGGACACCCATTTCGACGGTGTAGATTCGTTGGTCGAACTCATTGATAGTCACCTCGTACCGGGTTTTCCCGGCACTCCTACTACGGTATGCGTCCGGAGGGGAACTCTGGCTTCCATGGCAGGCAGTTTATCTGAACGACGAGGGGTCCAAAGCTCCGTGGAGTAGCCACGCTACTGATCGCGAGAAGTAACGGCCGAAGAGAAGGACAGCGTAGCCGTCGGGTCGAAGTGAGTTGACGCCGCCACCGACCCGGATGGGCAACGCTGGTCACGGAAGGTACTCGCCCTCCACAGCGAGTCCGTGACAGCCAATATAAGTTGTCCAGTACCGGGACCCATACCATCCCGGCACCTGAAATAAAGGATGGAGCCGTCCCAATGGTTTCGCTTTCGAATTAATGGAATATATATGCCGACGAGGATCCGCGGTCGCTCAAACGGTCGAGAGGTCTACGGTTCGCACCGCATCGGGAACGACGGAGAGCGCCGATTCGGGCCAGCCACGGTGTGCGAGCGTGAACTCCGTCTCCGGGTTCTCCTCGACCAACCGAGCCACGCCGCGGGCCGCCGACTCGTACCCCGCCGTGTCCATCCGGTCCGGAATCTCGGCGGTAAGCGGATACGTCTCCGAGAGCGCACGCGGGAACGGACCGAACGGCGGGACGACGTTCCACGATTCGTCGTAGCGACTGCTCGGGTTGCCCTCGGTCAGGAGCACCCGTCCCTCGGAATTCAGCCGCGAGAGTCGCTGATGGTGACGGACGACTTCCGGCCGGGCCGCGCTCTCGCCGGAGAGATAGAAGAACGCTCCCTTCGAGGCCGGGTCGGTGCGTTCGAGTTGCGCCGCGTGGTCGCCGAGCGCCCGATAGCCGTCGAGCATGGCCGGGTGGGCGCGCGCGCGGTTCTCGACCAGTTCGAACAGGTTGCCCGTCCGAATCGCCTGCTTGATGGTCCGAATCTCCTCGAAGGTGACGTGGAGGTTGTGCTCCGCCAGCAGTCGCTCCCGCTCCTTGTCGCCACGACTTCGAATCTCCGCGGGCGTGTGGTTCGCACAGATCGGACACGAGCAGGGGAAGTAATCGAGGTCCTCCAACTGCTCCGTCCCGCGAACCGTCAGATAGCGGTCGTCGCGGGCGTACAGCGCGTACGCCGCTGAGTCGAACAGGTCACAACCCATGGCGACCGCCAGCGCGAACATCATCGGGTGACCCGCACCGAACAGGTGCACCGGCGCGTCCGCGCCCAGCCCGCGCTTTGCCCCCGCGACCACGTCCACCATGTCGCCGTAGCGGTACTCGTTCATGAGCGGGACGACCGCACCGACCGGGAACACGTCCAGCGAGGTGTCCTCCGCGTGGCGGCCCGCCGCCTCGCGCAGGTCAGGATACGTCGATCCCTGTACCGGCGCGTTGACGAGCATGTCGCCCACATCGACCGTCTCCGCGAGTTCGAGGCGTTCTTGGGTCGTCGCGAGTTCGTCCTCCGCCTGTTCGCGGTCCACGTCCGGCGGCGTCGGGATGTCCACCGGCGTCCCGATGTCCGAACCGATGTCGTGTTGGAACTGCAGGATTTCCTCGGTCGTCACCGTGATTTCGCCGTATTCTGCCAACTGGAACGACCCCGAGTCCGTCATGATGGCCCCGTCGAAGTCCAGCAGTTCGTGCAGGCCGACATCGAGCGCCTCGTCGCGGAAGTCCTCGCTCTTGTAGAGGATGTAGGAGTTCGTGATGAGGATTTCCGCCCCGAATTCGGATTCGAGTCGCGACGGTTCGACCGTCTGCATGTGGGGGTTGACCACCGGCAACAGCGCGGGCGTCTCCACCGTCACGCCCGCCCGTGGGACGGTGAGTTCGCCGATTCGACCCCCGCCGTCCTGATCGCGGATCTCGAAGTTCTCTCTGCTCATTACCCGCGATTGCGAGAGCGCGTGGGTAAGGGTTGCGCTACGGGATGGATGACGGATTCGATTCGTTGGGTGGTCGTTTTATCGGGAGCACAGCGTCTTCGAGGGAGACGGAGAAAGCCCCCGTCCGTTCGCTACGGGTCGTGTCTGGCTGATGTGTAGTTGCAATTACGAGGAAGACTTCCTCGAAAGCCCCCGCCCGCTCGCGGTCGCTCAGCGACATCTCGCCTCGGCATAACCGCCTGCCTCGGCGAGAGGGGTCACTGAGACGACCAGGCGGTGCGCGAACGGGCGGCCCCTTTCACCCCCACCCACACGACAGCACCGGACCACACACCTCCCCAGCCGATTCCTCCGGGAGAGCAAAGCTTTCCCTCCGTCATCCCTCGCACGATAGCCAGCAGGACCGAGGATAGTATTCATCCTCGTCCTGCTGCCCGCGCGCCACCCTGTTGGACGAGCTGATCGAGACGAACAGCCGCTGCGGCACGCGAAGTCCTCGTGAACCGGACAGGGGCTTTCTAAGACTTCGTCGCAGTAGCTGTGTTCTCACGAAAAGTAGGGTCATTTCGAAGCGAGCGTGACGAAGTCTCCTCTCGGCAACAGAAGCCGCGGAAGAATCGAAAACGTCGGTTCGTCGCAAGTAAACTGGAACCGAACCGCCACCAACCCACGAAACACCCATTCATCACCATCGTGATAGCGGGATTTTTACCCTGCGGGTCCATCCCACCGGCTATGAACGAAGCCGAACTCGCGGAAAAAATCGATCACACGGTGTTGGGACCGGAGACGACCCTCTCGGACGTGGAGAAGGTGATGAACGAAGCGGAGGAGTACGGAATGAACGCCTGTATTCCGCCGTGCTACCTCGCCGAGGCGGCCGAATATCAACCGGACGTGACGCTCGCGACGGTCGTCGGGTTCCCGCACGGGCAGCACGCGACGGACGCGAAGCGCGAGGAAGCGGTGGTCGCGTGGGACGACGGCGCGGACGAACTGGACATGGTCATCAACGTCGGACGACTGAAGGCGGGCGAACACGACGCGGTGCGGGCGGATATCGAGGACGTCGTCGCCGCCGTGCCGGTCCCGGTGAAGGTCATCATCGAGACGGCGCTCCTCACCGACGAGGAGAAACACGACGCCTGCCGGTTGGCGAAGGAGGCCGACGCGGCGTTCGTCAAGACCTCGACCGGGTTCGCCGACGGCGGCGCTGAAGTCGAGGACGTGGAACTGATGGCGGAGTACCTGCCGGTCAAAGCCAGCGGCGGTATCGGCGACTACGAAAAAGCGAAGGCCATGCTCGACGCCGGTGCGGAGCGCATCGGCGCGAGCAGCGGCGTGGAAATCGTCGAGGATTTCCGCGGATAGGCCGCGAAAACCCACCCATCTTTCAGTCGTCGTCGCTCGGTTGCGGACTGGGCGTGCCCTGTCGAGCGCTGCTCATCCAGCCGTCGATGTGCTCGGCGACGTAGTCCCGTCCGCCCCAACCGAACGCCACACCGGCACCGATGGCGATGGCGGCGGCGACGCCCCACGCGAGGGCGCGAGCGAAGAGGTAGAGGATGCCCACGTCGATTCCCATCGTATCGAGGCCGATGACGATGGCGGTGAAGTACAGGAACATCCGGGTACCCGTGGCGAACCACGTCGTGTAGTCGGTGTGGTCGCCGCGCGGGTTCGCATGATGGCGTCGCCGATGAAGTCGGCCACGACGAAGCCCAGCACGATGACGAGCAGTCCGGCGATCAGCGCCGGAAGGTACGAGACGGCCGTCGAAACCCACAGTGACAGCGTCGAGATGGCGAGCACGTTCGCCGCCGCGAGGATGGCAAGTGCGTAGATGAACCACGCGGCGAGTTTGCCGAACGCGCCCGACACGGCGCTTTCCGTTCCGCCGAGCATCCGGCCGAGCGGCGTGTCGAGTACCATTCTGTCGAGTTCGATCCTGTCGGCGATTCGGCGGACGACGGCGGCCGCGCCGCGACCGATAACCCAGCCGATGAGCAGGATGACGATCGCGCCGACGAGACGCGGAAGCAGTGCGATGAACCCCGAAACGGGGTCTTGGACCCATCCTGGGAGTCCACTAGCTTGTAAAAGGATGTCGTATTGTGTCATGGTTTGTTCTCTCCCCACGCAGTCGCGTGGTTCACACGTTGGTTGGGCCACAGCCAGTTTGTTGTTGGCCGCCTAAATCGTGCGAGTAGAAGGGTAACGTCGAATGAATCCGGTTACGTTTCTCATCGAATGGTGTCCGAAAAAGGGAACGAAATCCGGAATACTGACAGAATAAGGACAATCTGAGCGCGAAACGGCGTGGACGAAAGAGTCAGCCTTCGCTGTGATTTCGGTCGTCTCCGGGTGCGGGGACACGAACCATTACCGTCGGATGCGAAACCGATGACAGGATTTGGGGAAGATTCAGTCCTCTCGGAGCGCGTACAACATCAATGCAGTCCCCCGTCTCCTCGGTGGCGACGAACGGCGTTCCGCCCGCGATGACGGACGCGTTCCGGACCGAATTCTCGAACTCGCGTTTCCAACGCTTCGCGTCGAACCGGGTGTCCCCGCCGCCCGAGTTCTCCATCGCGGAATGTGCACGTATCACACCGTTTGCGGCACGAACGCCACCCAATCGTCGCCCTTTTGCCCGCGTAGGCGAAAGCGAGGAGTGAATGGCCCGGTATCACATCGAAACCTACGGATGCACCTCGAACCGAGGTGAGAGTCGCCAGATAGAGTCCGCGCTGCGCGACGCTGGCCACTACCGCGTCGAGGGACCAGAGGGTGCGGACGTCGCTATCATGAACACCTGCACCGTCGTCGAGAAGACGGAGCGGAACATGGTTCGCCGGGCCAAAGAACTGCAATCGGAGACGGCGGATCTCATCATCACAGGCTGTATGGCGCTCGCACAGGGCGAGGAGTTCAGAACCGAGGGCGTGGACGCTCAAATCCTCCACTGGGACGACGTGCCCACGGCCGTCACGAACGGCGAATGTCCGACCCCCGGCCCCGGCGTCGAACCCGTGTTGGACGGCGTCGTCGGCATCCTCCCCATCGCCCGCGGGTGCATGTCGAACTGCTCGTACTGCATCACGAAGCACGCGACGGGCAGAATCGAGTCGCCGTCCGTCGAGGAGAACGTCGAGAAGGCCCGGGCGCTCGTCCACGCGGGCGCGAAGGAACTCCGGATCACCGGACAGGACACCGGCGTCTACGGATGGGACCAAGGCGAGCGGAAACTCCACGTCCTGCTCGACCGCATCTGCAACGAGATAGAGGGCGACTTCCGGGTTCGGGTCGGCATGGCCAACCCGAAGGGCGTTCACGGCATCCGCGAAGAACTCGCACAGGTGTTCGCCGAGAACGACGAACTGTACAACTTCATCCACGCGCCGGTGCAGTCCGGGTCGAACGACGTGCTCGGCGACATGCGCCGTCAGCATCAGGTCGAGGAGTACGTCGAAATCGTCGAGACGTTCGACGAGTATCTGGACTACTGGACGCTCTCGACGGACTTCATCGTCGGGTTCCCCACCGAAACCGACGAGGACCACGAACAGAGCATGGCGCTCCTGCGAGAAACGCGCCCCGAGAAGCTCAACGTCACCCGGTTCTCCAAGCGGCCGGGGACCGACGCCGCGGACATGAAGGGTCTCGGCGGGACGATCAAGAAGGAGCGCTCCAAGGCGATGTCCGAACTCAAGATGGACATCGTCGGCGCGGCCTACGACGACATGGTCGGCACCGAAAAGCGCGTGATGGTCGTGGAGGAAGGCACCGGCGACTCCGTGAAATGCCGGGACGGAGCCTACCGACAGATCATCGTCCAGCACGCCTCCGAGCACGGCATCGAACCCGGCGACTTCCTCGACGTGGAGATCACCAGCCACCAGACCGTCTACGCGTTCGGCAAACCGGTCTGAAGCGTCGATAGCGGGGATTTCGGCTCTATCGTTTTCTTCGAGCGAGCGCGTTCTGTTTTCCCGCGATTTCAGTAGCGACTCCGATACCGGTCCAGAAATCACCGAAGTCACTGAGCGACGCTCGCGTGATCAGGCGGACGGTTTCGAGACCGATACTGCCAGTTGAATAGCTGTTCAACTATTCAATTATGTTTTCCGCGAACGGTCAGGCTTCTGAGCCGTCGGCGAGGCGTGGGTTGCCGTTGTAAACCCGACGGTTCGCGGAACGTGGTGAGGTTCGTTACGGCATGGGTTATGCGGACGAATTCGATGTCGGTACAACGACGACAGCGCCGAGTGGTCGCTCCCCGACGACGCGGTGGCGAAACTCTCCAAGCCTGCTCCGAAGTTCGAACTCCAGTCGTTCGACGCGACGATGGAAGGTTCGAACGCGAAACTCACGTTCACGGCGAAAAAAGTCTCGAAGAACGACGGACGGTTCCTCGCGGCGCTGTACTGGCCGACGGACGAGATGTCCGACGACGACGAATCGACTATCATCGAGCGCTCGGTCGCGGCCGACGGAACGGTCGAGTGGTCGAAGGAGTTCGGGACGGAGTACACGACCGGGACGGTAAGCACTCGCATCGATGGGGCCGTGACCGGCACCGCAAAAGTAGACGTCGAGGAGTAGAACGAATATCGGAGCGGCGGGACGAACCGAGGACGATGGATATCGAAGGACGTCAGTCAGTTCCCGTTTCCGGTCGTTGTCGTCGTCTCTCCGGACGTCGTCGTCGCTTTGCTTCCCGTCGTCGTCTTCCCGCTACCGCCGTCCGTTTCGTTGGTTTTCGTCCCGCCGTTTTTCGAACTCTCCTTCACCGTCACGGAGCCGACCATCCCGATGGAACGGTGGGGGTTGCAGTAGTAGTGGTAGTAGCCGGGAACGTCGAACGAATGGGTGTAGCGATAGCCGTCGTGGTACAGTTTGCCCTTCCCGCCGGGCGTCCCCTCCCAGTTCGCGTCCTTGGGTTGCTTGTTGACGACGATGTTGTGTCTGTTCGATTTCCACTCCCACGCGACCGTCGTTCCGGCGGTGATGGTGAGGTTCTCGGGGTCGAATCGGTAGTTGCCGTTCGCACCGACTATCACAGTCGTGTCCGCAGGAGTCTCGTCCGGCTCGGGCTGGCTGCTCGAACAGCCAGCGAGCGTCGCGCTGACGACCGTCGTTCCGGTCGCCTTCAGTAGCATCCGCCTGCTAAGAGAGGGAGTCATGAGAGTACGTTCGTCACTCTCTCCTCTCGATAAAAGAATACTGATACCGATTCTCAGTTACTGAAAACCCGAAGGACGTTTCTCCTTAGTTTATTGCGATGATGACCCATCCGTTCGCCCCTCCTCGTCGCCGACCGGCGTCTCCGCCAACCTGTCGGCCTCGGCGTCCGATTTCCATTCGCCGAGTTCCTTCGGGTCGATATGGATGAAAACGTCGTCCACGTTTGGAATGTTCCGAATGCTGTTCATCAGGTCGGTTTCGATGTCGTGGGCTTCGATGAGCGTCCGGTCGCCTTCCACCTCGATGTGCATGCTCACGTCGATTTCCGGGCCGACGTAGTGGGCGACGACGTCGTGCACGCCCTCGACGTCCGGATGTGAGAGCGCGCGTTGGACGATGATCGCACGGAGGTCCTCCGGCGGTGCGCGGCCGACCAGGTAGTCCACGTTGTCGCGGACGATTTCCCAGCCGGTGTACAGAATCCCGAACGAGACCACGCCCGCCGCGAGGGGGTCGAGGACGGGAAGCCCGATCCGAGCGCCGAGCACACCGACGAGGGCCGCCGTGGCGGTCAGGATGTCGTTTCGGTTGTCCAACCCGGCCGCGACCACCGCGGGCGAGTTGACCGCCTCACCGACTCGCAGGCAGTAGCGATAGAGTCCGTATTTCACGACGCCCGTACCGGCGAGGACGACGACCGCGAGAACGCTCGTCGTCGTCGTGATGTCGCCGGAGAGGATCGAGGTTCCGGCCCGCCACAGCACCAACCCGCCCGCCGCGAACACCCCGAGCGCGACGAACAGCGAGACGAACGGCTCGATTCGCTCGTGCCCGTGCGGGTGCTCGAAGTCCGGCGGCTGTGTCGTCAGGTACAATCCGGCGAGAACGACGACGCTGTAAATCGCATCCGAGAGGCTGTTGATGGCCTCCGAACCGACCGCGAGACTCCCGGTCTGGAACCAGACGGCTCCTTTGGCGACGGCTAAGAGGAGGTTCGCCGTGAGGATGATGGCTCCCGCCGTTCGAATAGCCCCCGCCCGATTCATCGTTCGTGATTGGACCGCACGCCGTATGGGTATGTCGGCGGGCGGGTCGTTGTCGGCGGGCGGATCGTTGTCGGCGGGAGTCGGCGACGAACTCACTCCTCGAACGAAACCGCCGCGTCCGGGTTCGGCACGGTCGCACCCTCCTGTTCGGCGAACGCGGCGTGCAGTTTCTCGTAGGTGTCATCGAGCCCCTCCACGATGACTTTCGTGTCCGAGATGACGGGCATGAAGTTCGTGTCGCCGCTCCAGCGCGGGACGACGTGCGTGTGCAGGTGGTCGATGGACCCGCCGCTCCCCTCGCCGATGTTCAGTCCGGCGTTGAAGCCGTCCGGCCCGAACGCGGCCTCCATCGCGTCGAACGTCCGCTGTTTCAGGTGTGCGTGGCCGAGCAGTGTTTCGTCGTCGAGGTTCGCGTAGTCGCTCTCGTGCACGTCCGGAATCACCATCGCGTGCCCCGGGTTGTACGGGTAGTTGTTGAGCATGACGAACGCGCGGTCGTTGCGCGCGACGACAAGATGTTCCCGCGCGTTCTCCCGACGCGGGAACTCGCAGAAAACACAGCCGTCGAACTCCTCGTCGCTATCGCGCTCGACCCACTCCATCCGCCACGGTGCGAAGACCTGTTTCATATCGGGATGTCGTCGGGGGACGGTTTAGGTTTTCAGACTCGTCTCGGGGGCGGTCGTTTCGAGCGGGAAGTGCAGGGCTAGTCCCGAAGTGAACGAATTTCCCTCTAAACAGCGGTTACAGTCGATTTAAGCCATTCATAACCGTGTCGAAAGGAACACTTACCGGAATCGAACCGCCGTCACGACCGGCGGAGGACGATGTCAGAGAGACGTGACAACAGTATCTTTTCAACCGATGACTCCGGAGGAAGGAGTAACGAATGTATCTCATCATCGTCGGCGCGGGCGATATCGGCTCGCAACTCATCGGCATTGCGACACAGGACAACAACGACGTGGTGGTAATCGAAAAGGACGCCGAGCGGGCGGAACGCGCGTCGGTGGAGTTCGACTGTCTCGTCCTCCACAACGACGCGACGATTCTCGACACGTTGGAGGAAGCGGGGGCGAACCGCGCGGACGCGCTCATCAGTACGACGGACCAGGACGCGACGAACATCATGGTCTGCCTGCTGGGACAGGAACTGGAAATCCCGTCGCTCGTCTCGGTGGTGCACAACACCGAGCACATGAGCATCTTCCGCCAACTCGGCGTGAACGTCATCGAGAACCCGCAACGACTCATCGCGAACTACCTCTATCGGGCGGTCAAACGCCCGTCCATCAAGGATTACATGAAGGTCGGAAAGACGGCCGAGGTGTTCGAAATCACGGTCGATTCCTACGCCCCCATCGCCGGTCTCACGCTGTCGGAAGCGGCGGACGACGGGTTGTTCGACGAGGGAATGCTCGTCGTCGCTATCGACCGCGAGAACGAGGTCATCACGCCCCGCGGAAACACGAAAATAGAGGGCGGAGACGTGGTCACCGTCTTCTCCGAAAACGGTGCGACGCCGAAAGTGACCGACATCTTCGGTCACTACGAGGATCACGGCTGAGATGGTTCGACGCAATACGGTCGCGGGCGTTCCGGCACACCTCGCAACCATCCTTCGGGACGTGGGTGCACTCGTCCTGATACAGGCCGTGATGATGACGTTCACCGTCGTCGTCGCGCTGGCGTTTCGGGAGTGGTACGTGGCGCTCGCGTTCCTGCTTTCCGGGGGAATCACGGCCGGAATGGGGGGTGCGGCCCGGAGGCTCTTCGAGGACGCACCCGATCCGGTGATGAAACACGGGATGGTCATCGCCGCCGGAGGGTGGTTCGCCACCGCGGTGTTCGGTGGATTGCCGCTGTTTCTCGCCGCACACCTCACGCCGGTTTCGGTGATGAACACCTACGTTCCGGTCGGGGCGGAGTATCAACCGATCCAGGTCGGCGGCGCGACCACGATGTCGAGCCTCGCGTACTTCCAAAACCCGCTTCACGCGCTGTTCGAGAGCATGTCCGGGTGGACGGGGAGCGGCCTGACGATGGCGGTACACGAACCGTCGTTGCCGCGTGCCGTCCAGTGGTGGCGGTCGTTCATCCAGTGGGTCGGCGGCGTCGGCGTTATCGTCCTCACGACCGCAATCCTCGCCCGACCCGGGAGCGGGAGCTACGCGCTCTACCGGGCGGAAGCACGGGAGGAGCGGATTCATCCGAGCATCATCCACACCGTCCAGACCGTGTGGCGTATCTTCCTGCTCTACACCGCGATTTCCGTGTCGGCGCTGTTTCTCGCCATCCTCGTCGCAAAGCCGGAGTTACCGCTGTTCGACGTCTTCTGGCAGGCGCTCAACGAGGCGATGACCGCGCTTTCGACGGGCGGGTTCAGCGTGACGGACAACTCCATCCAGTCCTACGATTCGCCGCTGGTCGAAGGGGTGTTGCTCCCCATCATGACGCTCGGCGCAATCGCGTTCCCGATTCACTACGTCATGCTTCGGAACAGGGACGCGAAACCGCTGATTTCGGACACCCAGACGCGCTGGCTGTTCATCCTCTACGCCGTCGGCATCCTCGGTCTCTCCATCCAGAACATCGTCGCACTCCCAACCGCGAGCGAGGCGTTCGGCGCGGTCGGTTGGATCGGACTCGGAAATCTCGGAGTGTCGCCGACGGCGGCCGACGCGGCCCGCGATGCGACGTTTCAGTTCGTGAGCGCGCTGACCTGCACCGGCTTTCAGTCCTCTGATATCGGGAAGTGGAGCGCCGGTGGGAAACTCATCCTCAGCGCGGCGATGGTGCTCGGCGGGGCCGCCGGGAGCACGGTCGGCGGCATCAAAATCATCCGTGGCTACATGATAAGCAAAGGGATTCAGTGGGAGTTCACCCGTGTCTTCCTCCCGTCTTCGGCCGTCGTCAACGTCCGAATCGGGGACCGCGTGCTCAAGCGAGACCAGATGTTCGAGGAGTTCAGCGAGGCGTCAATCGTGAGTATGCTGTGGATAATCCTGCTCATCTCGGGGAGCCTCGTTCTCGTCAACGTCGCGCCGGGGCACGGTTACGCGGACTCGTTGTTCGAAGTCGCCAGCGCACAGGGGAACGTCGGACTCTCGACCGGAATCGTCGGCCCGACGATGTCGTCGCTCGGCGAGGGGATGCTCGTTCTTAACATGTGGGTCGGTCGTCTGGAGATAATCCCGGTTCTCGTATTTCTCCGCTCGGCCGTCCTCGGACTTAACCCCTAATCAAGTATTTAAAGTATTCGGCTGTTGTAGAGTGTTCCAGCCTCATTAACGGTTCAGGGAGCTCTATAAACGAAATGGGACACTCAGAACCCGTGGAATGGCAAAACCGCAAGAAGGCGTTGGAATAAACGGTTCGAACGCCACCCAACAGAGAGGGGTTTTTATGCTCGTGTCAGGGCTTGTATGATCCGAGCAGGAAGTCACTATGGCAACAAAAAATCAGGGGTTCTCGGCAATGGTAGAACTGTGCGATAATTGCGGCCGCGAGACGTCACACGAGGTCTCCGTGGAAATCAGAACCGAGAGCAAGAAACGGGAAAACGCCGAGTTCTCCCGAGAACCGTACCGAGTCACGCGATGTCAGTCGTGTGGTGAGGAGAAAAGCCAGCGGATGAACAACGCGTAATCGAATCGCTGATTCTAGTCGGCGGCAGTCACTATCCTCGATCTCGTGGTCGTTCCGGAGCACGTGTCACCGAAATATGACTACAGAAAAGTTGATTATTCAGTGAACACTTCACAACCGTCCTCGGTGACGATGACCGAGTGTTCCTTCTGGCTGACGAGGTAGCCGTCCTCTTCCTTGAGCACCGGGTAGCCGTGAACGATGTCGTTCATCTTCAAGCGGCGGAGTGCCATCGTCGGTCGGGAGACGTCCAACCACCGAGTGGCGAACGGAAGGGTACGGAACTCCTCGGTGATCTGTGAGAGCGCTTTCCGGGCGCTTCGATCACGAACCGACGATTCCCGTTCGAGGGCGAAAATCTCCTCCTCCGCTCCTTCGCCGACTTTCCCGCTGCCGTCCGTGGCGAACGGTTCGATGGCGACAACGTCACCGACTTCCAGTTCGACGCCGCGTTCGACGGCGAGGTTCGGGATGTTCGGGTCCGTGTGCTGTTCGTAGTGGGCGAGACCGTGTCCCGAGAGATTGACGACGGGGTTGTAGCCGTATCCGTCGATGACGGACTCGATTTTCGCCCCGATTTCGCCGGTCTCGACTCCCGGTTCGACGATTTCGAGCGCGGCGTCGAGCGCTTCCGCGCTCGCCTCCACGAGGTCGTCGTTCCCGGAGAGGTCCACCGTAATCGCGGTGTCCGCCAGCCAGCCATCGACGTGGACGCCGATGTCGAGGTTGACCATGTCCTCGCCGAACGTGGTTTCGTCGTCGATGCCCGGCGTCGCGTGGGCGGCCTCCTCGTCGATGCTGATGTTGACGGGGAACGCCGGTTTCCCGCCGAGTTCGCGGATTCGGTCCTCGGCGAACTCCGCGACTTCGAGGTGGGTCACGCCGACGTCGACTTTTTCGGCCGCCTCCGCTCGCACCTGTGCGAGGATTTCACCGGCTTCCCGATGCTTTTCGTACTTCTCGGCAGAGAGGTCTACCTCTTCGCTCATACTCCGTTATTCATCCGAACGCCGGAAAGAGTTTGCGTTACGGCGAAACGGGGGCAATGCGACGAATCTACCGGTTCACGGCGGTCTGCATCGCGTCGGTGTTGAACGCGCTTCCGGAATTACCATCGCGGTCGAGAACGATGACGCCCGCTTCCGATCCGGTGAGTTCCGCGAACTCCTCGATTGCGCGGTCCGCCGCTTCCCCTGCATCGTATCCCGATTCGAGGTGGCGAACCGCTCGGCGGGTGAGCGTCGCTTTGGCGATGTCCTCACCGGCACCGGTCGAACTCGCCGCACCGGCGGGGGCCGCGTAGAACCCGCTTCCGATTTGCGGCACGTCGCCGACCCGCCCAGCGAGCGCGAGCCATCTACCGCCGGTCGAAGTCGCCGCCGCGAACTGCGTGCCGTCGTAGGCGACAGCGCCGACCGTATCGTGGTCTCGCGGGTCGCCCCCGCTCGACTCCTCCGCGGCGCTGCGCGCCGCGCTCCCCCCGAATTTCTCGCGAAGCAAATCGAGATGCTCGCTCGGCGACCCCTCGGGCGTATCCTCCTCCGCCCATCGCTCCCGGCTTTTTTCGCTCCAGAGGTCGACGCCCGTTTCGACGCCGAAGTCGGCGGCGAGGTCCACCGCGTGCTCGCCGCTGACGAACACGTGCGGCGTCTCCTCCATCACGACGCGGGCCGCGCTGACGGCGTGTTCGACGCCGGGCATGGAACAGGCCGCGCCCGCTTCGCGGTCGCTCGTCATGATTCCCGCGTCGGTTCTGACTACCCCGTCGCTCTGGACCGCACCGCCGACACCGGCGTTGAATCGCGGCGAGGATTCGAGGACGTGGACCGCGGCTTCGACGGCGTCCACGACCGTTTCCGCTTCGCCGCCGACCTGCGCCGCTTCGTCGAGGACGCCCTGTCGAGGTGTCGGTTCGTCGGGTTCGCCGCCCGCACCGCCGTGCACGATGACGTTCATGGGGGTGCTCTCGCGTGCGGTGGCTTAAATACACGTCAAACGGCAGTCCGGTACGCGAATTCGTTTCCCTTCGAACCAGTTCAATGGATACGACAATATTCCCACGGATACTGTTGGATTATCTGACTGCTAATGGAGTATTTTGCCTGGATATTTAATTATAATACTGATAATTAAAATGTATTAATATTCATCAGTAGTTGCATGAGCGACCGACTCAAAGCAAACCGACGAACCGTGCTGTCGATGGCCGCCCTCGGTCTCGTCGGAAGCGGGACCGCCATCGCCAAACGAACCGCCAACAGTACCAGTTCCTCCAAGTCCGTTCTTGCCGAGTACGCCGATTTCGAACTAAGCTTCGACGACACGGGGTGGGCGCTACTGCAGCAGGACAGCGGTATGACGCGCTACAATCAGAATCCGAATCCCCCGACGGGAGCGGTGACGTCGCGGTGGGAGTTCGACCTCTCGGACGACGGCATCGACTTGCCACTCGTCTCGGACGGCACCGTCTACGCGATAACCAATATTCACGATGCCACGAGCGAACCGTACAAACAAACGCTGTACGCGCTCGATGCGGCCACTGGTACAGAACGGTGGAACGTCGAAGTCGAAGCGGGTGGTATTCAAAAGAACTTCGGTAGTAACAACCTCGCCGTCGCCGACGGTCGGGTTTATCTCAGCTGGAACGAAGATTGGGGCAAGGGAACACGGGCGTTCGACGCGGCAACTGGTGACGAGGTGTGGTCGATCGAGAACGGAAACAGCTGGCTCGTCTTGACCCACGACGGACTCGTCTTCGAGGATGCGGTCGGAGGGCGAGGCCTCACGTCCGTATCGAGAAAAGACGGGGGCGTACAGTGGACGCAAGACTTCGGGAGTAGATTCGACGGTCTGGTAGTAGCGACGGACGACTCAGTGTACGTCTCCGTCAAGTCCGACGATGGCCAGGCGGGGACACTGTACTCCTTGTCGGCTGCCACTGGGGAGACCGAGTGGGGCCGAGAATTCGAAGACGTAGGGGTGGTGGAACTGTTGGCGACCGAGTCGGACCTCTTCTACGACGCATTCGACGAACTCCTCTCCCTCGACCCCGAAACCGGAGAGACGGTCTGGTCGTGGACGTACACGCCGCAAGGCGAACCGGAGAACAAGTACATCGACGTACGTTCGGTTGGCGACGGACGGGTACACCTACACGTCGAGAGTACGCAACACCACGCGCTCGACGCGGAAACCGGGGACGAACTGTGGACAAAAGACCTCGGCGAACGACAGCAGGAACTCGTCGTCAGCGGCGATGTGGTGTACTACACCGAGGCACCAGCCCCCGACCCCGACTCGACGTACGACCCGTCGCCGGATTCCATCGTCGCCTGTGACGCCGAGACCGGTGAACGAATCTCGAAGCATACGTTCGAGAATACACTTCCAGAGGAGTTGATTCCCGTCGGGAACACCATCTACATGACGGCTGCGGGGGTGGACCTCGTCGCGTTGACCGCTGCCAAGTCCGGCGACGGAAGCGGAGACAGCAGCTCCGACGATTCCGATGAGGGTGGTTCCGACGACTCGGACGACGGTTGCTGACGCACGCGATTCATATTTTTGATCGTGTTGGAGGATACGTCGTAATCGTCCTCGGACAGTGATTCGAGAGCGAATCCGAAGCGGCTACTCGGAACGACGAGAGTCCGGGGTTGCGACGGACCACCGATAGATGTTCCGCGTGACGTACAGGCCGACCACGAGAACGATGATTCCCGTCGAAACGAGCGAGGCATTCACGATGAGAGGCGAAGTGTGCGCAGTGAATAGCCGAGGTGGAGCGGTCCAAAATACGTACACCTTATGAAGCAAAGCGAGTGTGAAAAACAGCCCGAACGCCGCGACGGCAAGCCCTAATCGTCGGATTTTCAGCGGTACCGTCGATTCCGTCGGAGATGTCTCTGCTGTAGAACGAGGCCCGGTTGGGGGGGCGAGAGACCACCGATAAATCTTCCATGTGAGGTATAAACCGACCACGAGGAAGATGATTCCAGCCAAAACGATTCCGATCTTCGTGGCTGAAGGAGAATTTCCGGAAGTGATCGACGGAGGCGGTGAGTTCCAAAAGACGTACACTTGATAGAGACCGAACAGGGTGAAAAACAACCCGAACGCTGCGACGACGAGACCCAACCGTCGAAGTTTCAGTGGTCCTATTGATTTCATCGAGAGTTGCTCAATTTTATCCGAACAAATATTTTGTGTGTGGGAGGAGATTGCGACCGTTCCCGTCACAACATTCTAGGAATCAAAGGGAGTATATCGCACACGCAAAGACAAACGGCAGGCCTTTTATCCTCCACCTTCCGATGTTCACACGTTCATGAGCTACGAGTACGACAAAGTAGAGGTTCCAGAAGACGGGGCCCAAATCACGTACGACGAGGAGACAGGCGAACTCGACGTACCGGAGAACCCCATCATCCCCATCATTCACGGGGACGGAATCGGGACGGACGTCGGCCCGGCAGCACAGAAAGTTCTCGACGCCGCCGCGAAAGCGACCGGCCGAGAGATCAATTGGATGCGCGTCTACGCCGGTTCGAGCGCCCGCGACAAGTACGACGAGAACCTCCCCGACGACACCGTCGAGGCGATCAAGGAGTTCAACATCGCGATCAAGGGGCCGCTCACGACGCCCGTCGGCGCGGGCTTCCGCAGCCTGAACGTCGCGCTCCGCAAGACGCTCGACCTGTACGCGAACGTGCGCCCGACCTACCACCTCGACGGCGTCCCGTCGCCCGTCAAACACCCCGAGGCGATGGACATGGTCTTCTTCCGTGAGAACACGGAGGACGTCTACGCCGGTATCGAGTGGGAAGCCGGAACCGACGAAGTCGAGGAAGTCAAGACCTTCGTCGAGGAGGACATGGGCTACGACGACGTGATCCACGACGGTCCGGTCGGCATCGGCATCAAGCCCATCACGGAGTTCGGCTCGAAGCGTCTCGTCCGCGAAGCGATCGAGTACGCCATCGAGAACGAACTCGACTCCGTCACCCTCGTCCACAAGGGTAACATCATGAAGTTCACCGAAGGCGCGTTCCGTGACTGGGGCTACGAACTCGCGGAGGAGGAGTTCGGCGACGTCACCATCACCGAGGACGAGCTTTGGGACGAGTACGACGGCGAACAGCCCGAGGACAAGATCGTGGTCAAGGACCGCATCGCGGACAACATGCTCCAGCAGTTGTTGACCCGTACCGACGAGTACGACGTTATCGCCACGATGAACCTGAACGGCGACTACATGTCCGACGCCGCCGGTGCCCAAATCGGTGGTCTCGGCATCGCACCGGGTGCGAACTTCGGTGAACACCGCTGTCTCGCGGAACCGGTCCACGGTTCCGCCCCGAAATACGCCGGTGAGGACAAGGTCAACCCGACCGCGATGATCCTCTCCGGCCGTCTCATGCTCGACTACATGGGTTGGAAGGACGCCAGCCAACTCGTCTACGACGCCGTCGAGGAGACCATCTCCTCCGGCGACGTCACCTACGACCTCGAACGCCAGATCGAAGGCGGCAACAAACTCGCCACCAGCGAGTACGCTGACGCCATCGTCGAGAATATAGAAAAACTCTCGTAGAGAGTTTTTCTGACCTTCGCGGCTCCGCCGCGAAGACATCGAAAAGTTGTTATATACAACTTTTCGTGCGCCCATAAATCGAAGATTTCTGGGAATATCGAGAAACTTTCGTAGAATGTTTTTGGGCTCCACTATCTCGTTATATTCTTACTGCTCGACTCGTCGGAGCTATCGGTTAACTGGATGACTCCCTTACTCGCTCTCGTTCGTCGTTCGGACTCCTTCGCACGAGAGCGTCCCAGTTGTCTGCCAGAGATCGACGAACGGATGTCCGTTCTTGGCACTGATCCATAACAACAATCCGTAACACGAGGTGTTCGGTTGGTCGAAATTGAACCGTCTCCAACCGGATTTGGGCTGGTCTTGGATGCGAACGTGGAGCACATACCCGTCCGGTTTGGTCGGGTAGCCTTCGAAACGGATGGGTCCCGTATTGGACCCGTCGGCCGGGGGGATCTCTTTCGAAGCCCGGTAGATAGGCTTTCCATCGTCAAGAAAGAGGACGCGAAGAGTGTGGGGTCGACGGTCGTGATTTACGGCCTCTAGTTTCGACAGAAGTGGGGGTGGCGACTGCTCGCTGAGCGCTGAACAGCCAGCAAGACCGACGATGAACGCCGCCCCACCGGATTTGAGCAATCCCCGACGTGTCAGCCGAGACATGTAGATATGAAATAAGAGCGATAATAAAATCTTTCTGAAAACAAACGGAAATCAGCGACGTGCTAAGGCCGAATTCGCGCCAGCGCGTCACCGCGTTCGAACTCACCGTTCTCGCCGACCAGTCGTTCCATCAACTCGCCCGTCGCGGGCGCGGGCACGTCCACGCTCACCTTCTCGATCTGAATCTCGGCGATGGTGTCGCCCTCCTCGACCTGCGTTCCCTCGCTGACGAACCAGTTCGAGACGACCGCCTCCTCGACGTCCATCGCATCCTCCGGCCAGACGGCGGCCGAATCGACCGGGACGAGGTCTCCGTCACTCATCGTTCACGGAGCGGATGGCGTCTGCGATGTCTTCGGTTCCGGGATTGACCTCCTGTTCCAGCGGGCGGGCGTACGGAATCGGCACGTCCGGCATGGTCACGCGTTCGACCGCGTCGAGGTCTGAGAGTCCGTTCTCCGCGGCCCGCGCGATGATCTCTCCCGAGACGCCGAACGAGTGATAATCCTCGTCCACCACGACGAGTCGGCCGGTCTTCGCCACCGATTCGACGATGGTCTCGGTATCCAGCGGCACCAACGTCCGGAGGTCGATGACTTCCGCGTCCACTTCGCCCTCATCCGCCAGTTCCTTGGCGGCCTCCATCGCACGGTGCACGTGCAGGCCGAGCGTGACGACGGTGACGTCATCGCCTTCACGTTTCACGTCCGCCTCGCCGAACTCGATGGTATAGTCCTCGTCCGGAACGGGCGTTTTCGGTCCCTCCGGGGCGGGCATCCACCCGATACCCATCAGGCGCTTGTGGAACATGAAGACGACCGGGTCGTCGTCGCGGATGGCCGCGTGCATGAGTCCTTTGGCGTCGTACGCCGTGGACGGGACGACCACCTTCATGCCCGGCAGATGGGCGAACGTTCCGTAGAGGGTTTGGGAGTGCTGTGCGGCATCGTTGTACGTGCCGCCGACGGCCGTCATCAACACCATCGGGACGGTGACGCTCCCGCCGCTCATGTAGGTGTTCTTGGCCATCTGGTTGTAGATCTGGTCCATGGCGACGCCGAAGAAATCCACGAACATCAACTCGGCAATCGGGCGCATCCCCTGTTGGGCCGCGCCGACCGCCGCGCCGATGAACGCGGTTTCGCTGATGGGCACGTCCATGATTCGGTCGTGGTCGAACTCGTCGAGGAGTCCCTGCGTGCTGTCGAAGATGCCGCCGTAGTCGGCGATGTCCTCGCCCATGACGAACACGTCGTCGCTTTCGCGCATCTCGTGGGCGATGGCGTCCACCATCGCACGACTCATCGTCAGTTCCTTTCCGTCCGATTCAGCCATCACTCATCACCTCGCAGGGTTTCCGCGTAGCCGTCCGGCGGATTCACGAACACGTCCTCGTAAGCCTCCTCCGGGTCGGGTTCCGGTTGCTCCTTCGCCCACGCGATGGCGTCCTCGACGCGCTCCGTTGCGCGCGAGCGGATGTCATCGATGGTTTCATCGTCGGTTCCCATCGAGCGCAAATCCTCCTCCAGTCGGTCGATCGCGTCGAGTCGCTGTGCGCGCTCGGTGTCCTCCGTCGGGCGATACCCTTCGGCGTCGCCCATGAAGTGACCCATCCGGCGGTGTACCTGCACCTCCAACAGCGTCGGCCCGTTGCCGTCCCGGGCGCGGCCGATGGCTTCACCCGCCGCCTCGTAGATGGCCACCGCGTCGTCGCAATCGACACGTTCACCGTGCATGTCGAACCCGTCCGCGCGCTGGGCACCGCTTTCCACGTCCGTCACGCGTCCCTTCGGCATGCTGATGGCCCAGTCGTTGTCCTCGACGACGAACACGACCGGCAAGTCGTGGACGCTGGCGAGGTTCAACGATTCGAGGAACCCACCTTGGTCGATGGCTCCCTCGCCGAGGAACGCCACGGCCACGCTGTCCTCGTTTCGAATCTTCGCCGCGAGTCCGGCACCGACCGCCGGTGGACACCCCTCGGCGATGATGCCGCTGGCCGCGAAGTTCACGTCCGGATCGAACAGGTGCATGTGCCCGCCTTTCCCCCGACAGAGGCCCGTCTCACGGCCGAATATCTCGGCGGTCATCCGCTCCAAATCCACGCCCTTGGCAATGGCGATGTGATGCGGTCGGTGCGGTCCCGTCACCGTGTCGTCGTCACGCAGATGCTGACACACACCTGCGCCGGACGCCTCGTGGCCTGCGGCGAGGTGCAACTCCCCCGGTATCGGCCCGGCAGAAATGTCGAACGCCGGTTGTTTCCCCTCCAGATACTCCTCCTGTAGTCGTTCCTCGTAGTGACGCGCCGTCACCATGTTTTCGAACATCTCCTCCAGTCCGCTGATTCCTATCATGGCACACTACCACGCAGAGGGACAACCCTCACGATAATAAGTTTCAGTTACGACGCGACGTGAATCGCACCCGACACGATTCTGGCTACTTCCATCACTCCCAGGGTACGTCGAGTCGCGGCGGACTGAAGATATCGATACCGCGAACCGGCTTGTCGGTTCGGTTCTCCGCCGCGTGGGGTTCATCGCTCGGAATCGCGTAGGAGTCACCCTGTTCGGTGGTGAACTCCTCGCCGTCCACGATGAACGTCAGCGCACCCCCATAGATGAAGCCGGTTTGCTCGTGTTCGTGGCTGTGTTCCGGCACGGTCGCACCGGGTTCAATGTGAAAGTGCTGGATGCTCATCCGCTGGCCGACGGCCAACTGTGCGAGATACACGCCGTCCGCAACTTCCGTCGCCTCACGATCCGAGAGGGCATTCGTATCCATGGGGAACACTCACATGCAACCGTCGTAAATCCCCCGGCGAACAGCTAAACACGAAGACGAGACCGACGACGAGTTCGAGAATCGTCAGCGGGTTTGCTTTGTCGTTGCACCGAACGCAACGTCCCGCTACGTTTTCTATCCGTGTTCGTCGCGACCGTGGCGACTTTATTCCACCCCGACCAACTCCCGGTAGTGACAGTCGTCGTTGCGACGGAGGACTTCGAGGTGTACCACGACGTGGTCGGCGAGCTACGCGACAGGGGTGTTCGCTTCACCACGGTCGAACCGGGTTCGGACCTCCCGGATGGTGCACGGATCGTCATCCGGGCGGAGGACGACGAGGTGCAGACCGGACTCCCGGTCATCGTGGCCGACCCGAAGCGGCCTCGAAAGGCCGTCGAGGAAGCGTTGACCGCGCTCCGTGGTGAGAACGGACGGACCGTCATCGGCATCGACCCCGGCACGCGCCCCGGTATCGCCGTCCTCTCGGGCGAGATGGTGATCGCGTCGTTTCACGTCCCGCTCGCGGACGCCGCGGAGGTGGTCCACGAGGAGATAGAGGATGCCATCGACCCGGTGGTCAGAATCGGTGACGGGGCACGGCTTCAAGGAGCGCAACTCATCCGCGAACTCGAAGACGTGCAAGTGGAACTGGTGGACGAAACCGGAACGACGCCGTACCTCGGGACCGGCGCGCGGGGCATGGGCGACGTTCTCGCGGCGGTCAACATCGCCCGAATGGAAGGTGAAATCGTGGAGGAGCGCGACATCGAACCGACGGCGGGCGAACTCGGCGTGATCAAACGCCGGTCGCGCGAGCGGTCGGCCGACAACCGCGAGATAGACGAGGAACTCGCACGGCGGGTCGCCGCGGGCGATTTGACATCGAGGAGGCGCTCGCGGAACACCGCGAGGAGTGAAAATTCGCAGTCACTCGTTTTCGTGAACGATTCCTTCCGCTCGACGCATGACTTCCCGCACCGCCACTCCCGTTTCTTCTGCAACAGACTGCGCGTCGTCGAACTCCGCGCTCACGTCGAAGACCGACCCGGAATCGTCGCTCGCGACCTTCACCGTCACGTCGTATTCCGATCCATCGATATCCAGCGTCACCGTCTCGAACTCCCGGCGAGCGATCCACCGATAACTGCCACCCGATTGCCGAACGCCGAGCGTTCCCGTCTCCTCGGCCAGTTTTCGAGCCACTCGCGCTGCGTCCTCCGGTTTGACGACGACCTTCACGAGGTGTCCGGGGCGGGATTTCTTCATCGAAAGTGGGACGACCGAGACGTCCCGCGCACCCGAATCCGCGAGGGTTTCCTGTAGCCCGCCGAGCACCTCCGGCGACGTGTCGTCCAGGTTCGTTTCGAGGATAGAGATGTCATCGCGCACGAGGCCACCCGACGATTCGCCGACGAGAACCCGCAGGACGTTCGGATGCTCCGGGAAATCGTAGCCGCCAGCGCCGTAGCCCGAGTCCTCGACGTTCAGCGTCGGCAGGGTTTCGACCCCGTCCGCGAAGTGGGCGAGAATCGCGGCCCCGGTCGGCGTGAGCAGTTCCGCTTCGACGGGACCGCCGGAGAGCGACCACTCGGCCCCGGCCGCGATTTCGACCACCGCTGGCGCGGGTATCGGGAACGTTCCGTGACTCATCCCGACCTCGCCGCCGCCGGTCGCGAGGGGCGTCGTCACGATTCGCTCGGCGTCGAGGTCCGCGAACAGCAGCGACGCGCCGACGATGTCCGCGATGGCGTCGTCGGTGCCGACCTCGTGGAAGTGCGTCGATTCGAGGTCGGTGTCGTGGACGCTCGCCTCCGCTTCGCCCAGGATCCGGAAGACGGCTTTCGCGTCCCGCTCGATGGGTGAGTCGAGTTCCATCGATTCGAGCACGTCGATGACCTCGCGGTAGGTTCGGGCCTGACCGGCACCCTCGGCGTGGTGGTGATCGTGATGATCGTGGTCGTGGTCGTGATTGTGGTGGTGGTGGTCGTGTTCGTGGTCGTGGTGCTCGTCGTGGGAATGCTGGTGATCGTGATCGTGACTATGTTCGTGCTGGTGGCTGTGTGTGTGGTCGTCGTGGGATGCTGGTCGTTATGGTGGTCGTCGTGATGATCGTGGTCGTCAGTGTGGTCGTGGGAACGATCCGATTTTCCATCACCCTCCGTCAGGAGAACGTGAACGCGTGTCGAGGAAATCCCGTTTTTGACCGTTTTCTCGGCCGAATACGCCACCGGCAACGCGTCTTCGACGGGGGAGAGTGCGTCCCTGCTCGCTCCCGCGTCGAGCAGCGCCCCGAGAATCATATCACCGCTGGCACCCATTCGCCCGTCGAACGCAAGCGCTCTCATACGTCGCTCCCCGACGCGGAACGGGAAAGTCCCTGCGGTCATGTCGCCACCACTATCCCTTTGTACTGCCCCCACGTAGTGACAGCCATCGAACGCGGGCACCGTCCGACGGTATCGGAGATGGCCGAAGTTCCCGGTAACACAGGACTTATGCCCTGCGAACTATCACCCACAACTATCCCCCCTGTGACTGAACAATCATGAACGAAGTGCAACTGGAGGTGGCGAAGGCGTATCCGAACGATTCGGGACGCGGCATCGCCCGTCTCGACCCGGACACGCTCTTGCATCTGAAGCTGAGCCCCGGAGATATCATCGAGATAGAAGGAGGCGATACGACCGCCGCGAAGGTCTGGCGTGCCGACCGACAGGACTGGAACACCGACACCGTCCGTATCGACGGCTTCACCCGCCAGAACGCGGACGTCGGGATCGGCGAACGTGTCGAAATCCGCAAAGCAGAGGCCGACAAGGCCGACAAACTCGTGCTCGCACCGCCGGAGGAAGCGAGCGTCCAGTTCGGCAGCGACGCGGCCGGAATGGTCAAACGACAGATTCTGAAGCGCCCGGTGGTCGAGCGCGATATCGTGCCCGTCATGTCGAGCACGAACCACCCATTCATGCGCTCGCCGGGACAGGCGATCCCGCTCATCGCGGTCGAAACCGACCCGCAGGGCGTCTGTCTCATCACCGAGGACACCGAAGTCGAACTCCGAGAGGAGCCGATATCGGGCTTCGAGAAGACCGGCGGCGGCATCACCTACGAGGACATCGGTGGCCTCCAGAACGAAATCCAGCGCGTGCGGGAGATGGTCGAACTCCCGATGAAGCACCCGCAGATCTTCCAAAAGCTCGGCATCGAACCGCCGCAGGGTGTGCTCCTGCACGGTCCGCCGGGCACCGGGAAGACGCTGTTGGCGAAGGCCGTCGCCAACGAAACCAGCGCGAGTTTCTTCTCCATCGCTGGTCCGGAGATCATCTCGAAATACTACGGGGAGTCCGAACAGCAACTCCGTGAAATCTTCGAGGACGCCGCCGAGGAGTCCCCCTCCATCATCTTCATCGACGAACTCGACTCCATCGCGCCGAAGCGCGAGGACGTGACCGGCGAAGTCGAACGCCGCGTCGTCGCCCAACTGCTGACGATGATGGACGGGTTGGAGGCACGGGGACAGGTCATCGTCATCGCCGCCACGAACCGCGTCGATTCGGTCGATCCGGCGCTCCGTCGCCCCGGTCGCTTCGACCGCGAGATCGAGATCGGCGTGCCGGACGAAGAGGGCCGCACGGAGATCCTGCAGATTCACACCCGCGGGATGCCGCTGTCGGACGACGTGAACCTCCCCGGCCTGTCGAACGACACCCACGGGTTCGTCGGTGCCGACATCGAGAGCCTGACCAAGGAGGCCGCGATGAAGGCGCTCCGGCGCTACCTGCCGGAGATCGACCTGGACGAGGAGTCCATTCCGCCGTCGCTTATCGACCGGATGATCGTCAAGCGCGAGGACTTCCGCGGCGCGCTGAACGAGGTCGAACCCTCCGCGATGCGCGAGGTGCTGGTCGAACTCCCGAAGGTGTCGTGGGACGACGTCGGTGGCCTCGAAGACGCCAAGAGTCAGGTCAAAGAGAGCGTCGAGTGGCCGCTCTCCTCGCCCGAGAAGTTCGAACGGATGGGAATCGAACCCCCATCCGGCGTCCTGCTCTACGGGCCGCCCGGAACCGGGAAGACGCTCATGGCGAAGGCCGTCGCCAACGAGACGAACGCCAACTTCATCAGCGTCCGTGGCCCGCAACTGCTGTCGAAGTGGGTCGGTGAATCGGAGAAGGCCATCCGGCAGACGTTCCGCAAGGCGCGGCAGGTCAGCCCGACGGTCATCTTCTTCGACGAACTCGACAGCCTCGCCCCCGGACGGGGACAGGAAGTCGGGAGCAACGTCTCGGAACGCGTCGTCAACCAACTCCTCACCGAACTCGACGGGTTGGAGGACAAGGGCGACGTGATGGTCATCGGCGCGACCAACCGCCCGGACATGATCGACCCGGCGCTCATCCGCTCCGGTCGGTTCGACCGTCTCGTCATGATCGGTCAACCCGACGAGGAAGGCCGCGAACAGATCCTCAAGATCCACACCGAGGACAGTCCGCTCGCGCCCGACGTGAGCCTGCGCGAACTCGCGGAGATGACCGACGGCTACGTCGGCAGCGACCTGGAATCCATCGCCCGCGAGGCCGCAATCGAGGCCCTGCGCGAGGACGACGACGCCGAAGAGGTCGAGATGCGACACTTCCGCGCCGCGATGGAGAGCGTCCGCGCGACCATCACCGAGGACCTGCTCGATTACTACTCCCAGATGGAACAGGAGTTCAAGGGCGGGTCGTCCAGTCCGCAGCGCCAGACCGGCGGCCGCATTGGCTTCCAATAGCACCTTTTTCTGCGGTCGCAGGCAGGAACGACAACCGCGTCGTTCCTGCTGGCTCCCTGGAAAAATCTGCACCAAAAGCACTTCGTCACCCCCTCAGTCACGCCGACGGACTCGCTCCGCGAGTCGTCGCGTTTCTTCGAGGGTTCCTCGGCCCGGAAAATCTCCGATTTTCCGGAGAGAGTTCTAGCGACTAGCGGTTATTCCCATGCTGATACATGATTTGTCCACTTTCCGGTAGCCGCTCGACTTCGGGAACGAGACATCAAAGTCAGGGTGGCCGAGACGAGCATTCACTTCTCGGACCCGGATGGTAACGAACTCGAAGTGACTGTTGGCTCGGAAAACGACTGTGCGAGACTGGTCGCAACCACTGGTGGAAACACAACCGACAGAAACGGCCAGCGACAAAACCGCGGAGACCAGCGCACTCACCGAAAGACCTGCGGTCTTTCGAGCCATCAAAATCGCGGTGCGATTCTGAGACGCCGGAAAATCTCCGATTTTCCGGGCCGAGGAACCCTCGGAGGGGGTGACGCTGTGCTTTTGGTGCAGATTTTTCCAGGGAGGTAGGCCGAAATCAGCGCCGTGTGGCGCTGATTTGGCTCCCGACCGCAGAAAAAGGTGCTAGTAGATGAGTTCGTCGTCGTTTTCGACCATGTAGAACGTCCGGGCGGCGATGTTCACCGAGTGGTCGCCGATGCGTTCGAGGTCGCGGATGGTGAGCAGGAGACGGGAGACGTCCTGCAGGAGTCGCTCGATTTCCTTTTCCGTGTTCTCTTCGAGTTCGGTCTCGATGAGGTCACGGACGACGAGGGCGCTCGCGCGTTCACAGAGATTGTCGAGTTCCTCGTCGCGCTCGGCGACGGCGTAGCAGTCTTGCGAGTCGTTCTCGGCGTAGGCGTCCATCGTCACTTCCAGCATATCGAGGGTGATGGTGCCCAGTTCCTGAATGTCGACTTCGGGGAACACGTCGTGGTCGGCTTCGAGCGTGTACTCGCCGAGGTTGACCGCGAGGTCGGCGATGCGTTCGAGGTCGGTGATGATCTTGAACGACGCGGCGATCATTCGCAGATCGCTCGCGACGGGCTGTTGGAGCGCGAACAGGTCGATGCAGTCCTGTTCGAGCGTGAGATACAGCTCGTTCACCTCGTCGTCGCCCTCGATGACCTCCTGGGCGAGTTCCGGGTCTTTCTGTTCCAGTGCGTTGAGACCGAGACGGAGCCGTTCCATCACGACCTCGCTCATGTAGAGGACGTTCTCACGGAGGTCCGTGAGTTGCGCCTGATAGTCGTTTCGTGGCATAGATTATTATCCGAACTTACCCGTAATGTAATCTTCGACGCGCTGACTTTCGGGGTTCTCGAAGATCTTGTCTGTGTTGTCGTATTCGACGAGTTCGCCGCCGGTGAGGAACACGGCGGTCTGGTCGGAGATGCGGGCCGCTTGCTGCATGTTGTGCGTGACGATGACGACCGTGTAGTCCTCCGCGAGGTCCGTGATGAGGTCCTCGATTTTCGAGGTGGCGACGGGGTCGAGCGCGCTCGCCGGTTCGTCCATCAGGATCACGTCCGGACTGACGGCGATGGCGCGGGCGATGCAGAGTCGCTGTTGTTGACCGCCGGAGAGACCCATCGCGCTCTCGTCGAGACGGTCGTTCACCTCGTCCCAAATCGCGGCACCGCGGAGGCTGTCTTCGACCAGCTTTTCGGCTTCCTCGGTGTTCGCACGTCCGAGCAGGCGGTCGAGCAGACCAGTCTTGATCTCGCCGTGTTTGTTCGGCGCGTAGGTGATGTTCTCGCGGATGGACTTCGGGAACGGGTTGGGTTGCTGGAACACCATCCCGACGCGGCGTCGGAGTTCCACGAGGTCGATTTCGGCCTCGTTTATCTCCTCGTCGTCGAGTTCTATCGATCCCTCGACGCTCGCGGCGTCGATCTCGTCGTTCATCCGATTGAGACACCGGAGGAAGGTGGATTTCCCACAGCCGGACGGACCGATGAGCGCCGTCACGCTGTTGGCCGGGATGTCCATCGACACGCTCTTGAGCGCTTGATCGTCGTCGTAGTAGACGTCCAAGTCCTCGACGGAGATTTTCGTCTCCGTTTCGGAGAGGTCTCGGTTCTCTTCCTCGCCGGTACGTTCGGTGGTTACGGACCGCATTGATACGTCTTGATCGCTCTTCGGATCAGGTCCGTTTTGGTCTTCCGATACCGTGCTGTCTTGGTTTTGTTGAGACATTATCGACTACCCTCCATTGAACGCCGTTTGACTGCCCAGATCGCTCGTGCGAGGATGTTCGTCACGAGGATGAGGCCGACGAGGAGAACGGCGGCTCCCCATGCGACGTTGTGCCACGCATCGTACGGCGAGGTGGCGTAGTTGTAGATGAGAATCGACAGCGTCGCGGTCTGGTCGAACACGCCGTGGAACTCGAACTTCGAGAACCCGGCCGTCCAGATCAGCGGTGCCGTCTCACCAGCCACACGAGCCACTGCGAGCATCGTTCCGGTGATGACGCCGCCCAACGCTGACGGCAGCACGATCCAGAGGGTGGTGTGGGTCCGGTTCACGCCGAGTGCGAGGCTGGCGTCACGGTGTGCCTGCGGAACCAATCCGAGCGCGTCCTCGGTCGCGACCGTTATCCACGGGATGGCGAGGAGGCTCAGTGCGATCCCACCGGCGAACGCGGTAACGCCGCCCATGGCGACGACGACGATGCCGTAAACGACGACACCGGCGATGATGGACGGGAGTCCAGACAGGACTTCCGTGGTGAATCGGACGGTCTGTCCGATGCGATTGTCGCCGTATTCGTTGAGATAAATTCCCGAGAGGATACCGATGGGGATGCTGAACAGACAGGAGACCAAGACGACCCAGAAGGTACCGATGATCGCGTTCTGGACACCGCCGCCGCCGTCACCCGCCATCGGGGATTGCGGGAGCGTCGTGATGAACTCCAGCGAGAGCATCGAGAGCCCCTTCGTGGCGATCATGAAGAGGACGGCTCCGAGCGGGACGATGGCCAACAGGAGCGCGATGACGCAGAGACCGACCATCACGCGGGCCTTCATCTTCCGGTACCGATGTCGTTTGCCGGTGGTTTCGAAGGACATCTAGCTCGACCCCTCGTGTGAGAGACGGGTGATTGCAAGCCGAGCAAAGCTGTTCACGACGAACGCGACGAGGAACAACACCAAGCCGACTTCGAACAGCGCCGAGTTGTGGAGTACGCTCGGACTCTGGTTGAACTCGTTCGCGAGGAGCGAACTCATCGTCGCGCCGGGACTGAAGAAGTCCGCGGTCACCTGATACTTATTCCCGATGAGCATGGTCACGGCCATGGTTTCACCGATTGCACGGCCGAGACCGAGGATGATAGCGGAGATGATTCCCGTGCGCGCGTACGGAAGAACGACGCCGGTGATGACCTCCCAGCGCGTCAACCCGAGTGCGATGCCTGCATCGCGCTGGTCCGTCGGGACGCGGATGAGCGACTCCCGACTGAACGATGCGATGATGGGCGTTATCATGAGTGCCAGGACGAGCGACGCGAGCAGCATGTTGTAGCTGTAGGACTGCTGCCCGAAGATGGGAAGCACGCCCAGCGGCGTCGCGTTGATGGCGGGGATGACGTACTTATCGACGATGGGCGCGAAGAACAGCAATCCCCAGAGGCCGTAGATCACGCTCGGGATTGCGGCGACCAGTTCGACGAGGAAGACGAACGTCTCCCGGACGATTCCTTTCGTGTACTGGGTGAGCAGGACGGCGATACCGATACTCACTGGCGCGCCGAGAATGAGCGCCATGAAGCTGGTGAGCACCGTTCCGCTGATGAACGGAAGCGCTCCGAACTGCTCTTTGGTCGAGTTCCAACTGGCGGAGGTGAGAAAGCCTACACCGAACTGTTCTATCGACGGCATCGCTCGAAGCAACAGAGAACCGAGGATGACGACGATAATCCCGACGATGACCAAACCGGCCAAAAGCGTAAGCGTTCGGAACGCGGAATCCATCGCCACGCCCTCGTCGGTCGTGGTTAATGCCGTCCGCGTCGTTTCGGCGTCGTTCGTTCCGGACATAATACTCAATTCGGCTTAAAGCACCGTGTCGCCATTAAAGGTCATGTTTTTAAGCGTCGAATTGTCCAGCTTGGCAGCAGGACTGGGCAGTTTCGGGTAGTGGAGTTTCGGCGCGTACTGTTGGCCGTCGTTGACTGCCCACTTGACGAACTTGAGCGCCTTCTTCATCTCCTCCTTCGAGGAATCCTCGTAGGCCTTGCCGAAGTCCTTGTACATGATGACGTACGTGAACGTCGAGATGGGCCACGATTTCTCGCCGGGGGCGTTACTGATGGAGACGTCCGACCAGTCGTCCGTTCCTTTCGGGAGGTCGTTCGCCGCGCCGGACGCCGCCGCCGAGACGCCTTCCGGGGACGCTTCGACGAACTTTCCGGACTTGTTCTTCATCTTGAAGACGTCGAGGTCGTTCTGCTTGGCGTAGGTGAGTTCGACGTACCCGATGGCGTTCTTCTGCTTCTTCATCGCCGCCGAGACGCCCTCGTTCCCTTTGCCACCGACACCGACCGGCCAGCTAGGGGTTTCGGTCTGTCCGATTTGGCTCTTCCACTTGCTGCTAACCTGACTGAGGTAGCCGGTAAAGCCGTACGTCGTCCCGGACGCGTCCGAACGGTGTGCGACCGTGATGTTCGCGCTCGGGAGGTTGGCGTCGGGGTTGAGTTTCTTCAGCTTCGAGTCGTTCCACTTTGTGATGTTGCCGAGGAAGATATCGGCGAGGACTTCGCCGGTGATCTTGAGGCTGTCCACGCCCTCGACGCTGAACACGGGTGCAATCGCACCGAGACTTTCGGGGATGTGGACACAGCCGCCTTCCTTCTGGACCTTCTTGTACTGGTCCTTGCTGAGCGGCGCGTCCGAACCCGCGAACACGACCGTCTTGTCCATCAGGTTGCTCACACCGGCACCGGATCCGATGGAACGGTAGTTGACCTCGACATCGTTTTTCTTGTTGTACTCGTCCGCCCACTTGTTCATCAGTGGGGCGACGAACGACGAACCCGCAGCGTCGAGGGAGGATGAGCCACCTGATCCACCGAGACTACTACATCCCGCAAGCGCGAGTGCGCCCGTCGTTCCCGTTGCCGCGAGGAACTTCCGCCGTGAAACACCGCCTGACGACTTGCCTGACATACACTCAAATCCAAGGACAGAACGTAATAATACGTTGCTATTATTTCTATATAGTCCTCTGTTTGGTACTGTTCTACGAACGTCGGGCGATCTCATAATCCACCACCAATCGCCGTATGCGGTGGGATATCGTCGCTTTGGCAGAGAGACGTTATTTGTACTACGTATGTATTTTCTAATTTTGTTCGTTTACTGCTGTGAAACCATCATCCACCTGACGAGGATCGGAGCGAGAACCATAGTCTCGGAGGATATACTCGCAATTCTAAGATAGTATATAGATATAGTTGGATTTATGGTCTCGGCCAAACCACTCCCCGGGTATGGAGACGCGCAAGGTGCAGGTAACTGGCGGTTCGACGTACACCGTTTCGCTTCCGAAGTCGTGGGCGACGGAGAACGACGTCGAGGCAGGGAGCGTCGTCGAGTTCTATCCCGAATCGGATTCGCTGTTGCTCACGCCGAAGAACGAACGCGGGCAACTGGAAGGCTCGATCGACATCACGAACCTTCAGGACGAGGAACTCCGGCGAGCGGTGTTCACGATGTACGTGAGCGGGTTCGACATCATCACGCTGGAGGCGACTCGGATCACCACCGAGCAGCGCCGTACGATCAGCGCCGCAACCCAGAGCCTCGTCGGACTGGAAGTCCTCGAAGAAACGGGGAACAAGGTCGTAATTCAGGACTTGCTGGACTCCTCGGAACTGTCGATCCACAACGCGGTCACGCGCATGCGACTCATCGCCCTCTCGATGCTCGAAGACGCCGTCACCGCGCTCGCGGAGAACGACAACGACATCGCCCGCGACGTGATCGAGCGCGACGAGGACGTGGACCGCCTCTGGTTCGTCGTCTCGCGTATCTTCCGGGCGACGCTTCGCACGGCGAAGGCGACGGAGGAACTCGGCATGTCCCGCGAGGTGTGTTTCGACTACCATTCGAGCGCCCGACAGCTCGAACGCATCGCCGACCACGCCGCCAAAATAGGCCAGCTCACGCTTCAGCTCCCCGAGATAGACGATGAAGTCATCGAGAGCTACGAGGCGCTGCACGAGGATTCGACGGCCGTCATCGACGAGGCGATGGACGCCCTGCTCACGGACGACAGCGAGGAGGCGACGGAGTTGGCGAACGACGCGCGAGAGTCCATTCTCGACATCGACGAACACGCGCGCGCGATCGACAAACTCCTGCGCAAGCAGGACCCACAACAGGCACAACTGCTCGGACTGGTGGTCGACTCGCTCTCTCGGTGTGCCGACTACGGCGGCAACATCGCCGAGACTGCGCTCCAAAAGGCCGCGCCGCGCCCGTAGAAAACCGAATCCGGACAGCTACTCGACAACTGCTTTTCGAACGCTCGCGTGTCGTCCCCGTTGCCAGACGTACAGCAGTGCCGACGCTGGCGGCGCGACGAAGAGTATGAGCAAGCCAAGCAGGGAAGTTCGATCAGCAGCGAGAGTACTGCACAAATCATTCACTCGGAACGACGCAGTCGCTACGTTCCCTGCGAACCGAAAGAATCGGGGTCGATTATTCGTCGTCGACGGCGACGGCGTTGACCTGTCCGGTCTGGCCGGGACGGGAGGTCACGCGGGCCTTGCCCTCGTTCGTGACGATGACCGCACCCTTCGTGATGATGTTACGGCGGGCGTAGTTCGGGTTCGCGCCGTTTTCGAGCACGTCCTGAATCGTCGCGCTGACCGTTTCGCCGCCGTCGGTCACGTTGGCGACGTTGGTCGTGAGCGCGCGAATCTTCGAGTTACGGCCACGGGCGTCCGTGGTGCGGAAACGCGGTTCGCCGACCTGTGTTTCGGTGGGCTGACGGCCGAGTTCGTGCTTTTTCTTCTTGTGGAAGGGCTTTAGTCGTCCACCGGTTCGCTTTCGCGTGGAGCGTCCTTGGTCTTTCATATCGGGGAAGTAGCCTACGAAATACTTCAATGGCTCGGTTCGCAGTCCCACATCGCCAGATTTAGGCCCTCGTGTCCAGTCTCGCCGGACGATGAGTCTGCGGATAGCAGTCGCAACGCCGTTTCAGCAGCAGGGGCGCGAACGCATGCGTGAGAGCGAGTTTGTGGTCTCGCTGTCGCTCGACAGGGACTGGTTTTCGCCCGACCAAGCGAAGCGCCTCGTTGACGTCGCCAGCAGTCAGGGATTGTTGTCACACGACGACGACGAACTCGTCGCGGAGTTCGACCCCTCGACAGTCGAGATTCCCGAGGAGTTCGTTCCCGACGAGAGCCTCTTGCAGGAGCAATCGACCTTCGAGAAGGTGCTCGACAAGACCGTCGCACACGGGACGACCAAACAGACCGCCGTCGCCGAAATCAACGAACTCCAGCGGAACGCCGGAATCACCGTCGAGGCCGCCGCGGTCGTCTATGCGCGGAAGAAAGGTATCGACGTGAACACCGAAGCGACCGAGGCGCTCTCGGATCTCAAAACGTAAACCGACGCTCTCCCAATCCGAACCATGGTCGTTGACGAGATTACGGACGGGGTACGGATCGCACAACTGCTCTCCTCCGAATTCGACGGCAGGGAGGATCCACCGCTCGATTCCGTCGCCGTCGTGAACGCCGACCCGGACGTCGAATCGACCGAGGACGGGGCGCTCGCCTACGAACTCGAACACGAGGGGGACGACGACCCGTTCGCGGAGGTGTTCGTCCATCCTGATAGGGTCCGTATCGAACTGACCGGGGACGTCGAAGCCGTCGAACGAAAAGCCGCTGAATCCGACATTCGCGTCCGCCCGAAGGCGGTTCGCCCGCCCCGCGTTCTCGTGTTCGTGGAAAGCGGCGCGGAGGTCAAACGAGCCGTGGATTCCGTCGTCGAGTCGTTGTAATGGCTCCGTCGAAATTCTCGGGAGTCACGTTTCGCGATCGATAGTTCAGCCCCCCATCGAGAGATAGACGGCGAGTTCGGTAGCGAAGCCAACGAGGAATCCCGCTGCAACCGCGGAAAACAGGACGCTGCGAGCAAGGCCACGACGGTCGATGCAGAAGAGTTCCTGAATGACGTAGATGAGTGCACCTCCCGCGAGAGCGAGAAAGAGGACTGACGCCGCTGGCGACGTCCAGCTCTGTCCGATAATGGTACCGAGAAACGTCGGTCCTCCAGCGATCAGTCCGAGGGTCACCAGTTGGAATGCCGAACTCTCGGTATTCGTCAACGGAGCAGCGATACCGAATCCCTCGGTAACGTTGTGGAGGGCGAAGCCGATGATAAGCACCGCTGCGAGTGATATCGCACCCGTCGCTGCCGATTGACCGATGGCGAGCCCTTCGCTGAAGTTATGAAATCCGATACCGACGGCCACCATCAGCGCGGTCGTCTGTGGATTCGACTGTGAACCGACGTAGCGGTCGTTAAACCAAGCGAGGCCAACGATACTTCCCGTGAAGCCGATCAGAAGCGCGAGGGGGAGCGCAACGTGAAGGGTTCCGGTCTCGGCGGTTACCTCGATGGCTTCCTCTACGGGTTCGAGTGCGCCGTGGAGGATGTCTACGAGAAGAAACAGGAGAACACCGATTGCGCCGCCGTTGAGAATATGAGTGGTTCGATTCGAAACGGAAAATCGTGCGACCGGCAACCCGAGATAGACTGTCCCACCAGCGACAGTTCCGAGTGCGACCGTTTCCAGCGTCGTAAGCGCCATACGACCTCTGAGAGATAGGGCTGCTAAAAAGATTGCGAGTTTTAGGCGAGCCAAAATAATTCCGTGATTACACGTACCGGGTGTTTCACCGTCGAGAGTGTCGTAACAACAGGATTCAACGGAGCTGCTGTACTCTTCCGTTTCGTTTTACTCCCCTAGTTCTGCGATTATCCTCGGAAGCGCGGACACAAGTTCCTCACGGTCGACGTACGCGTCCGCCGACGGTTCCGGTTCCGGTCCGTCGGGAAACAGCACCTGTATCGTCTTCATCCCGATGTCGCCCGCGCCGCGGATGTCCGCCTCCGGGTTGTCGCCGATGTACACCATCTCCTCGGGTCGGACGTCGAGTCGTTCACAGAGCGCATCGAACGCGCGGCGGTCCGGCTTTCCAGCTTCGAGTTCGCCGGTGACGACCGTCGCGTCGAAGTACTCCTCCCACCCCAACTGGTGAAGCTTTCCGCGTTGTGCCTCTACCGGGCCGTTCGTGAGCAGGCCGAGACGATACTCCCGGTGGAGCTCCGAGAGGAGCGACGGGATGTCGCCGACCGACGCGAGCGAGTCCAGAATCGCCTGTTGATAGGCGTCGGTAAGTTCCTCCGCATCCGCTCCGAGGCCATCGGCGAGCAGGTCGGCAAAGATGGGTTTCCGCGAGTCGCTCGTCAAATGACGACTGTGGGCATCGAGATACTCCTCACGGGTGAGTGATGGAGCACCGACTGCCTTCGTCGCATCCGCGAGCAGTTTCTCTCGCGCCCTCTCGGTCACGGCGAGAGTCTCGTCGAGGTCGAAGCCCACAGCGGTCACAGGCATTGTACAGAACTCATGGGTCCGAACTGCCTTTACCAGTTCGATAACTCCTTGAGCCACCGCGAAAATCTCCGAATATGAACTTCTTCGACCGGCTCGCCGACCGCATCGAGACCACCGACAGCATCGTCTCCATCGGGCTCGACCCCGACATCGAACGCATCCCCGACCACCTCCACGAGTACGACCTCCCGCGCTGGGCGTTCAACCGCCGCATCATCGACGCGACCCACGAACACGCGGCCGTCTACAAACCCAACGCCGCCTTCTACGAGGACGGCGACGGCTGGGCCGCGCTCGCCGAAACCATCGCGTACGCCCACGGAAAGGGCGTCCCCGTCCTGTTGGACGCGAAGCGCGGCGACATCGGAAACACGGCCCGTCAGTACGCGAAGCTCCTCGATTCGGCCGACGCCATCACGGCCAACCCCTACATGGGACGGGACTCGCTCGACCCATTCCTCTCGCGCGAGGACAAGGGCGTATTCATCCTCTGTCGAACCTCCAACCCCGGCGGGTCGGACTTGCAGAACCTCGAACTGGCCTCCGGCGAGACGTTGTACGAGTGGGTCGCTTCGCTCGCCGACCTCTGGAACGGCAACGGCAACGTCGGCCTCGTCGTCGGCGCGACGACCCCGGACGAACTCGAAGAACTGCGCGAGCGCGTCCCGGACCTCCCGTTCCTCGTCCCCGGCGTCGGCGCACAGGGCGGCGACACAGAAGCCGCCGCGACTTACGCCCTCGCGGACGGTGCCGGACTCGTCAACTCCTCACGCGGCATCATCTTCGCGGGCGAGGACGCGGGCGAGCAGTTCGCCAAAGCCTCCGGACAAGCGGCGAAACGGCTCAAGAAACAGCTGAACCAGTATCGATGAACCGGGCCGGAGGGGATTCGAAACTCAGAGTTGGTGTGTCTCGTCGTCCGTATCCGGCGGCGTGATGTCCTCCGCCCCCGGCCCGCTCGGTGTCCGATTTTGCTCCCCGCCGACACCCAACTCGGCCGCACACTCGACGCAGTACCCACTTGACCGGTTCCAATGTTCGTCACAGACGAGTGCCCCACAGCGGTCACAGTCGTGTGTTGCCTCCGCTGCTTCACAGATCTGACACAGGCCACTGACGCTCATGGTTCGAGAGACGGGAGCGACCACCATCAGTCTGCGGGCGGCGTCGAAAACGGGACGTACGTTTTGGACGACCGAACCTCACCGTCCCGCATCGCGAGGGCCACACCTTCCGCTACCGATTACTCGCGTTTCCCAGCCGGTTTCGTTGGGAGATACCTTTACCAGCAGTGGAGCATATATCTACGGTATGAAAGTTCTCGTGACCGGCGGCACCGGATTCATCGGTCGAAACCTCGTCCCCGAACTGCACGAACGCGGCCACGAGGTGACGGCGTTGGCGCGGAACCCGGACGAAGCCGAGTTCCCGGACGGCGTCGAGACGGCAATGGGTGACGTGACGGCGTACGCCTCCATCGAGGAGGCGTTCGAGGGACAGGATGCGGTCGTCAACCTCGTGGCGCTCTCGCCGCTGTTCAAACCGCCGCGCGGGCTGTCGCACATGAGTGTCCACCTCGACGGGACGGGGAACGTCGTCCGGGCGGCGGAGGAACACGACGTCGGAAAGATCGTCCAGATGAGCGCGCTGGGGGCCGATCCGTACGGCCCGACGGAGTACATCCGAGCGAAGGGGCGGGCCGAGGAAGTCGTGGAGGAGTCCGACTGTCGGTGGACGATTTTCCGCCCGTCGGTCGTCTTCGGCGACGGCGGTGAGTTCGTCTCGTTCACGAAGAAACTCACGCCGCCGTACCTCGCGCCGCTTCCCGGCGGGGGCAAAACGCGGTTTCAGCCCATCTGGGTGGACGACCTCGTGCCGATACTGGCCGACGGACTGGACGAATCCCACGACGGGAAAATCTACGAAATCGGCGGTCCGGAAGTGTTGACCTTGGCGGAGGTTGCGAAACTCGCTCGACGGGCCGAGGGACAATCGGTTACCGTGCTCCCGATACCGATGGAACTCGCGGGCGTCGGGCTGAAAGTCGGCGGCGCGATTCCGGGATTCCCGATGGGTGCGGACCAGTATCGATCACTGAAGTTCGACAATACGACGTCGGACAACGATGTTCGGAACTTCGACATTAAATCCGAAGAATTGACTACGTTGGAGGAATATCTCGGGGTTGAGTCCGTCGATCCGACATAACACGAACGAGACCATTCTGGATATATGCAGACTTAAAGAGGGGGCATATGATACAAATCAAGTCGGGAAGAAAACTGCACTAAAATCCGACGCCGTATTGCGTTTTTGTGTTGTGTATGTCTGCAATTTGAAATAGAACATACCACAAAGTTTATACCCTTATTCCTTCTGTTCTTCTCTCAACGGAGAACGGTACCGAAAAATGAAACTCGCGATGATCGGATTTGGTCAGGCAGGCGGTAAAATCGTCGACAAGTTCCTGGAATACGACCAGCGAACACAGAGCGGCATCGTCCGCGCGGCTGTCGCCGTCAACACTGCCCGTGCTGACCTCATGGGTCTACAGCACGTTCCGGAGGAAAACCGGGTGCTCATCGGACAGTCCCGCGTCAAAGGACACGGCGTGGGTGCGGACAACGAACTCGGCGCGGAAATCGCCGAAGAGGATATCGACGAAGTACAGGGGGCTATCGACAACATTCCCGTCCACGAAGTGGACGCCTTCCTCATCATCGCCGGAATGGGCGGCGGTTCGGGAAGCGGCGGAGCGCCCGTCGTGGCGAAACATCTGAAGCGAATCTACACCGAACCCGTCTACGGGCTGGGTATCCTGCCCGGTGGCGACGAAGGGGGAATCTACACGCTCAACGCGGCGCGTTCGTTCCAGACGTTCGTCCGCGAAGTGGACAACCTGATGGTGTTCGACAACGACGCGTGGCGCCAATCCGGCGAGAGCATGGAGGGCGGCTACGCGGAGATCAACGAGGAAATCGTCACCCGCTTCGGCATCCTGTTCGGTGCCGGTGAGGTCGGTGGCGGCGACGACGTGGCCGAAAGCGTCGTCGACTCCAGCGAGATCATCAACACGCTCGCCGGTGGCGGCGTCTCCACCATCGGCTACGCCGCGGAGGAAGTCGAGATGCAGAACTCCGGCGGTCTTCTCTCCCGCTTCACCAGCGGCAGTGGCGGACAGGCCAAGGACACGGCACACACGACCAACCGAATCACGAGCCTCGTTCGCAAGGCGGCGCTCGGTCGGTTGACCATGCCCTGTGAGATTCAGGGAACGGAGCGCGCCCTCCTCGTCATGAGCGGGCCGTCCCCCCACCTGAACCGGAAAGGTATCGAGCGCGGTCGCAAGTGGCTCGAAGAGCAGACCGGCAGCATGGAGGTCCGTGGCGGTGACTACCCCGTCAACGAACCCAGCGTCGCCAGCGTCGTCCTACTCTCGGGAATCACGAACGTTCCACGAATCAAGGAACTCCAGCAGGTCGCCATCGAAGCCCAAGACAACATCGACGACATTCAACAAGAGAGCCAGACGAACCTCGAAAACCTCGTCGAGGATGATGAAGATGAACTCGACCCGTTGTTCTAAGCTATTCGCCCTCCTCCTCGTCGCCACGCTCGCCCTCTCGGCAGTCGCACCTGCCACGGCGATTTCGACGAAGGGGAAGGACGTTCCGAGCGACGCGAAAGTCGGCGACTCCGTCACCGCGACGATGACGCTGACCGACCTCTACAGCAACTACGAGGAGTGGACGCTGCAAGGGAAAACCGAACTGACCGACGTGACGTGGACCGTCACGACGTACGACCAAGCGGGCAACCAGAAGGCCAAGAAATCCTACGACGGTCGGACGTTCAACCACTCGCTCGCGCTCGACAGCGACGCGAGCAAGGCGGTCGTGAAGGTGTCCGGCACGGTGCCCGAAGTCGAGAACTTCTCGTACGACCCCCAACAGGCGTTCACGTTCGCAAAACTCAGCCAGACCCGAAAGGGCGGTAACACCGAGGAGATAGACACGTGGACGGCGAACTACCACACCGAGGACAGCAGGAACGCCCGTAACGCCATCGCGGCCGCACAGGGCGCTATCGACGACGCGTCCTCGGGTGCGAACACGAAGGAGGCGCAGAGCTCCCTCGACGACGCCATCTCGGCGTACAACGGGGAGAACTTCGACCTCGCCGCTAACCTCGCCGACAAGGCCAAAAAGAGCGCCAACTCGGCATCGGACAAAGCACAGCAGTCGGAACAACAGAACAAGCTGCTCATGTACGGTGGAATCGCAGTTCTCGTCATCATCATCATCGGCGGTGCTGGGTTCTGGTACCGTTCCCAGCAGCAGAACAACTACCGCCTGCGCTGACGGCGGCACGCAATTCGACCTCTTTTGTCGTCCCCGTTTTCGCAACCACTTAACACGCCGACCGAGTACCACCGCCCATGCAGGTAGTGGTGCCGTTCGCCGCGGGTGAGCCGAAGACGAGACTCGCCGGGACGCTGTCAGCCGACGAGCGCCGCGAGTTCGCGCTGGTGATGCTCGAAGACGTTCTCGGAACGATTCGTGCGACCGGTCGGTGCCCACGAGTGCTCACGACCCGGGAAATCGATATCGATGCACCACTCTCCATCGACACTCGCCCGCTGACGCCAGCGGTGAACGCGGTGCTTTCCGAATCGGCCGGATCAGAGGCGGATTCCACGGCAATCGTGATGGCCGACCTCGCGTTGGCGACCCCGGACGCCCTCGAACGCCTCTTCTCGGCGACGGCGACGTCGTCCTCGCGCCGGGGCGTGGCGGGGGGACGAACGCGCTCGTCGCCCGTCATCCCGGCTTTCGGGTGGATTATCACGGCACCTCGTATCTCGACCACGTCGAAATCGCGGCGACGGCGAACGCGTCCGTCACCGAACTCGACTCCCATCGCCTCGCGACGGACGTGGACGAGCCGGACGACCTCGCGGAAGTGCTGTTGCATGGCGACGGTGCCGCCAGCGATTGGCTCGAAGACGCCGGGTTCTCGCTGTCGGTGACGAGCGGTCGCGTGACGGTGACGCGGTAGGAAAACCCGGAATACGAACGATCAGACCGCCAGGCGAACCCAGCCGAGCCACGGGATTCGAATCTTCGCTTTGGCGACGATCCACGAGGATTCGACGGGACTGCTGATCGGCCCGCCGATTCCCCGATAGACCTGGTCGTACTCGCCGTTGTGGTCACCCTTGGTGATGAATCCGGCGTGTGGCGCGGGACAGTTCGGCAACTCCTCGCAGTTGTCCGCGCTTCCGATGAACTTCTGATCCGCCCTATCGTACCAGTTCTCGTTCTTTTGCACCCAGAAACGAGCACGATGGATGATCGGTGTCTCTCCGGTCGCGCCGTCCGGCCGATAGATGATCACGTCCCCGTAGCTGTGGAACGACCGATAGCCCGACCCCTTCCCCGCGCGATACGGCACGACACCCGTGTCGCCGTACGACCCGTCCCCGACGAATCGACCTTTCTCTATCACGACGATGAGGTCGCCCTTCTCCATGTGCGGTTGCATGCTGCCGCTCTCGACGGCGACCATGGGCGGCCACACACCCGTGATCGCAAACAGGAGGGCACCGATGGCGACGAGCCACAGTAGCGTCTTCAGTAGGTCGCGGAGCAGGGGAACCGGCTCCTCGTCGGTCGTCCGAAACCAGTGGAGTAGTTCCTTCGGCCCGGCGTCGCTTGGCGGGGACATCTACCGGTTCGTATTTTGTATCGTCGCTTGAAACTTCGGATTCGGGAAGTGGGGGATTCGTTTCCGACCCGAAGCTCCAAACCCTTTTACCCCTCCTTCCGTAGCCCATGATATGATTCCGGGGGCCGAAGAGTACGACATCGACATCAGTTTCGACGAAGCGGAAATCGACCGACTGCTCGCCGTCACCCCGGCGGACGCGTCGCCCGCCGACGCGCTGACCTACGCGAAGAACGTCTTCGTTCCGCTGACGACGGCGTGTCGCTACACCTGCACGTACTGCACCTACTTCGACGCACCGGGGCAGGCGTCGCTGCTGTCCCCCGAGGAGGTGCGGGACATCCTCGAAACCGGCGTCGATGCGGGTTGTACCGAGGCGCTGTTCACCTTCGGCGACGACCCCGACGACCGCTACACGCGGATTCACGAGCAGTTGGACGAGTGGGGCCACGACTCGATTCACTCCTATCTCCGGGAGGTATGCGAACTCGCGCTGGACGTGGGGCTGCTTCCCCACTCGAATCCGGGAGACCAGACCCGCGAGCAGATGGAACTCGTCGCGGACGTCAACGCCAGCATGGGCGTGATGCTGGAGACGACGGCGGACGTGGACGCACACGCGGGACCACGCCAAAAGAACCCGGGGCAGCGACTCGCCACGATTCGCAACGCGGGCGAACTCGGGATGCCGTTCACGACCGGTCTGCTCGTCGGCATCGGCGAGGAGTGGCGCGACAGGGCAGAGAGCCTGCTGGCGATTCGGGAACTGCACGAACGGTACGGACACGTTCAGGAGATCATCGTTCAGAACGTCGTCCCGAACGAGCGCTCGCGGTTCGAACGACCCTCGGTCGAGACGATGCGGCGAGTCGTGGCGATGGCGCGGGTGGCGCTTCCTGACGAGATTTCGGTGCAGGTGCCGCCGAACCTCTCGCCGACGCGGGAACTGCTGGACTGCGGCGTGGACGATCTGGGCGGCGTGTCGCCCGTCACGGACGATTACATCAATCCCGACTACGAGTGGCCCGCCCTACGCGAACTGGAGGACATCGCGGAATCGGCGGGCGTTCCGCTCCACGAGCGTCTCCCGGTGTACGAACGATACGTCGCGGACGACTGGATCTCGAACCGAATTCGGACGGAAATCGACGCGAATACCGACGCCGGTCGGCGATACCGGGACGTTTTGGAGCGCTGATTCGGGCGGAACGGATCGTCAGTCGAGAATCGTCCGTCGAGAATCGTCCGTCGAGAATTGTGTATCGAGGACCGTCAGTCGAGGAGTGGCGTGCCGTCCGCACACGGGCCGAGCGTCGGGCCGAACGGCGGGTCGTCGGGGTCGATTTCGCGTATCTGCCGGTAGTCGGTCGAACGCTCCGCGGGAGTGCGACCGATGGTCGTTATCATCTCGACGTACTCCTCGAAGGAGCGGAACTCGCCGAACTGGCCGCCCGCGCGTTTCGTGATTTCCTCCGAGAGGATGGTGCCCATGAAGTCGTTCGCGCCACAGGAGAGCATCTTGAGTCCCTGTTCGTCGCCGTACTTGACCCACGAGGACTGGATGTTCTCGATGTTGTCCAGGAAGAGTCGGGCGACCGCGATGAGCAGTTCGTCCTCGTGGATGCTCGCGCCGTTCTCGACCATCCCGCGCTCGTACAGCGGTGTGTTCTGATGGATGAACGAGAGCGGACGAACTCCGTTATCGCGCCGGTTCGGTCCTGTAACTCGCGGAGCTTTTCGAGATGCATCACGCGGTGCATCTCGTTTTCGACGTGGCCGTACATGATGGTCGCCGTGGTGTCGAGGCCGACGTTCGCGGCGGCCTCCATGGACTCCATCCACTCGTCCGTGCGAATCTTCCCGGGGCAGATGACGCCCCGCACCTCGTCCACCAGAATCTCGGCGGCGGTGCCCGGCGCGCTGTCGAGTCCGGCGGCCTTCAACCTGCGGTACACCTCCTCGTAACTCCAGTCCGTGCCGCGACGGGCGTGATACGCTTCCTCGGGCGTCATCGAGTGGATGTGAATGCCGGGAAGGCTCATCGCGCGAATCTGTTCGACGTACGTCGCGGGGTCGGTTTTGTACTCGTCCGGGTGTTTGAAGTTCAAATCGCCGCGCTCGCTCGCATCGAGGATTTCGAGGTGTTCGTCGTCGAGCGCGAGTCCGGGGTGGAGACCGCTGACCGACGTAACCTCGTAGATGCCGCGTTCGCGTGCGTCGGCGACGATTTCACGGGATTCGTCCGGCGTTTTCGTGAATCCGCCGTGGTCCTCGTCCGCGCCGACCTCGAAGTTCCGTGCGGTGTTCTTGAAGTTGCAGAAGAGACAGCCAGTGTTGCACGCCGTCGTTACGTTGTTGTTCAGGTTAGCGACGAACGTGACAGTGTCGCCGACAACTTCCTCGCGGCGGCGGTCGGCGGCCTCCAACACGCGCTCCTTTCGGACGAGGTCGATGCCGGGGTGGTCGGTGCCGGTCGTTAGCAGTTCGACGCCGTCGGCGACCGTCAGTCGGTCGCCGTTTCGCGCCCGTTCGAGGGCGTTCTCGAACGATTGATCCGTGTCCGGGACGTGTTCGAACCCGAACCGGTCCCGTGGGATGTTGCTCTCCGCGCGCACGTTAGCCATGGGACAATCATCCCGTCCGACCCCCAAAAATCGCAGGGTCACGGCAGACACCACTGCATGCATATGTACATCTTTCGGCCACATGTCGGCTCAGTTCAGCACGAAGATGGAAACTACTTAGTCCGGGGACGGCAGAAACACCACCATGACGAGTGTGAAGGAGTTCCGGGTCGAGGAAGAACCGACGCCGGACTCACTCGGGCGCGGGTCGTTCGTGTTCACGAACGACTACTCGGTGTTCGACTGGGGCAAGATGCCTGATACTATTCCGGACAAGGGCGCGAGCCTCTGTACCATGGGCGCGTTCAACTTCGAACGACTGGAGGAGGAAGGCATTCCGACCCACTACCGCGGCGTCGTTTCCGACGGCGACGTGGTTTCCCTCTCGGACGTGACCGAACCGCCGACCGAGATGGCCATCGATCTGACGCAGGTACCGAACCTGCCGCACGAGGGGCGCGATTACGACTACGAACTGTTCCACAGCGGCGCGAACGACAACTACCTCATCCCGCTGGAGGTCGTCTTCCGCAACAGCGTCCCGGTCGGGTCGAGTCTGCGCCGCCGCACCGACCCCGCCGACCACGGGTTGGACTTCCCGGAGTGGCCCGATGGAGCGGTCCAACTCGAAGAGCCAGTGATCGAGTTCTCGACCAAGTTCGAGAAGAGCGACCGATATCTCTCCCGGAGCGAGGCGGACGAAATCGCGGGGAAGGCCGACATCTCGGAACTGGAACGCGTCGCACGCGAGGTCAACGACCTCGTTACCCGGCAGGCCGCGAAATCGAACCTGACCCACGAGGACGGCAAAATCGAGTGTCTCTACTACGACGGCGAGATTCGCGTCGCCGACGTGGTCGGCACCTTCGACGAGAACCGGTTCACCTTCCACGGCCAGCAGGTCAGCAAGGAGTTCATCCGCCAGTACCACAAGCGCGAGCAACCCGCGTGGGTCGACGCCGTCAAGGACGCCAAAGTCGAGGCGAAAGAGCGGGACATCGCCGATTGGAAATCGCTGTGCTCCGAGGACCCACAGCCGCTCCCGGACGAACTGCTCACCGCCGCCCGCGACCTCTACACCGCCGGTACCAACGCCTACGTCGGCCGCGACTTCTTCGACGCGCCGTCGCTGGAGGACGCCGTCATGGCCGTCAAAGAGCTGTAAAATCGACGAGCGGGCTTGGATAGGTGCGTTTTAGCGTTGTTTTTCGGAAAGAAGTATTACTCTGGATTCGCTGACTGTCGTCGAGAATCGTCTCTCGGAACAGCAACGAGATGGGGTTGTCTGGTGTGTGATTGCGGTTACTGGTAGGTAGACTACCTCGAAAGCCCCCGCCCGTTCCCTCCGCACAGAAGGGTTTGATTCCTAGTCTGATTTCAGTACCCGAGCCGCATGAATACCGCAATCGCACCACGCCCTCCCCAACCGATTCCTCCGCTCCCTCACCGGAAGAGCGAAGCTCTTCCGTGCTCCCGTTCGCTACCGCTCACGGGAATTTCAGTCGCTCCGTCATCCCTCGCGCGCGTTTCTCGCGCGCGCCACTCGGTTGGACGGGCGGGGGCTTTCTAGGCCTTCATCGTAGTCCTTGCCGTCACAAGAAATTCGGCTCGAAATCAGTTACGTAGCAATCCCTGTCGGTGACGAAGCTTTTTATGCGAGACCGAACCAAGGGGACCCACAGCACCGTCAGCTTACTCAACCCATGCCCTACGATAGAAACGACGTTCGTCGCGCGTACGACCGAATCGCGGATGAGTATCTCGCCGAGCGAAACGAGGACGACGACAGCGAGGACCTCGCGTTGTTGGAGGAGTTCTACATGCACCTCCCGGAGGACGCCCGCGTGCTCGACGCCGGTTGTGGGGCCGGTCGTCCCATCGCGCAACTGCTGGCGGGGGACGTCGATCTGGTCGGAATCGATTTCTCGCGCGAACAGATCGGCCGCGCCCGGAAGAACGTTCCCGAGGGGCGGTTCTGCCAAGCGGACATGACCGAACTCGGCTTTCGGGATGGCACGTTCGACGGTATCTGTGCCTACCACTCGATCATTCACGTACCGTCGGGCAACCATCCCGACGTGGCGCGGGAGTTCCGTCGTCTCCTGCGGCCGGGTGGCCATCTCCTCCTCACGATTGGCTCCGAGGCGTGGGAGGGAAGCAACGACGATTGGCTCGGGACGGGCGTCGAAATGCACTGGAGCATCCCGTCACCGGACGAGAGCGAGCGAATTCTGGAGGAGTCGGGGTTCGAAATTCGCTGGCGACACACCGTAAACGACGAGATGGGCGGAACGGCCACGTTCGTCCTCGCACGGCGTACCGAGTCGGAAGAGACGAAGTAGTTTCAGTCGTCGGACTCGCCGAGAGCGAGGGTCCCGTCGATCGGTTCGTCGGGCATCTCGGCGTCGAGTTCGGGTGGCATGCCGAGTTGATACTTCGATTCGTCTCCACCGCTTTCGCGCAGTTCCGTTCGACCGCGACGGATCTCCACGTCGTCGTTGAGGTGAAGGCGGACGGCTTCGAGGAGCGCGTCGGCTTCGAGCGGTTGGCCGCGTTCGCGAAGTTCCTCGACGCTCCCGTCGTCCGGGACGTTGAACACGCGCTGGGAGATGATGGGGCCCTGATCCAAGTCGGTCGTCACGTAGTGGGCGGTGACGCCCGCGATGCGAGCGCCCGCTTCCTTGGCCTGTCGGTAGGCTTTCGCGCCGGGGAACGCCGGGAGCAGGCTGGGGTGGATGTTGATGATGCGCCCCTCGTAGCGGAAGACGACGTTGGGGCTCAAGATGCGCATGAACCGCGCGAGGACGACGAGGTCGGTGTCGTAGTCGTCCAGCAGTGAGAGCAATTTCTCTTCGTCGTGGACGCCGCCGTCGTCGCCGACGTCGTGGAACGGGATTCCGTGCTCGGTCGCGAGCGGTTCGAGGTCGTCGTGATTGCCGATGATGACTCCGATTTCGGCGTCGAACTCGTCGCGGGCGTCGAGCAGTCGCTGTAGGCAGTGAGACTCCTTCGTGACGAGGACGGCGACCTGTCGGGCGTCGCGTTCGGATGGGAAGCGGACGCGGACGTCAACATCCAAATCGTCGCCGAGGTCGGCGAGGTCGCGCCGGAGTCGGTGTTTGCTCACGTCCATGTCGCTCGTCTCGACGTGGACCGTCATCCGGAAGACGCCCTCGCGCACGGCTTGGTCGACGTCCTCGATGTTGATTCCGCGCTCGAAGAGGAGGGTCGTGACGTTGGCGACGAGTCCAGTGTCGTCGTCGCCGACGACGGTGATTTCGGTTAGCTCTCGGTGGTTCATCGCTTCACCTGCCGGTTGCGAAATTGGGCCATAGAGGATGTGTATTGCGGGCGGGCGGGAAAAGTATTCGCTCCCGTGCAAAATTTCCCGACCGTGCTGACAATCGTCAGGGGGGGCCTACACGGGTTCCCACTGCCTGGGAGCACCACGAACGTGCACAACGAATCGGTTCCAAAAGAGCTTTTGAACACGAACGCGCACGGTCAACCGATGACTGCTTACACCGCGACGGTGACGGTTCGGCTAAAGGCGGGCGTGCTCGACCCGGAGGCCGAAACGACCCGAGGAGCGCTCGAACGACTCGGTTTCGAACTGGAATCGCTGCGCTCGGCGGACGAGTTCGAAATCGACCTCGACGCCGAATCGTCCTCGGACGCGGAGGAACGCGCCGGGGAGATGGCCGAGCGCCTGCTGGCCAATCCGACGATTCACGACTACACGGTGGCCGTCGAGGAGCGATGACGGTCGCAATCGTCCAGTTCGGCGGGAGCAACTGCGACCGCGACGCGATTCGCGCGCTCACCCACATCGGCGTGGACGCGGAACTCGTTTGGCACGAGGACGACCTGCCGGAGGACACGACCGGCGTGATGCTGCCGGGTGGATTCTCCTACGGGGACTACCTCCGCGCGGGTGCCATCGCGGCGAACTCGCCCATCATGGGACAGGTGCGCGAGGCCGCCGAGTCGGGCGTTCCCGTCCTCGGCATCTGCAACGGCGCGCAAATCGGCTGTGAATCGGGATTGACGCCCGGCGCGTTCACCACCAACCGGAGCGCGCGCTTCCAGTGTGAATACGTCTACCTGCGCGTCGAAAACGCCGACACGCCGTGGACCGCGGCCTACGAGGAAGGGGAAGTCATCGAAGTCCCCATCGCACACGGCGAGGGGCGCTTCGAGATTACCGACGAGAAGTACGAGGAACTCGACGCTGAGGACCGTATCCTCTTCCGCTACTGCGACGAGAACGGCGTCGTCAGCGACGAGACGAACCCCAACGGGTCGAAAGGCAGCGTGGCTGGAATCATCGGCGGTTCGGACTCCGTCGCGGTCATGATGCCCCATCCCGAGCGAGCGACGCTCCCCGACATCGGCGGCACCGACGGCGAGGGCGTCCTCTACGGGTTCGCCTGAGCTTCGATTCTCGAAAAGTCGGTTTTTCTCGGCTCAGCGTCCGGACGTGAACACGCCGGTAATTCTCGGTAGTTCGCGCGAAATCGCGTTCCGTTTCAGCAGGCAAAAGCCCGCGAAGACGATACAGAATCCGACGACGGTCAGGGGGGTCACCACCTCGTCGAGGAAGTACCAACCCGTGAGCGCCGCGAACAGCGGGGCAACGTACGAAACGAGGTTGATCTCGACCGCGCCGAGGCGGTCGAGCAGGTCGAAGTAGATCAGAAAGCCGATCGCGCTCGCGAAGATGGAGAGGTAGGCGATGGCGGCAATCGCGTCGGGCGTCCACCGGATCGCCGAGAAAGATTCGCTCGGGCGGGCGACGCTGATGGCGTGCATCATGAGCGCGCCGAGGAGCATCGACCACGCTTCCATCGTCTCGATGGGGAGTTCGGCCTCGATTCGCTGCGTGAGGACGCTGCCGAGCGCGAACGAGAACGCGGCGAGGAACACGAGCAGTTGCGGAATCACCGTCGTCGTCAGCGATTCACCCGAACCGGAGTTCGAGAGGCTCAGGACCGCCACACCGACGAATCCGAGAAGCAATCCGGCGATTCCGGCGGGCGTAAGCCGCTCGCTGGGGAGGAATATCCTGGCGAAACCGGAGGTCAGAATCGGACTGAGGCTGACGATGATGGCGGCGGCGGCGCTCGGCGTCCGTCGCTCACCGATGAACAGGAACGAGTGATACGCCGCGATCATCAGCGCGCCGCCGACGAGGACGAGCGTCCACTCGCCGCGCGTCCGTGGCCGCCAGCGGTCGGTCACGTAGATGGCGTAGGCGAGCATCAACACGCCCGCCACGTCGTAACGAATCGCCGCGAACAGGACCGGCGGAATGAACTCCAGTCCGGCCCGGATGGCCATGAACGCCGACCCCCAGAACGCGGCGAGAATAACGAACAGCAGAACGTTTCGATACCGGGTCACTGTACGAGGTCTCTCCCGAGAGGTGGTGTAGGTTTCGAAAACCCACCCCGAATGCCGGATTCGAGAGCGGAACGTCGATCCATCTCACCGCGCGCGGCGTTCGTCCCGAAGCGCCCGCAGCACGTCCTGTCGGGCGATGATGCCGACGAGTTTACCGTCCTCGACGACCGGGAGGCGGTTGATGTCGTTTTCCGCGTCGACCAGCAGATCGAGGACGCGGTCGATGTCGTCGTCGGGCGTCACCGTCACCACGTTCTCGCTCATGACCGTTCGGACCGGTTTTCCGGCGTTTCGCACGAGGTCGATACCCACGTCGAACTCGTCCCACGAGAGGTCGAACCCGTATTCCAGACTTTCGAGGAACGGCGGGAAGCCGATGGGAATCCACAGCGTTCGGTCGCTCGGCTGAAACATATGTACGAAGTCGTGTTGGGTGACGATACCGACGACCTCCCCGTCGTCCGTGACGGGAAACCCGTTGAACTGCACCCGCGCGAGACGGGTCAGCACTTCCCCGATTTCGTCGTCGGGCGAGACGGTTTCCACCTCAGTCGTCATCAAATCGCGGGCCGTGATTGCCATACGCGAACTGAGGCACGGGGGCGGCGTAAACGTTGTTACGAAGACGGCGAGAGCAACACTATTCTCGTGGTTCTGGTTTTCTTCTGACTGCAACTACTGGAACGTGGAGTTTTAAAGCACCTGCCCGCTCGCTACGTCGGGAAGATTGTGATTCGGCTGCGATTGCAACTACTGGGAGGCAGACCCAGAAAGCCCCCGCACTGCGCCACACACCTCCCCAGCCGATTCCTTCGCTCCCGCTGGTCGCTCACTCATCCACCGTCAGAGACACGCTCCGACGAGCCATTCGTTCACTCCGTTCACGAAGACCTCGCACGCGTTTCTCGCGCGCGCCACTCGGTCAGGACAGATTGGGCGATACCGAACAGAGTTCTATAATCTCGATTCACTCTCGCCGTTTCACTTCTCCGGATATCGCTCGTACCCTTCACCGACGGGTATTTCGAGCGCGTTTTCACGAACGTCGAGCGTCAGTTCGTCCCATTCGCCCATCTCGCCGTCCAGGCTGAACTCGACGGGCGAGTTCCCCTCGATTTCGATGTTCAACGTCGGCGTCTGAAGGTGGGTGACGTTCTCGGTTTCGGCCCCGAACAGGCGCTGCATCGTGGCTTCCTGCAGGAGGTTCGCGGCGGGGACGTTTTCGACGATGGTCACGTCGAGCAGGCCGTCCTCCATGTTCGCCTGCGTGCGCCCCTTCGTCGGAAACCGTCGGCCGTTGCCGACGAGGACGAAGACGGCGTCGCCCGACCACGAAACGTCGCCCTCGTCGGACGCCTCGATGGAGAGCGGCAACCCCTCGTAGTCGGTCATCAACTGGAGGGTGTTCACGACGTAGGCCAGCACGCCGAGGCGCTCTTTCTGCTCGGGATCGGTCTTGTGGCTCGCGTCGGCCGTCAACCCGCCGACACAGGAGTTGACGAAGGGGCGACCGTTCGCCGTCCCGAGGTCGATCCGCCTGCGCTCGCCCGAATCGAGCACGTCGAAGGCGTGGGAGATGCTCCGAACGCCGATGTTTCCGGCGAAGTTGTTGCCCGTTCCGGCCGGGACCACGCCGAACGTCACCGAGTCCAGCGCGTCCGCTTCGTCCAACCCCAGAACGACTTCGTGGAGGGTTCCGTCACCCCCCGCAGCAGCGACCAGCGACGCGCCGCTTTCGGCGGCCTTTCGTGCGAACTCGACGGCATCGCCCTCTCCCTGCGTTTCGAGGACGGTGTAGTCGTGTTCGATGGCGAGGCTCCGGACTTGTTCGCGGTGGGTCCCGTCGCCGCTGATCGGGTTCGAGATCACGACGCGCTCGTACTCGATTCCGTCCTCGGTCGCCGCGAGGTCATCCACGGCGTCCCCGTCGGCTTTCATGACGAGGAAAACCGGCGGAAAAACCAAAGACCTATCGGCTGCATATCTACGGACGTGTTTGCCATCGACCTACACGCCCACACGCGATTTTTCCACGGCCACGAACAGGCCGCCGCGCTCTTCGATCCGGTTGGCGTCAGACTGCTCGAACTGGGAGCGCGCTACCGGGGGTTGGACGGCGTCGCATTGACGAATCACGATTACTACCATTCGTTCTCCGGACAACTCGTGCAGACGATTCCGGGTATCGAGGTTTCCTCGACGAAGGGCCACATCCTCGTGGTCGGTCCCGATCCACCGACGCGCACCTCCCCGGGGACGCTCACGCCGAAGGAGGTGGTCGAGTTGGCCCACGAACGCGGCTGTGTCGCCATCGTCGCCCATCCCTACCGGAACAGCACGGTGCGCGAGGTGGACGCGGAGTTCGACGCCATCGAAGTCAACGGCAAACATCCGCGTACCGAGCAGTGGGCGCGGGACTTGGCGGAACAGTACGACCTGCCGCTCGTCGGCGGGAGTGACGCTCACTATCCCATGGAAGTCGGACGGGCCTACACGCTGGTCGATGCCGACACGCTCACGCCCGAGAGCGTCGTCGCCGCGATTCGTGACGGCCGAGTGAAACCGGAAGTCCGGCGCGGGACGTTCGACAAACTCGTCCGCCGCGGCTATCGGAAGGTCCACCAACAGAAGGAGTACCTCCATCGCCCGAAGGAGGAAACGCCGGGTGTGGGAGAACCGCCGAAAAGCGAGACGAACGGGGACGACTGAACGATAACTACGCGCGCCGGAGCGGCGTCGTGACGCAGTGGACGCCGCCGTATCCCGCCCGGAGGTGTTCCAGCGGAATTCCGACGCCGTCCGGAACGACGTCGAGTCCTTCCGCGCGCATGGTCTCGATGAGTTCGTTGCGCGCCGGGTCGTACTCGCCGTGCTCGTCGGGGTAGTGTATCGGAAGTATCTTCCCGGCGTCGAGCGTGAGGAAGTTCGTCCCGACGGCGCGCTCGTCGAACGGCACGTCGATGATGCGGTAGTCCTTCTCGGAGAGGTACTCCCCGAAACCGATGGTTCGGAGGTGCTCGTAGCCCGTTCCCGTCCGACCGTACACCTCCACGTCGGTGTTGTCCACGAGGTGTTTTCGAGCGACGGCAACACCCTCGTCGGCGATGTTGAACCACGTATCGAGGTGCATCACCTCCATGTCCGTCTCCGCCGTCTCGGCGCCGTTCGTCTTCCGGGCCTGTTCCTCGGCGTCCGCGGTGCGCGGCGCGTGGACGAGTCCGACTTCGTCGTAGGACATCACGTCGGCTTCCAACAACGTCCGACCCGCGCCGCGCGTCGTCCGTATCGGAATCTCGGTTTCGCCCTCGAACGCGGAGATACCGAGCAGTGCGAACTCGCCCGCCGGAATGAAATCGCCGCCCTCCAACGTCTGGTCCGTGGGTTGGAAGAATTCCACGAGACCGTTGTGGGGTCGCGGCGAACCGCCGATCGCTTCCCACCCCTTGACCGCGATTCCCGTCTCCGCGTCCCGCGTCTCGTTCCGGAACGATCCGATGACGGGACCGTCGTCCGTAACGATTTGCTGGTCGCGCTGGAAGTAGAGGTTCGAGAGCGGTTGTCGGAAACGGATGCTCGTCGTGTCGAAACGCCCGACGCTGAACTCGTGGTCGCCGGTCTTCCCCGACCCGTTTCGGTGGCGGTACAGCGTCGCGTTGCTCCCGACGAGTTGCAGTTTTTCGTACGGGGGAAGCGAGAGCAGTTCGTTCCACATCGAATCCCGCGTCGCGGTCCGTCTGTCGCGGGGCAAATCGCTGCAGTCGATACGGACCCGCGACGCGAGCAGGGCGTCGAGGGTCGTCCCCTCCGCGAGGTCGTCACAGAGATGGTGGACGGTGACGCCGTTCGCTTCGAGGACTTCGACCAGTCGTTCGTGTTCCCGCTGTGCGTTGGCGACGGAGGACTGACTGCGAAACAGGTTCGGAACCGGATCGACCGCGCCGACGAACGTTTCACACCCCGGTTTGTGTACCCGGACGGCGCGGAGTCGATCGAACTCCGCTTCGCTTCGATAATCGTACATCTGACGTTCGAATAGACGCACGACGAATAACTGCATAAATATAGTGCAAAGGGAGGTTTTGGTTCCCATACGTCTTCTTTTCCCACACAGAATGACCTATTTAGACGGGGAGTGGTACATAAGAAGCCCGAAAAGCAAACGTTCGAAACCTCGTGGTCGGCGCCCGAACCCAAACGAACGGATATTATCCCGATTCCGTCGAACGACTCGGGACGCTGGCGCTTACCCGAGTCGCTCGTCCAAAATCACTCTTCGACTCATCTCGGGTGCAACTTGGATTCGGCCGAGATGGCCTCATCCAAGTCGCTCGTCCAAGATGAGTCGAGTCTTCGTGCTCACGACTTCCTCCAACTCTCGCGCGCGAGTGATGAGTTGGTTCACGCCCTGCGTGTCGGAGGCGTCGACGATGAGGACGATGTCGTCCTCGCCGCTGACCTGCCAGACGAAATCGACCTGTTCCCACTCCGCGAACGTATCGGATATCGCTGTCGTGTCAACCGCGACGTCCACACCGATCTCTATCATAGCTTTCACGTTTCCCGTGTGAGTGGTAACGGTGAATCGTTCGATAACGCCGTCCTCGGTCATGCGTTCGACGCGATTTCGAACCGTGCCCTCGGATGTGCCGACGCTCTCGGCGATCTCCGTGTACGGCGTCCGGGCGTCTCGCCGGAGAAGATTCAATATCTGTCGGTCGAGTGCGTCCATGGAGATTTGCAGGTAGTGTCGCCCGCTACTTGATGATTACGAATTTCGTAAGAATGCTTCGAAAGCAAGGTTTATAGTGCCGTGTTGCATATGAATCTCGTAATGCCGGGTGCCTACGTCGCGCTGGAGGGTGGCCATGTGGTGGAAGCCCGTGGTCGCTCCCCAGGTACGGCTTGCGGTGAACTGGTCTTTACAACAGCATACACGGGTTACGAGGAAAGCCTCACCGACCCGTCCTACGAGGAACAGGTCCTCACGTTCTCGTACCCCCTCATCGGGAACTACGGCGTCCGAGAGGAACGCTTCGAGAGCGACCGAGTCCACCCGCGTGCGGTCGTCGCGCGCGAACTCACCGAGGACGTCGCGGAGTGGCTCGAAGCCGAGGGCGTCCCCGCGGTGGACCACCTCGACACCCGCGACCTCGTCGGCGGGATTCGGGAAGAGGGCGCGATGAAGTGCGGAATCGCGGTCGGTGAGAACGCCACGCCCGACGACGCGCTCGCGGAACTCGCGCGCTGCCCGGGCATGAGCGACCACCACGACATCGGCGCGCAGGTCAGCGTCTCCGAACCCGAGGTTCACCTCGGCGATGGCGACGAGGACGGCCAAACCGTCGCGCTCGTGGACTGTGGCGCGAAGGGAAGCATCATCGACGCGCTGGTCGAACGCGGTGCGGACGTTCACGTCCTCCCGCACGACGCCACGCCCGAGGACGTCGAAGCCCTCGAAGCCGACATCCTCTTCGTTTCGAACGGACCGGGCGATCCTGCGAACTTCGAAGCGGCCCAGGAACTCGTCGAAACCTTCGCCGGGGAACTCCCGCTCGCGGGCATCTGTCTCGGACAGCAGATCATCGCCCGCGCGCTCGGCGGAACCACCTCGAAGATGGACTTCGGTCACCGCGGCGTCAATCAGCCCGTTCGTGACCTCGAATCGGGACAGGTCGTCATGACCACGCAGAACCACGGCTACACGGTCGCCGAGCCCGGCGACCTCGAAGTCACGCAGATCAACGTCAACGACGATACCCCTGAAGGACTGGAAAACGACGAACTCGACGTCATCACGCGTCAGTACCACCCCGAAGCGAACCCCGGCCCGAACGACACCCTCGGATTCTTCGACGACGTCCTCGCGATGGCACCTCGACGGCGACTCGTCGCTGCTGACTGATCCGAACCCGTTGTGACGACGCTGACCGCCGAGGATTGGCGGTCGGCGAACTCCCGCGTACCGCTTACTCCTCGATTTCTATTTCGTGTTCGCCGGGCACTTGCCAGTCTATCTCGACGACTCCCCGAGCGGTGCCGCGCTGACCCTCCCGACTCACGACCTCGAACGTCCGGTTCTCGGCGTCCGGCGTGAACAACGCGGCGATCATCAGTCGGGCGACGTCCTCGCGCGGAATGCTCCCGGAGACGCTTTCGCCACCTTCACCGACCAGCACGTTGCCGGTCGCGGGTGCGTTCGTCAGGCCGCCGGGGCGGATGACGGTGTAGGAGAGACCAGACGTGCGGAGCACCGATTCGGCGTGATTCTTCTGGTTGAGAACGTGCCAAAGCGGGAGTCGAAGCGCGGCGGGCATCCCCTCGCGGGAGTCACCGACGCCGATGGAACTCTCGAAGACGAAGCCTTCGACGCCCGCTGCAACGGCCGCGTAGACGAGGTTCTCGACACCGACACCGTCCACGAGGTCGCCGCCGAGAAGCGCGTCGAGACCGGGGGACGACCCGACCGCACAGAGAACGGCGTCGCAGTCCGCGACGGCACGGGAGGCGTCCGCCGGGTCGAGGAGGTCACCGACGATGACCTCGTCCGCGCCTTCCTCCGACAACTCCCGTTCCTTGTTCGGCGAGCGCGTCATGGCTCTGACCTGCACGTCAACGCTGCGTAACTGTCGGAGGAGTTCGCGCCCCGTGTCGCCGCTCGCACCTGCGACCAGCAGGCGCTCGATTTCGTTCGACATTTTACGGGAATTCGTGCACGAAGCGGAAAGGTTTCCCGGCCAACAGTGTCGCACCCGAGGGTAAAGATACCGTCCCGTGAACGCTCGTCGTTTTGCCGGGCACTTGCTCCAGAAATGTTAGCTACGAATAGAATGAAATAATATGAGTCAGTTCCTAAGACAGGTATGCAACCGCGATTTACCACCGATCACCACATCACCGAAATCGACTTTCTCGCCGCGATTTTCGGTGTGATAATCGGGGTCCTCGCGGGGTACGCCAGCGAACACGGATTCCGAAGCGTGGCCATCGCGGGCGGTGTGCTCTTCATCGGTCTCTCGCTCGGTGTCGGTGTCAACGGCACGATGCCAGGCGTCCACCGAAAACTCCGCCGGGAACCGTGGTACGCGTTGGCCGCGTTCCTGATGGGCGGAGCGCTCGGAACGCTTCCCTGATTTTCGTCGGTTCTCTTAGCGAGAGCGTTGGATTCTCGAAAACAACCACACAGACCAATAACTTTACGTTTCTGTCACTACTTGTTAATTTCACTCAATTTCTAGTTAATTATTTGTGGCTCTATTTTGATTGTTATTCTGGACCATGAAAGAAAGTCCAAGCGGAGACGGAAACGACAATCGAACGAACAGACGAGCGGTCCTCAAAACCGGCGCGCTCGGGGTGACGAGCCTCGTCGCGGGTACCGGTCTTGCCAGTGCGGAACTGAACGAGAAGCAACCGCGGGGAAGTGCGGTTCACACGGCGAAAGCGTCCCGTGGAGCGACGATTTCCGACGAACAGCGACGGCAGGTCAGGAGACGTGCGGTCCGCGATTTCGAGCGGAAAAACGGGCGTTCCCCGGATACCATCCCTGCCAGCGACCTGCAATCCGACGACGGTGACGTGGTCGCATACGCATACGCGCTCGATGCGAACGGCGTCGGCCGGGCGTACACCGGCATCGCTGGCGAGGACACGGACGACCCCGAGACGCAGTCCGGACGGGCCGAGGCGCTCATTCACGACCGGTTCGACGGCCGGGTCGCTGAACTCTCATCAGCCGTCACGGCGTCCGAACAAGCGACGACGATGTCCGGTGGTCCCGTGACGGGGACGAACAACATGCAACAGATCTATTCGCACAAACTCGAAAACGCGATAGATCCGTACGGCGTCGCCGGGGCAACGTCGTATTGGTACCAGGACACCCTCGGCAGCACCGACGGGGACGTTCACTCGTTCAACTCACCCGCCGGATTCGAACCGGGCACCTCGGCGTTTGGAAGCGACTGGGAGAACGACTGGGGACGCGTGTTTCACCAGTGGGACGAGACCGAGATGGGCAACGTGGACGTCGATTATGGTCAGTGGCAGCCGTACGGCACCCAAGGAGGTTCGTCGTCCAGAAGCTACTCGCTTAGCGTCAGTGTCGGCTGGATGACGGCATCGGTTACGGCGGGCTTTAGCTGGTCGTACACGCAGCCGGATGTCGAAGTCATCGACGAGTCCTCGTCGTACCACAATTACAACCAGTGGCAGTTGAAGGTCAACGGTGGGGACGACGTGAGTCAGAACTTCGTCGGGTTCCAGCCGTCGAGTGCCGCCTCGATGGACCACTACGATAGCTCGATGGGAGAGAAAACCATCTGCATCAACAAGGTGAAAGGCCAGTTCGTTAACGACGGCTCGGAGCACTGGCTCGCCCACACGACCACGTTCTACAAAGAACCCGCATAGGCTCGAACGCGTCAGCGGACCGATTCCAAGCGTGTACGAAGACGCCGCCGTAAACCGTGGCTCACGCCCGTCTCGTCTTCACCAAGTGGTGCGATCGAAACGCTCGTGCGACTTCACGTCCCGGTTCGCTCCCAAAGCATGTTTTCGGACACCAAATTACCCCTGGAAAATAAAGTATTAAATTTACTCAATTTCTAGTTAGTTATTTATATCTTCGTTATTATCATATATCCGTAGCATGGAAGAAAAAGAGTACTCCGGCGGAAGCAACGGACGGACGAACAGACGAACGATTCTCAAAACCGGCGCACTCGGGATGACGAGCCTCGTCACGGGTACCGGGTTCGCCAGCGCGAAGCTGAACGAAAAGCGCTCACGGGGAAGTGCGGTGTACACCGCGAAGGCGTCCGGTGGAGCCGCGGTGTCGGACGAGCAACGACGAGCGGTTCGTCGGCGAGCCGCCGATGATTTCGCGGAAAAGAACGGTCGTGCTCCCGCGGTTATCCCTGCGAGCGAGCAGGAGACGAGTTCGGGCGGGGTCGTGGCGTACGCCTACGGCTTCGACGCGGACGGCGTCGGCCACTCCTACGTCGGCGTCGCTGCCGAGGACATGACCGAACCGCAGGCGGAATCGGGGCGCTCCGAAGCCCTGATTCACGACCAACTCGACAGTCACGTCGCGGACATCTCCTCGACGATCAAAGCGTCCGAGCAGGTTACCACGATGGCCGGTGGAACCGTGTCCAGCACGGACAACATGGAGCAAATGTTCTCGCAGAAACTCGAATACGCCGACGACCCGTACGGGACGGTCGGTGCCACGTTCTACGTGTTCATGGACACGCTCGGGAGCAGCGAGGGCGACGTGTTCGCTCTCCACTCCCCGGCCGGTTCGAACCGGGAATCTCCGCGTACGGAAGCGATTACAAGAACGAGTGGGGGAGAGTGTATCACAAATGGAATCAGAGCGATATGGGCAATACCGACGTGGATTACGGGCAGTGGAACCCGTACGGAACGCAGGGCGGGTCGTCCTCGACCAGCTATTCGCTCAGCGTAAGCGTCGGCTGGATGACCGCGTCGGTCACGGCGGGCCTTAGCTGGTCGTACTCCCAACCGAACGTCGAAGTCGTGGACGAATCTTCGCCGACCAACGAGTACAACCGATGGCAGTTGAAGCTCAACTCCGCGTGGGACGACGACACCCGCGAGAACTTCATCGGCTTCCAGCCGTCGAGCGCAGCGTCGATGAACCACTACGAGGACTCGATGGGACGACGAACCCTCTCCGGAAACGAGGTGAAAGCGAACTTCTCGAACGGCAGCGATAGCTACGATCTCTCCTCGAAAAACGAGTTCTACCTGAACTCCAGTTAAAGAGAATCGGTCCCGTCAGCGACCCCACTCGCGGGCGACTTTCGGCCTGTCGCCGACCGACTGCACGCAGAGGTCTTCGTCACGGGCCGCGAGCGCTTCGAGCGCCGCCTTCGCGCTGGCGACGGTCGTGAAGTACGGGATGTCCTCCTCGACGGCCGTCTCCAGTGCGGCGCGGTCGTCGCTCACGAGGAGGTCGACTTTCCCGGTGCGAATCGCGTCGTTGATGTCCTCGAACTCGCCGAGTTCGTAGTAGTCGCCGAAGCCGTCGAGGTCGAAGTCGACGACTGCAACGCCCTCTTTCGGAAGCGTGTTCGAGGCGGCGGATTGGGCCTTCTCGTATGCCTTGCCGAACGAATCCGCGGTACCCATCACTTCGCCCGTCGATTTCATCTCCGGGCCGAGGCGGGGGTCGGACCCCGAGAGGCGGTCGAACGGGAGGACGACCTCCTTCACGCTCGTCTGCTCGGGAATCTGTTCGGTCACGTCGAGGTCGGCCAGCGTCTTCCCGGCCATCACCTTCGCCGCGAGTTTCGCAATCGGCACGCCCGTCGCCTTCGAGACGAACGGGACCGTCCGCGAGGAGCGCGGGTTGGCTTCGAGGACGTAGACGGTATCGTCTTGGACGGCCAGTTGCACGTTCATCAACCCGACCGTGTCGAGGGCGCGGGCGATGTCCTCCGTCACTTCGCGCACGCGACCCAGCGTCTCCTCAGAGAGCGAGCGGGTCGGAATCAGGCAGGCGGAGTCGCCCGAGTGGACGCCCGCGCTCTCGACGTGTTCCATGATGCCGCCGATGACGATGTCCTCGCCGTCCGAGACGGCGTCAACGTCCAGTTCCACCGCGTCCGCGAGGAACTCGTCCACGAGGATCGGCTTGTCCGGCGAGACGCGAACCGCCTCCTCGATGTACTCCGTGAGTTCCTCGTCGTCGTACACGATGTCCATCGCGCGGCCACCGAGGACGTAGGACGGGCGCACGAGGACGGGATACCCGATGTCGTGTGCGAGTTCGAGGGCCTCCTCCTCGCTCGTCGCGCTTCCGCCGGTCGGCTGTTCGATTCCCAGGTCGTCCATCAGGCGGTTGAAGCGGTCGCGGTCCTCCGCGAGGTCCATCGCGTCCACCGTGGTCCCGAGGACCTTGCAGTCGAGACCTCTGCGCTCGATTTCCTCCGCCAGCGGGTGACCGATATCGACCGAAGTCTGGCCACCGAACTGCACCATCACGCCGTCGGCGTCCGTCGCCTCGATGACGTCGGCGACCTCCTCGGCGGTGATGGGTTCGAAGAACAACCCATCAGAAGTGTCGTAGTCGGTCGAGACGGTTTCGGGGTTGTTGTTCACGACGTGCGCTTCGATGCCCATCTCGCGGAGCGCGCGGACCGCGTGCACCGAACAGTAGTCGAACTCCACGCCCTGCCCGATACGAATCGGGCCGCCACCGACGACGACGACGTTCTCGACGTCCGGATCGACTTGCAGTTCGTCGTTCCCGAACACGTTCGTCTCGCGGGCCGAACGCGCGGAGTAGTAGTACGGCGTCGACGCCGCGAACTCGCCCGCACAGGTATCGACCTGCTTGAACGAGCGTTCCGGAGCACTCGTCTCGACGGAACCGACGTCCGCACCGGCCATCGCCGCGACTTCCTGATTCGTGAACCCTTTCTCCGCGGCGGGGGCGAACTCGCCGTCCTGTGCGGCTTCGACGGCCTCGGCGATGCGGCCGTAGCGCTCGACGTACCACGACTCGATGCCGGTCAGGTCGGCGACCTGTTCGGCCGTGTAGCCGCGCTCGAACGCCTCGAACATGGCGTACGGACGGTCGGGGGAGGGTCTTTCGAGATAGTAGGATTCGAGTTCGTCGTCGCCGACTTCGTCCCACTCCGCGTCGGGTTCGTACTCCGAACTGCGGAGCGCCTTGAGGAGGCTCTCCTCGAACGTCCGGCCGATGGCCATCGCCTCACCCGTGGACTTCATCGCCGTGCTGAGTTCGAAGTCCACGTCGTCGAACTTGTCCTTGGGCCAGCGCGGTACCTTCGTCACCACGTAGTCGATGGCGGGTTCGAACGCCGCCGTCGTCTCGCCCGTGATCTCGTTCTCGATCTCGTGCAGGCGTTTGCCGAGCGCGACTTTCGCCGTCACGCGGGCGATGGGGTATCCCGTCGCCTTGGATGCGAGCGCGGAGGACCGCGAGACACGCGGGTTCACTTCGACCACGCGGTACTCGCCGCCGGGCGTGCCGTCGTCGTGCCACGCGAACTGGATGTTACATCCGCCCTGAATCCCCAAGTCGCGGATGACTTCGAGGGCCGCGTCGCGCATCTCCTGGTGCCCCTCGTCGGGGATGACCTGCGAGGGCGTGACGACGGTGGATTCGCCCGTGTGAATCCCCATCGGGTCCAGGTTCTCCATGTTGCAGATGATGATACACGAGTCGTCCGCGTCGCGCATCACCTCGTACTCCAGTTCGACCCAACCCGCGATGGATTCAGTGATGAGCACCTCGCTGTTGCGCGAGAGGCGCAGTCCCTTGCGCACGCGCTCTTTCAGTTCGTCCATCTCGTGAACGACGCCGGACCCGGACCCGCCGAGGGTGTAGGTCGTGCGCGAGATGACGGGGAGTCCGCCAACGGTGTCGACGGCGTCCTCGACGCGCTGGCCGAGGGATTCCTCGTCCAACTCGGCGACAGACTCGCCCTCGTCGAGCGTGATGGTCGTCGAGTACGGCATCGGTTGGCCGAGTTCCTGCATCCGCTGACGGAAGAGGTCGCGGTCCTCCGTCGCGTAGATGGTCTCCAGCGGCGTTCCCATAATCTCCACGTCGTACTCTTCGAGGATGCCCTCCTCGCTGAGTTCCGCGGTGACGTTCAGTCCCGTCTGTCCTCCGAGTCCGGCGATAACCCCGTCAGGGCGCTCCTTCCGGATGATTTCGGCGATGGCTTCGGTGGTGATGGGTTCGATGTACACCTCGTCGGCCATCTCCGGGTCGGTCATGATGGTCGCCGGGTTGGAGTTCACGAGAACGACTCGCGCCCCCTCTTCCTGTAGTGCACGGCAGGCCTGCGCGCCGGAGTAGTCGAACTCCGCAGCCTGTCCTATCTGGATGGGTCCGCTTCCGATGAGCAAAATCGTCCTGTTCTCGGTGTCACTCATGGCTGTTACCCGTGTGAAGTTCGTACATCGTAATAAGCCCCACGAATCATTACGAGGTACGAAACTTGATTTCGAATTTCGGAAGGACAAACGAAGAATTGGAGTTATTCGATAGATTGGCAGTCGTTAGTGGCCGAAAGACGAAGGAACGGGTGTAGAAATGAACGAGGACAGTAGACACGTTTCTATCTCTTCGTGAAAATCGTACTCGAAGAACGGGGGTGAGCGGGAGATACTGATGATCGATGAGGAAAAATGTAGATGGAAGGCCAACCAACCGCTTGCGGGCCGGGTGCGGCGCACCCGGCCCGCCGCTGTCCTGGCGGGTCCCGGGCGAACGAGGGAAGTGCGAGTGGGCGCGTGCGCCCACGAGCGGCTGACCGAGTGAGGGCGGGGTGTTCCCTAACAACGGGAGTCGTTGTAGTTGGTGGTGTAGTCGTCGAATTCGTCGCCGTTATTGCTGTCGCTGTGGTGTCGCTGTGGTGTCGCCGTCGTCGTTGCGGAAAGCGTAATCGTTACCGCCGCTGTAGAATTCGGAGTCGTTCTGTGGTTTTGTCCGTCGTCGCACGCGTTGTGCAGGCGCGCGGCCAAACGAAAAGACAAGGACGAGACAAGGACGAGAACCAAATGAGGGTCTCGAATTCTCCGTCCCGATTTACGCTCTCCGAGCACACATCAGCAGGTAAAGGGTTTTACAGCCTGAACCACTACGTCGAATCATGTGGAAACGGATGCTGGCGCTGTTGCTGTTGATTCCGTTACTCGACGGGCTGTTTCTCGTCTTCGTCGCCACCCAGATTGGCTGGCAGATAACCGTCCTGCTCGTCGTACTGACCGCCCTGCTCGGGATGTTGCTGGTTCGTGCCGAAGGGAGACACACCATCAGAAAGATCCAATCCGACCTCGCGCGGGGGGACATCCCCACGAATCGGATCATCGACGGCGGATTCCTGCTCGTCGCGGGTGCCTTCCTGCTCACGCCCGGCCTCATCACGGACACGCTCGGGTTCCTGTTCGCGCTCCCGCCCACGCGCGCGGTGTTCCGCACCGTGGCGAAAAAGTGGGTCATCACGCCCTACATCGACAAACAGACCGGCGGGTTCGCCTCGGGTAACGTCTACACCTTCGGCTTCCCTGACGGTGGCAGCGTGAGCGGCAGCGGCACGGCCAGTTCGAGTGGTCAGGACGGTGATACGTACCGGGTGGATTCGGACTCCTACGATATCGGTTTCGATGACGACGCGGAGGAGAAAGGAAACCCTTAAAAATCTCACCGGGCAATGAGTAAATGCGCCCAACAGCGGGCCAATAGCTCAGTTAGGTTGAGCGCTCGGCTGATAACCGGGAGGTCCGCGGTTCAAATCCGCGTTGGCCCATCCGAGTTTCACTCGGTCACTGACCGATCGAAAATCGGGGCGTAACCTCCCCAGCCAACTAATCTTACGGTACTTACTTTCTACAGCGACCCGCTTGCCGTATGGAGTTGAATTCTCGCAAGTGATACAGCGTCAGTTCGACCAAAGTGAATGGACGGTTCTCGACTTCCGTATATGATCACAGTGTCAGTTACTCGATGAAATTGCGTTTCGAGGGACGTGTGCAAAATGTCCGGCGTATCTGCCACTTCACGCTCTCGTCCGATCACACAGCCGTCGCTTCGTCTGCGAGTTCGGTTTCTTTCCCACTCTGACGACTGGACACCCAGGTGCTCAGGGCCACTGATACCCCGGTCAGGAGGCCGATTCTCGTCCCGAGTTCTTTCCCGCCGACGACACGCGCAGCGGCTGTCGAGACGATGAATGCGACGAGGCCGCTCAGAAGGCTCTTTTTCAGGGCCATGTGGCCACTTCTTCAGGGAGCTAAAAGGTCCCATCGGTTGAAAACTGGACGGATAACCCGTGAGCCGTACTCGTGGTTGCTAGAGGGACGACGAGCCTTCGAGTTGTACTCCTCCGTATTCGGCACGTCGTTTCGATCCCGCTCTGCGGGTTTCGACGAGGGCGCTCTCCGATAGCACTAGGGTTCGACGGTGGTTTGCCAGTCCTCGTCAGTTTCCCCGTTTTACGGCCCACGGTCGGTCGAACCCTGGAAAACGGTCGTGGCGTTCACACCTCGTGCCTGTCCGTTCCCTCCGTTGTGTACCTATTCGGTGGGAACTCCACGTCGCACTCTTTGAACGCGATTGTCGGTTTTTGCTTCCCGACGTAGATGATAACCGGGCGACTGCCACTGGAGTTGTACGGGTCCCCTGCACATCCCTCCGCGGTCAGCGTCGTTTCGCGTGATTTCCCGCCGGTAATTTCGGCGTCGATGCGATACGATTGCCCGTGTTCGAGCGTCTCGGAGAACCACAGGAGATGCCCGCTTGGAACTTCGTATTTCGCATCGACCAGCGGCGTTGGATCCGATTTCCGAGAGACGGCAACGTGGGCCGTCCGTGTTTTCGAACTGCTGTTCGCCAGTGCGAGGCCTTCGGTTCCGGTGTCGGTCGTGGTTCGCGTCGTGGTTCGAGTGGTCGATTCGTTTGTAGTCGGTTCCCCGTTCTCCCCCGCGGAGTTCAGGGAACCGAGACAACCGGACAGTCCGCTCGACAGGAGAGCACTCCCGCAGACCAGTAGACGGCGGCGTCTCATCGGGAAGAAAAAACGCGAACGACGGCATAAGCTTTCAGTTCGGTAACCGATATTACTCGAATTCCCGTTCCCGCTCCCGCCGCGCCTTCACGTCCGCTACCGTCTCGTTTTCCAGGAGTATGTCCACCCGCCGTTCGAACTCCACTTCGTCGATCTCCCCGCGGGCGTATCTGTCTCGGAGCGTATCGAGGGCGTCCTGTCGGTCATCGTTTCGTTTCTCCGCTCGGTCGGTTTGGCGGTCGTCGTACCGTTGATGGTCTCTTTTCGTCGCGTTCGTTGGCGCTCCGAAAACGACTGCGAGAGTATCGTCAGAAGCGGGAGAACGACGGCGAATCCAAATACGAACACCATCCAGAACCAACTGTAGCCGAGAAACAGCGCGAGCAACCCGGCTCCGAGGACCCCAATCGCGACGAGGGGCGGAATTTGGTCGACGAGAGAGATATGACCATCACTCATGTCAGCATCTTTACCACGGTTCATAAAAACTCTGTCACTCGTTAGGGAGCAGGCTCTTACGGTGTGCAACCCAATCTCTTGCATGGCAAACCGCGTGCCATCGGGACCGGAGGGGGTACCGTTTTTGGGGTCGAGTCTCCAGTACGCAGACGACCCGTTGGGGTTCATGGAGCGCGTCGCACGCGAGTACGGCGACGTGGCCCGAATCGACGTGTACGGAACGGAGGTGTACCAAGTGGCCGACCCGGAAGCCATTCGGCGCGTCCTCGTGACGAACGCCGAGAACTACCGCAAGCCGACGTTGGGCGGGGACGAGGGACTTGGAGGGTTGCTCGGAGACGGTCTACTGACGAGCGACGGCGAGCACTGGCGACGCCAGCGCACGGTCATGCAACCGTCGTTCTACGGCGAGAAACTGAACGAGTACGGCGATATCATCGTCCGCGATACGACCGAACTGGCCGACTCGTTCACCGACGGGGAGCACACGAACATCCACGCCGAGATGTCCCAACTCACCCTCAGAATCGTCGTCGAGAGCCTGCTCGGTTCGCGAATCGACGGAATGGAGCGGGCCATCCGGGAGGCCCTCATCGAAGTCGGCGAGCGGTTTCAGCCCGGACCGGCAGGGTTCGTCCCCGAGGAGGCCCCGACGCCGCGAAACGTTCGCTACCGCCGCGCCGTGGACAGGTTGGATCGAATCCTCCGCGAGATTCGACGACAGCACGACTACTCGGGCGACGAGGACGACCTGCTCGGAACGTTGCTCGGCGAGCGTGAAGCGGGGAACCTCACCGACGAGAGCGTTCGCAACGAGATGATGACGTTGTTGCTCGCGGGTCACGACACGACCGCTTTGACGCTGACGTACGCGTGGTACCTGCTCGCGAAGCACCCCGACGTACGGCGGAAGTTCCACGACGAACTCGATGCAGTGGTCGACGGAACGCCGACCGTCGCCGACCTCACGGATCTCGACTACCTCGACGAGATCGTGACGGAGACGATGCGACTCTACCCGCCCGCCTACGTCGTCTACCGGCAGGCGAACGAGGCGGACGACCTCGCCGGGTTTCACGTCCCCGCCGACACCGTCGTTTCGACCCCGCAGTGGGTCGTTCACCACGACGAGCGCTTCTTCGACGACCCGTGGGAGTTCCGACCGGAACGCTGGACGGACGAGTTCCGCCGCGAACTCCCACAGTTCGCGTACTTCCCGTTCGGCGGTGGTCCGCGCAAATGCATCGGCGATGGCTTCGCCATGCGCGAGGCGAAACTCGTGTTGGCGACGCTCGGAAAGCGATTCGAGTTCGACCTCGTCTCCGACACGCCGCTGACGCTCGTTCCGCTCGTCACCTTGCACCCCGAAAATCCGGTCGAGGTGACCGTGAAAGATCGCTAACGCGCGCCGTTCCGTTCGCCGTTCCGCCGCTCCGTTTTGCCGCTCCATTTCTCCGTTCTTCCGTTCCGTTTCGACGTTCCGCCGTGTCGCGTTCTCAGTCCATCGACCGGACGGTGAACGAGATACCGATACCGGCCGCCAGCAGGACGACGAGATTGAACGCCGCGTTGAACAGCGGTCGGTACCGGTCCGCGACGAACGTCCGAATCACGTCGAGGGCGCTCATGTAGAACTGGAACAGGGCCACGACCGCGAGAAGGACGAGGACGACGAGCGCCCCCTGATACAGGTACTTCCGTGGGTTCGGGTCACCGGACGGCTTCGTTCGTCCGGCCCTCTCCGGCGTTTCGTGGCGGGCGTGGTGGTCCACTTGCCCGTTCTTCTCTTCGTCCGTGTTCGTCCGCTCGGTTTCCTCTCGGTTCGATTCGGATTCCGACCGCTCGGAGGTCGTCGTTGATTCGGTTTCAGTCATGGTTGTCCGTTTCGCCGCGCGAGTAGTCCCGCCCCGAGAAGGGCGACGATACCGGCGAGGGCGGTGAAACCGGGTTGACCGCCGTCGTTCGCCGTTCTGGTCGTCCGCTCCGATTTTCCTCTGTCGCCCTCTTGGAAGTCCGAAACGGACAGTTCGACGTCCGTCTGCGTCCCGTTCACCGAGAGCCGCTTCGACGGGTCGAGTCGCGGCGCTCCGCGCTGAGCCGACGACGACGCCGTCCTTCCAGAGGATCGCGTCGAGATAGTAGTTGTAGCCGTCCGGAACGGTCACGGTCGCGGACGGGTCCGCGGTTCGTCCCGCCTCGATGGTCCCGACGGGAACGGAGACGCGGTCGGCGACGATGTTGGAATCCGCTTGCCGCGCGACGAAGACGAGACGGACGTTCTCCGACGCGTCGTCGCCGCGATTCGTCAGATACGTGGAGACGTTGAGCGACGCCGTATCGTCGTGAACGTCAGCGATGGAGTAGTCGATCGGTGGGAGTCCGCTCGTGTCGCTGTTCCAGTGGAAATCGACGGCCGTCCGCTCGTAGGCAGGTTCGAGCGCATCGACGCCCCGTACTTCCTTACCGCCCTCGGCGATTCGTTCCCCGTTCTCGAAAACCACGGTTTCGATCCGGTAGCCGCCGCGACGTTCGACCGAGAGGTTTTCGATAATGCTCGTTTCCCGTTCCCCGTCGATGGTCGGGACTCGCGTTCGTGTCGTCGCCTCGACCAACCCGGAATCGAGATGAATCGCCCGGACGAGGACGGAGATGTTTTCCGCCGACCCTCCCCTGTGGTCGAGTCGGGTTTCGATGCGTAACGTCGCCGTTCCACCGGAAACGTGACCGGGCGCGATGGCGACGTCCTCGATTCGAAGACGACTCGGCGGTTCGTCGTCCGTGGACGCCGTCGCAATCGCACCGGGAAGAACGGCGAGCGTGAGCAGGCCCGCCACGGTGACGATTGCGATGGCGACCGCCAATATTCGTTCTCGGCTCATGTCCGATTCGTGTAACGTTCGGGCAAATACTTTGTGATCTGTTATGTGATATTTTTGGTAGTTTGAAACCGTACGATTCAGGCAGGTGGAGCACGAAGCCCCTGCATGAGCACGAAAAACGCCGGGGGGAAGATTCGCTTCGGCTTGATGATGGCCCTCGGCATCATCGTTCCGGGACTGATAAAATATTTCCTGACCCAGATCGGCTACAGCATGCTCGGAACCGTGATTTTCTTCACGCTGTACCTAACGGCCGCCATCTTCATCTGGTTCGTCTGGATACGTCCGCTGGAACTGACCGGGTCCAGCGAGGCGTAGCGGCGTCTATCTTTCTCCCGTTCGGACACCGCTGGTGGATAGAACACCTTTTTTCCTTGGAGGCCGACAGTACGGATATGGCAGACGACCTAACGGCCACACTTCACACGAATCACGGCGACATCGAAGTCGAGTTGTTCGACGAGCGCGCACCCAAGACGGTGGCGAACTTCGTCGGACTGGCGACGGGCGACCGCGAGTGGACTGACCCACAGTCGGGCGACCGAAAGACCGACGAACCGCTCTACGACGACGTGCTCTTCCACCGTGTCATCGAGGGCTTCATGATTCAGGGTGGCGACCCGACGGGAACGGGCCGCGGCGGTCCCGGCTACCAGTTCGACGACGAGTTCCACCCGGAACTCACCCACGACAGCGAGGGCGTCCTCTCGATGGCCAACTCCGGCCCGAACACCAACGGCTCGCAGTTCTTCATCACGCTCGACGCCACGCCGCACCTCAACAACCGCCACGCCGTGTTCGGTGAGGTCGTAGACGGCATGGACGTCGTCGAGGAAATCGGCTCCGTCGATACGAACCCGCAGGACAAGCCGCTCGACGACGTCGTCCTCGAATCCGTCGAGATTCACGACTGAGCGCCGTTTTCGATTCGATTACTCGGTTCTTTTTTGCGGATCGTTCGGTTACTGGTACCGCTTCTTTCCAGCGCCATCAATCGACAGGGATCAGCAACTATGACGGAAACGACCAACGATTCGACCGTAGAACTTACGAACTGCACATGGACCGACGTGGAAACGGCGCTCGACGACGGAAGACGAACCGCTATCGTCGCCGTCGGGTCCGTGGAACAACACGGCCCGCACCTCCCGCTGATAATGGACACGCTGGCGGGCGACGAACTGGCGAGGCGCATCGCCGAGAAACTCGGTGACGCGCTCGCCGCGCCGACGATTCGCCCCGGTTGCTCGGGCCACCACATGGAGTTCCCCGGGACCATCACGATTCCCGCGACGACCCTCATGGATCTGATTCGGGCGTACTGCGAGTCGCTGGACGAACACGGCTTCGAGCATATCGCCCTCGTTCCGACCCACGGCGGGAACTTCGCACCCGTCAACACCGTCGCGCCGGAGGTCGCCCGCGAGGTCGACGCGAACGTCATCGAGCTCGCCGACCTCTCGAACCTGATGGAACTCCAGAACGAGGGGCTTCGCGCGGGCGGCGTAGAGTACCAAGAGGACGTGATTCACGCTGGTGCCGCGGAAACAGCGATGGTATTGGCGGTAGACGAGGGACTCGTTCGGACCGACGAACTCGAAGTTGGACACGAGGATGAAATCTCCGTCTCCCGACTCCTCAGCGAGGGATTCAAAACCATCACCGAGAACGGCGTTCTCGGCGATCCGCGCGAGGGAACGGCGGAGGCCGGGGAAGAGATCCTCGACGCCATCGCGACGGCGTACGCCGAGTGGATCGAAGCAGAACGCGACGCGATTTGAATAGCGGTTAGCTACCGGTGTAGCAGTCAGATGGACGCGTTGTCCAGTACGATTTCGACCAGCGTGAAGCCGACGACCACGGCGACGAACACGGTGCTTTCTGTAATCCCATATTGTAACTGCGTGACGAGCAGGAAGTCGAGAAGGCCCCCGATGAGAAGAAAGATGACCGTGACAAGGAATTTCGTCTTCGGTCTCATATCCGTGGCAATGAGTTCGATTTGTATATCTTTTCGGTCAGTTCGAAGCAGGTAGGTTGACTCCTTCGTTACCGACGCGGATTCCGAAACCACTTCCCACGTTCGACCCAAAGTCAGGCCATGGATCAGTCTGCGGAACGGACGAAAATCGAGTGGCGCGAGTGGGGTGACGCGGCGTTCGAGGAGGCACAGGAAGCCGACAAACCCGTCCTTCTCTCGCTGTCCGCTCGGTGGTGCTCGTGGTGCCACGAGATGGACGACACGACCTACGCGGTGCCGACGCTGGCGGCGAACGTCAACGACTCGTTCGTCCCGGTCCGGGCCGACATCGACCGCCAACCTCGTGTCAGGGAGCGATACAACATGGGCGGGTTCCCGACGACGGTGTTTCTGACGCCAGAAGGCGAACACCTGACCGGCGCGACGTTCCTCGACGCGAACACCATGCGCCAAGTGGTCGGACAGGTGCGCGACCTCTGGGAGCACAAGGGCCGGGAAGCCTCGCAAGTACCGCGCAACATCCGCGACCAGAGCCCCCCGTCCGGCGAGGTCACCGGCGAAATCGAGCGCCTGATGGTCGGACAGATCGAGGACCAGTTCGACCCGACCAACGGCGGTTGGGGCGACGACGCGAAGTTCCCGCTCCCGAGAACCGTCGAGTTCGCGCTGAAACGCGACCGGGAGCGCGCACTCGCCACCCTTTCGCCGATCACGGCGAACCTCTACGACGACTACGAGGGCGGGTTCTTCCGCTACTCCGGCACCCCCGAGTGGAACGACATCCACCGCGAGAAGATGTTGGACCTGAACGCGGCACTCCTGCGCACCTACGCGAACGCCTACCTGTACACGGGCGAGGACCGCTACCGCGACCCTGCCGCGAAGACCGTCGAATATCTGACGACGACGCTCTGGGAGGGCGACGCCTTCGGCGGCAGCCAACAACCCGGCGACGGCTACTACGAGGGCGACGCGAGCGACCGCGAGAGTCGGGAGGCACCACCCGTCGATTTCACCGCCTTCGCCGACCGCAACGCGCTCGCCGCGGACGCGTTGCTCACGTACGCCGCCTACACCGACGACGAACACGCACGACGGTACGCCGAACGAACCCTCGAATTCCTCTCGACGTGCGTCGAAAACGGTGCGGTCGTTCACTACCGTGACGGCGACGAGGTTGGGGAACGCGGCCTGCTCGCCGACCACGCCTACGTGACGCGAGCCTTCGTCACCGCCGCACAGGTCCTCGGCGGCGACGAGTACCTCGAAACCGCGCGAGCGTCGCGGATCACGCCATCGAAACGCTCCAAGCCGACGACGGTGCGTTCGTCGACGGACCGCGCGAAGGGCCGGGACTGCTCGACCGTGAACTTCGCCCCGTCGATGACAACGCCGTCTTGGCCGACGCGCTGGTCGATTTGACCGTCCTGACGAGCGATTCGTCGTACGAGGAGGCCGCACGCGAGGCGGTCGGCGCGTTCGCAGGTGCGGCGGACCGAATCGGCGTGCAGGTCGCGGGCTACGCGACGGCCGCCTCCCGACTGTGCAGGCCACCCCTCCAAGTCGTGGTCGCCGACGAACCGGGGTCGAACCTACACCGTGCCGCGCTTCGACTCGCCGACCACGAGAAAGTCGTCGTCCTCGCGCCTGACGGCGAGTACGAGCGGGGAACCGCCCGACTCATCGACGGCGAGAACGAATCCGATCCGGCGACATCTCCGGCGGAGCTGAGTGAACTAGCATCGAGTTTCTTTTGAGCAATATTTGCGAAAAGGATACTCTGTCCAGTTGAGGCACATAAAACGCACGTAGAGTTTATATACTGTCGGGCTAATGTCAACAGCTATGGCAAGTCTTCGCGATTTGGGTCTCTCCGAGTACGAAGCGCGTGCGTATCGAGCGCTCTTGAACACGGGACCGACGACGGCGAAGGACCTCTCTCGGGTGAGCGACGTTCCGATGGGGCGGATTTACGACGTGCTCAACAGCCTGGAGACGCACAACCTCGTGCGAAGTCAGAGTGCGAGTCGCCCGAAGAAGTACGTCGCCGTCGAGCCGACCACCGCGCTCGACCGACTGCTGGACGACAAACTGGACGAACTGAACGCGAAGGCCGACCAGTACGAGGACATCGTGGACGATTTGAGCACCGAACTCGACGCCGTGGACCCGCCGATAGAGGAGGGCTTCTGGACAGCGGCGGTCGGTCCGGACGATTCGCTCGAACTCCTCATCGAACGCTTGGACGCCGCGGAACGCCGCATCGTCATGGTCGCCGGTCGGGTGTCCCCGACGTTCGACATCGGCAACGTCGGGGACACCGTCGCGGAGCACCTCGAAACGGCGCTGTCACGGGGCGTGGAAGTATCCGTCCTCATGTCGCCGGAACTCGTCAGCACGCTCCCCGAGAGCGTCGGTCGGCGCTACGCCGACACGCTCTCGGATCATCCGAAATTTTCGGTTCGAACGACGGCGGAACTCGACGGGACCTTCAACCTCATCGACGACCTCGAAGTCTGTATCGAAGTGGCGAACCCGCTCTCGCCCGGCGAGGCGTTCGCCATGATCGACCTGAAAGACCCCGAGTTCGCGGCGAACGTCAACAATCAGTTCTCCTCTCGCTGGGAGACCGCCGAACCGCTTCACTTCTGAGCGGTCGAATCATCCCTTTCGATTCGTGAGTGTTCAGCACTCGCGTACGTCACCGCAGTCCCATCTCAGCAGTGACACGTGTCGTTCTCACGTACGATGGTTGTCTCACCCGTTTCAGTGTCGTAGTTGACCTCGTTGATGGCACAGTTCGATTGTGGCTGATCCAGGATCGCCTCTGGGATGTCGAAACCCTTGATATACCCGAGAATCAGGCGGATGGGGCCACCGTGAGCGACGATGAGGACGGTTTCTACCGGTTCGCTTTCAACTAACAGCCGCTCCCATCCCTCAAGCACCCGTTTGCGAACGTCGACGAGGCTCTCGCCGCTGTCCGGTGTTTCGTACGCCGCTTCGAGACCGACCTGGTGGAGGGCGTACTCGGGAAACCGTTCGAACAAGTCGTCTGCCGGGAGCCCCTGAAATATCCCGCAATCGCGTTCCCGCCACGTCGAGTCGAACGTTACGGGGACATCGACGAAGTCCCGAAGCAACTCCGTCGTCTCCCTCGTCCGATGGAGGTCCGAAGACCGAATTCTATCGATGTCGTATCTCCGATGGAGGTTTTTACCGAGCTGTCTGGCCTGCTCCCGGCCGAGTTCTGTAAGTGATGTGGGTGCCCACCCCTGCATGCGATGCTCGCGGTTCCACGCAGTCTCACCGTGTCGGACGACGACGACCGTGATCATGTTCGTATTTGGTTCAACCGATGACAAGTACGTTTTCACGTGGCACCCGACCCACCTCCGTCGTGATGGGCCACCACATCGTTTAGGAACTGCTAGATTCGCGCCACCGATTCGAGACGGTCGCCGAAACCTATCGCCGATAGTCCTGTGAGGGTTCGAACGGGGGAAGAACGACGTCGTCCACCTTCTCACTCCCGTCCGGCGAGGCCGACGAGGTGGCCCGCTTCTTCGAGAACGATTTCACCGACACCCAACCGAACGGCGTTCTCGCTCCCGGGCAGACAGAAGACGACGGTCCCGTTCGAGGTACCCGCGGTCGCTCGCGTGCCGACGGTCTTCGTCCCGATTTCGTCGTAGGAGAGCGTCCGGAACAGTTCGCCGAACCCGGGCAGTTCCTTCTCGAACAACGCCGAAATCGCCTCGATGGTCACGTCGTCGGGAGTGACACCGGTGCCGCCGGTCGTGACGACGACGTCCGTGTCGCCGCGCCCGACGATGTTGTTCACCGTCTTCTGCACGCGGTCGTGGTCGTCGGCGACGAGTTCCCGCGTCACGACGTCGTGACCCGCCTGCTCTACCAGGACCTTGATGGCGTCTCCTGCTGGGTCGTCGTCGACCGACCGAGAGGTCGAGACGGTGACGACGGCGAAGCCGAGTTCGTCCACGTCGTGAGCGTGATGCTCGTGGTTGTCGTGGTCGTTGCTGTGGTCGTGGTCGTTGCTGTGGTCGTGGTCGTTGCTGTGGTCGTGGTCGTGGTCGTGATCGTCGTGTCCGTGACCGTGTTCGTCAGTTTCGCTTTGCTCGTCGTGTCCGTCGTGATCCGTCATACCGTTACTTCGACACGCCAGCGCAAAAGTTCACACGGGCCCCCGCTTTGAATACTATTTTAGTGTTCGCGCCCGACGTGCCATGCATGAAAGCCGTCCAGTTCTCCGAGCACGGCGGGACGGAGGTTATCGAGTACGACGAATTCCCGGACCCGGAACCCGACCGGGACGAGGTTCTCGTCGACATCAAGGCGGGCGCGCTGAACCACTTGGACGTGTGGACGCGCCGCGGACTCCCCGGCATCGACCTCGATATGCCTCACATCCCCGGCAGCGACGGGGCGGGCGAAGTCGTGGAAGTCGGTGAGGACGTGACCCGGTTCGAACCCGGCGACCGCGTCGCCCTCTCGGCGGGCGTCAGTTGCGGCAAATGCGAGTTCTGCCGCCACGGTGAACATTCGATGTGCGTGGGCTACCACATCATCGGCGAACACGTTCGCGGCGTTCACAGCGAAATGGCGGCCCTCCCCGAGGACAATCTGCTCCCGGTTCCCGAAGGCGTTTCGTGGGAGACGGCCGCGGCGCCCCGCTCGTCTTCCAGACGGCGTGGCGGATGCTCATCTCGCGCGCGGAACTCACAGCGGGCGAACACGTCCTCGTCCTCGGTGCGTCCGGCGGCGTCGGCCACGCGGCGGTCCAAATCGCGGACTACGCCGGAGCGACCGTCTACGCGACGGGCAGCAGCGAGGAGAAACTCGAACACGCCCGCGAGTTGGGTGCCGACCACGCCATCGACTACGAGGACGAGAACTTCGCCAAGCGAATCCGCGAGTTGACCGACGGGCGCGGCGTGGACATCGTCGTGGACCACATCGGCGCGGCGACGTGGCAGAACTCGCTCAAGGCGCTCGCCAAGGGCGGGAAAATCGTCACCTGCGGCGCGACGACGGGCGGACAGCCGGAGACCGACATCAACCGCATCTTCTGGAATCAGCTTTCGGTCATCGGCTCAACGATGGCGAGCCTCGGCGAGGCGAGCGACGTGATGGAACTGGTGTGGGACGGCACGTTCGAGCCCGCGATTCGGGAAGTCCTCCCGATGAGCGAGACGGCACGCGCCCACGAGATGCTCGAAAATCGGGAAGGCTTTGGTAAAGTGGTGGTAAAACCCGATAGCGAGCTATGACGACGGAGCACACCAAAACGAGGGAGTTCGGACGGAGCGGATGGATACTGGTCGCGGCGATCATACTGGCGTTTATCGTGTCGCCGCTGCTCATCTACCTCCACCCGCCGTACCTCCCGTTCAAATTCGCCTATCTCATCCTGCCGATGATCCCGGCGCTGGCGCTCGGCGCACTATCGGTGTGGTCGGCCCAGGAGCGGGAATAGATCACACGACGAGTGGGGTCGGAGCGACGGATCGAGCTCGTTTTATTCACCGTTTGACACTCACGCTCTGTTTCGGAACAGACATCGAGGTTGTTTCCTTCCGAATTTCAGGAGATTATTCCATACCACCGGTGTTGAGTGCAATATCTCCACCCGAATACCACTGAAAAGTGTAACTTCGTGAATGCACAAATTTTTCATGGTGTGGGAGAATCACACACAAGATGAGCGTCATCGACGTTACTGCTCGGGACGATAGAACGACACACCGGCAAGTGGAACTCAAACTGTGGCATCCGGGGTGCTGGACGCTCGAAGTTACCGACGAGTACGACGGGGTCCATATTCTCGAAAAATCGCTGTATCCGACCGACGAAACCGTCAAGGGGGATTTCATCATCGTCTCGGAGGGCGACCACGACATCGAAACGTTCGTCGAAGCCATCGACGCCCACCGAGTCGTCGAGAGCACGGCCATCCTCAAAAACAGCGGCGACCGGGCCCGCGTCGTCGTCACCTACGAGCGTTCGTCCAGTATCGTCCCCGAAATCGTCAACTCGGAGTTCATGCCGATAGAACCGGTTCACATGACCGGCGGGTACGAGTACTGGACCGTCCTCGTCCGTTCGGATCAACTCGAATCGGTGTTCACCCGGTTGGAGGAGGAGTACGACATCCAGTTGGAGTCGATTCACGAGGTGAACCCGAACGACAACGTGGAGTTCGCGAACACCAGCGACCGCATCTACGACTCGCTCTCGGTGCGGCAGATGGAATGTCTGTTCGCGGCCCACGACGCCGGATATTACAACTGGCCTCGCGACGTGGCAGCGAGCGAAATCGCGAGTGATTTCGGCATCAGCGGCCCGACGTTCCTCGAACACCTTCGGAAGGGGGAACACAAAGTCCTCGACGCCTTCCTCACCAAACTCGCCGGGCGGAATTACTGACCGAACGACGTACCCATCGACCCTGAATAGCCGCATTAGGAACCGCTTTGGAGGTGGGTACGAATGTGGTTGTCATGCCACCCGCACTCACACTTTCGGATGCGCTGGATATCGAATATCCCAGTGCGCCGTCGTGGTCCGCGAACGGGAATTTTCTCGCGGCAACCGTCTACGAGGACGATGGAAACGTCCTGTTGGTTACCGATCCGAAAAACGACCGACCGTGGCGATTCACGCCGGACGACGGACACGTTACCGAATTTGCGTGGTCGCCGACCGAGTCCTCCCTTCTCGTCGCAACGGACGCCGGAGACCTGTTGCTCGCCGACCCCAAAGAAAGGACGACCGCCCGTCTGCTCTCCGGGCCGGACGAGAGGAGCGCGTACACGTGGTCGAACGACGGCACCCGCTTCGCGTTCTACCGCGACGGTCGCCCGTTCGTCCGCGACGTCGAAACCGGGGTAGAACGGGGATTCGACGGACCAAAACGCGGTCCGTTCCTCGGCGAAACCCGAATGTTCGCGTGGTCCGACGACGATACCCTGTTGGCCTACCGGTTCGTCGAGGACGGGACGACACACGTCGGCGTCGTCCACGCCGAGTCCGGAGAATTGACGTGGCGCACGCACGGCGAACTGGCGAGTTCAACCCCGGCATGGCTGGCCGACGGACGCGTCCTGTTCGATCAGCGCGGCGAGGGCGGCACGGTCAGACGGATCGTCGCCGCCGATCCGGAGACCGGCGTTGAAACGGTCCTCTTCCGTGAATCGGACCTCGAACGGGGAATCGTTTCGAGCGGCGCACCGGAGGTGTCACCGGACGGTCGCCGAATCGCCCTGTCGCTCCCGCTCGACGGGTGGGATCACGTTCACGTCATCGACGTGGAAACCGGGGACCGAACGCAACTCACCGAGGGAGCGTTCGAGGACAAAGGCGTCGCGGACGCGACGCCGCAGTGGTCGGACGACGAAACGCTCGTTTTCGCGTCCAATCGGAACGGTTCCGGCCAGCGCCACCTGTTTTCGGTCACGTTGGACGGAGAGACGACCGCGCTCGTGGAGACCGACGGAACGAACGTCCATCCACGACCCGCACCGGACGGCGGAACGATAGCGTACGTTCACGCCGACGGGGAGCTGTCGCCGGAACTCCGTATCTTCGACTTCAGGGACCGCGGACGCGAACGACTCACGCGCTCGACGGTCGAGGAGTGGTCGATACCGCCGATCGAGCCGGAACGAATCGAGTTCGAGAGCGCCGGTCGAACCATCGACGGCTACCTGCTCGACCCGCGCAAATCGGATGCCGTCGCCGACGACGCGACGGACCTCCCCGCCGTCGTCTGCGTGCACGGCGGGCCGATGCGCCAGATGCGCGACGGGTGGCACCCGTCGCGTTCCTACGGCCTCTTCTACAGCTATCACCAGTACCTCGCCACGAAGGGCTACGCTTGTCTCTTCGTCAACTATCGCGGCGGCATCGGCTACGGGAAGGAGTTCAGGCAGGCCATCGCGGGCACCCGCGGCGAGGACGAAATCGAGGACGTCACCCGAGCGGGGGAGTTCCTGAAGGGACTCCCGTACGTCGATTCCGACGTGGTCACGGTTTGGGGGCTCTCCTACGGCGGCTACGCGACGCTACAAGTCCTCGGGACACATCCCGATACCTTCTCGCTCGGAATCAACCTCGCCGGATTAGCCGACCTCGAACTGTACAAGGAGTGGGCCGAGGAGACGAAGCATCCGGCGGCGGCCTCGTCGGAAGCGCTCCGAATGGGGGGCGAACCGTGGGAAGTTCCCGAGCGATGGGCCGAGGCGTCCCCGGAGACGCACATGGAGAACTACGAGGCTCCGCTCTACAACTTCCACGGGACCGGCGACCGCTACGTCAACTTCGAGCAACTCGACGTGGTGGTCGAGACGCTCACCGACCTCGGCAAGGAGTTCGACGCCGACCACTATCCCGACGAAAACCACGTCTTCTCGAAGCGGGCGACGTGGGAACGAACCCTGCGGAAGGTAGAGCGAGTGCTGGAGGACGACCGATGAAGGTCTTCATTTCGGCCGATATGGAAGGCATCACCGGCATCGCCGACCCGCTCGACGTGGTGCGAGGGGAAGCGAACTATCCCGCCGGACGGGAACTCATGGTCGGCGACGTGAACGCCGCCATCGAGGGCGCGCTCGCTGGCGGTGCCGACGAGGTGCTGGTCAACGACTCCCATTCCTCGATGACGAACCTTCCCCGTGATTCGGTCCACGAAGCAGCGCGCCTGATCCGCGGCGGGACGAAACCGTGGTCGATGATGCAGGGACTCACCGAGGACCACGACGTCGCCTGCTTCGTCGGTTACCACGCGAAGGCCGGGACGGAGCGCGCCGTCCTCAACCACACCTACTACGGACAGGTGCTCGTCTCGCTCCGCGTGAACGACGAGGAGGTCGGCGAACTGGGCTGGAACGCCGGACTCGCCGCCTCGCTCGGCGTTCCGGTCGGTCTCGTGACGGGCGACGATGCGACCGAAGCCGAGGCTATCGACCGGTTGGAAACCGTCGAAACCGCCGTCGTCAAGGACGGTATCGACCGCTTCACGGCGGATTGCTTGCCCCCCGAGGACGCACGCCACCGGATTCGAGAGGGTGCGAAGCGAGCGGTTCGCCGCGCATCGACGTTCGAACAGCCGATTCCCGACGAACCGGTTGCTATCGAGGTCGATTGGGCGGCCACGAACCAAGCCGCCAGCGCGGCGGCAATTCCGTCGGTCGAACGCGTCGCTGGCCGGACGACCCGCGTCGAGGCGGACGCGTACGTCGAGGCGTTCGAAGCCTCCGTGGCGATGCTCCACGGCGGCGGCGCTGGGCGAAACGAGTTTTACGGGTAGGCGGTGGCGGTCCAGCGTCGAGAATTTTCCCCCGAAGGCGTTCCATGGAGGCGACGCCGTTCGGTTTTCGATTTTCGACCCCGTGGTCGCTCTCAATCGGAAGAAGTGACGGGCCGAGAACCGTCCAAACCGCTCGCTCGAAACGAAGTCGGACGAGCAGTTCGAGGAACCAGCACATCACACCGCACTGGTTCCGTTTTCGCTGAAAAACCTTCGTGCTTACTCGACGAGTTCGCGCACGAACTCGTCGATTCGGTTCCGTGCGTACTCCTCGTCCTCGCCGACCAATCCGCCGAGAAGGACTGAGAACACCACGTCCGGTTCGCCCTCCCTGCGAACGATTCCGGAGAGCGTTCGACTGCCGGTCAGGGTTCCGGTCTTCGCTCGGATTTCGGACTCCGTATTCGGAAACCGGGTCTCCAACGTCCCCTCACCCGCGGTCGGAAGCGATTCGAAAAAGACCTCGGACCACGGTTGGTCGGCAACCCAGTCGAGGGTTTCGACCATTCCTCGGGCCGAAATCAGGTTGTAGCGGGAGAGACCGGACCCGTCCCGGATGCGGAACTTACTAGCGCCTCGTTCTTCGAGGAAATCCCGAACGACGGTTTCCCACGCCTCCCACGACCCCTCTCCACGAACGTCGCGGGCGACGGTTCGGGCGAGTCCTTCGGCGAGGAAATTGTCCGACGGGACGTTCATCTCGCGGACGAGGTCGGCGACCGGCGGTGATTTCACCGCCGCGATCCGCTCGCCGGAGGTCTGGTTTCGGGCGATGCCGAGTTCTCCGGTGTGAGCCACCCCCGCCGTTTCGAGCGCGTCACGAAACGCCAACAGGCAGTGGCGAACCGGGTTCCCGACCGGAACGGTTTCCGTCTGCGGCGCGTCCGTCGGTTTTCCCCCGATTCGGATCGTTTCGGTCGTGAGGTCACGGAACACCCGAAGTTCGTCGGCGGACTCGTCGAACTCGGTCGCGTATTCGATTTCGTCCGTGTTCGGCGTGAGTTCGACGTCGGTGCCGGACACCGTCACCGAGACTAAATTTCGGTCGAGTGCGAGCGGGGTGCTCTCCGCGCCGTACCCGTACTGTCCGTCCTCCCACATCCATCCCGGACCGCGGGACTCCCCGTCGAACCACGCCACGTCGGCGACGATGTCCGTCACGGAGTCGATGCCCGCATCCCGCACCGCGTCGGCGAGCGTCGTCAGTTCCTCCCCCGAGAGCGACGGGTTTCCACGGCCGGAGAGGACGAGCGAGTCCCCGACACGGGTGACGTGTGTCTCGAAGCGGTAGCCCGGGGTGAGATAGTGCAGCGCGAGCGCTGTCGTGAGCAGTTTCGTGTTCGAGGCTGGCGGGAGCGGAACGTCCGGGTTGCGTGCCGCGAGGCCGGTTCCGCCGAGTTCGCGGACGAGGATGCTCGTTCCGAACGATCCCGTATCGAGACCGGTCATCCCGTTCACCACGAGAACGGTTCCCGTTCGTCGGCGTCGAGGTGGCAGGCCGAGAGTTGGTCGTCACCCACGGATTCCAGTTTCGGCACGTCGGTTTCGCACGGCGACTGATACTCGTTCAACGTGTCGGACGCGTCGTCCCAGTTTCCGTCGGCCGCTTCCGAAACGGCACGCTGAACCGTCTTCTCGACGCCCGCCGGTGGGTCGTGCTCGAAGTACTCCGAGCGGACGGCGGCGGGTTCGGCCTCCGTCCGAAGGGATTCCTCGGCGACGTCGCTTTTGAGGTCCATGTACTCGCGGAACGTCTCGCGGGTGAACGGCTCGGGGACGATGATGTCGGGACAGCGCGTGTGGAACTTACAGCCGGATGGGGGATTGCTCGGGCTCGGAACGTCCCCGACGAGTTTCGATTCGACACCGCGCGTGTCCGGGTCGGGGTTTGGAACCGCGTCCAGGAGCGCGCGGGTGTAGGGGTGGTGTGGCTCCGTGAACAGTCGGTCAACCGGCCCGGTTTCCACGAAGTCGCCGAGATACATCACCGCCACGCGGTCGGCGACGTTGCGGACGACGCTCAGGTCGTGGGTGATGAACAGGTAGGTCAGGTCGTACTCGTCCTGAATGTCCTGCATGAGCGAGAGGATTTGGGCCTGCACGCTCATGTCGAGGCCGCTCACGGGTTCGTCGGCGACGACGAGGTCCGGGTTGATCGAAAGCGCCCGTGCGAGGTTGATTCGCTGGCGCTGTCCGCCGGAGAACTCGTGCGGATACCGTCCGTAGTGTTCCTCCGTGAGTCCGACCTGGTCGAGCAGTTCCACGACGCGCTCCCGGCGGTCCGCCGGGTCCCACCCGGCGGCCTCCAGCGGGTCGGCGATGATGCTGCCGACCTTTCTTCGGGGATTGAGGCTGCTCATCGGGTCCTGAAACACGATCTGTGCGTTCCGCCGGAACTCGCGCTTCGCGTCCGAATCGAACGACGTGGTTCGCGTTCCCTGGAACTCCACGACGCCGTCAGTCGGGTCGGTCAGTCCCAGAAGGGTTCGTGCGAGCGTCGATTTTCCGCACCCGGATTCGCCGACGATTCCCAGCGTTTCGCCGGGGTAGAGGTCGAAGCTCACGCCGTTGACCGCTTTGACGCTCTCGTCGTCAAACGTCAGCGGAAATCCGCCCTCGGAGTTCCACCGGAGTGAGCTGATGAACCCGGTGTTCACCGGGAAATGTTTCGTCAGGTTTTCAACCCTGAGCAGCGGTTCGCCCCGCGCTTTCGGCCGTTGTTGTACGTGTTGACTCATGGTCTCCCCCGTCGTGCTTCCTCGTGCAGTCGTGGCTCCTCGGCACCGTATCCCTCCTTGTAGAGCAGACACGCCGAATCGTGGTTCGGACCCACGTCGATACGCGGCGGCTCGATTTTCGAACAGTCATCGATGGCGACGGGACATCGCGTGCGGAACCGACAGCCGGAGGGTGGATCTATCGCGCTCGGCACCGTTCCCTGGATGGGATTCAAGTCGTCCACGCGCTGGTCGGGGCGGACGACCGACCGCAGGAGCGCTTGCGTATACGGATGTTTCGGATTGCGGTACAGTTCCTCGTAGGGGGCCTGCTCGACCACCTTGCCGAGATACATCACGGCGACGCGGTCACAGACCTCACGGACGACGCCCATGTCGTGAGTGACGTAGACGACGCTCGTGTCGTACTTGTCTTGGATGTCGTCGAACAGGTCGAGGATTTGGGCCTGGATCGTCACGTCGAGCGCCGTCGTCGGTTCGTCCGCGATGATGAGTTTCGGGTTGCACGACAACGCCATGGCGATGAGGGCGCGCTGGCGCATCCCGCCCGAGAACTCGTGCGGGTACTGATCGACCCGCTGTTCCGGGTCGGGTATTCCGACGTCGTCCAGCAGTTCGATGGCCCGTTGTCGGGCCTCCTTGTCGGTACAGTCGGTGTGGTACTCGACGACTTCGGCGATCTGATTTCCGACGGTGAAGACGGGGTTCAGGGCCGACATCGGGTCCTGGAAGACGAACGATATCTCGCTGCCGCGGACCTCCTGTCGAAGTTCGCGCTCGGTGCAGTCGGTCAACTCGCGTCCGTCGAACCGGACGGAGCCATCGACCACCTTGCCGGGCGGGTTGATGAGGCCGAGCAGGCTCTTCACCGTCACGCTCTTCCCGGCCCCGCTCTCGCCGACGAGGCCGATGGTCTCGCCCTTCTCGACCTCGAAGCTGACGCCATCGACTGCCTGCACGATTCCGCTTTGCGTGTAGAAGTACGTTCGAAGATTCTCGACTTCGAGCAAGCTCATCGCTTACCTCCGTCGGTTTCGTCGTTCCTATCCAGTTCTTCCCATTTCTCCGTCTCCGTTCCGCCGTCCGTGGCGGGGTTTTCGGTGATCGGTTCGGGTTCGTCGCGCGAGTTTTCCGTGGGCAGGAAGTCGTCGCCGAGTTCGTCCCAATCCGCCTTCCAGAGCGTCGTTTTCGGGTCCATCGCGTCCCGCAAGCCGTCACCGAGCATGTTGAAGCCCATCACGGTGAAAAATATCATCAGACCGGGGAAGATCGTAATCCACGGCGCGATGATCATGGCTTCCCGCGAGTTGCTCAGCATCCGACCCCACGACGCCGTCGGGGGTTGGACGCCGAATCCGAGGAACGACAGTGCCGCCGCGCCGATGATGACGCCGCCCATCGAGAGTGTGGCTTGGACGAGCACCGCGGCCAACCCGTTCGGGACGATTTCGCGGAAGAGGATGGTTCGGGTGGGCAGTCCGGCGGCGCGTGCCGCTTCGACGTACTCCTCCTCCCGAAGGGAGAGTACTTCCGAGCGCATCACGCGGGCGTACGCGGGAATGCCGATGACGCCGTAGGCGAGAAAGAGGTTGTACACGCTCGGTCCCATGATGGCCATCAGCGTCATGGCGAGGATGAGACCCGGAATCGAGTACAGAACCTCCAGTAGTCGCATGATGATGTCGTCGATTCTACCCCCGAAGTACGCTGCCGTCGCACCGCAGGCGATTCCGCCGAGGAAACTGATCCCGACGGAGATGACGCCGATGGCGAGCGCGATTCGACTGCCGTAGATTATCCGTGCCAGTATATCCCTGCCGAAATTGTCGGTCCCCATCGGGTGGGTGAGCGACGGTGCTGCGTCGATATGTAGCGGATCTTGCGCGTGCGGATCGGCGAGGAGTGCGGTGATTAAATGTCTGTCGAAGATCACGATGTCGATGGTCGAGAATATCGCCAGTACGACGAGGATGCCGACCATTATGGCTCCCGCAATGGCGGTCGGACTGTACCGTAGCTCCCGAAGTGTTCCCCGTAGGCGACTTTCGGTGTCGATTCCACTCTCGGTAACTGGTTGATTCGTACTCATGTCAGTCGTATTTTATCCGCGGGTCGATGTACGCATAGACGAGATCGGTCAGCAGGACGCCCACCAGGAACAAGAGCGCGAACGTCAAGGTCATTCCCATGACGACACCGTAGTCCTTGTTCAGGAGGCCCGATAAGAACAACCGACCCATGCCCGGAATGGCGAAGATCTTCTCGGTGATGACGCTGCCGTCCAGCAGGAAGGACAACTGCAGTCCGATGATGGTGACGAGCGGCAACAGCGCGTTCCTGAACGAGTGTTTGAGCAGAATTCGCCGCTCGGGAAGGCCATATGCCCGCGCCGTCTGGACGTAATCCTGTGATAGCTCCTCGACCATGCTGGAACGCGTCATCCGCATCAACGTCGCGGTCATCGCGGTCGAGAGCGTGATGACCGGCATGACGAGCCGTTTTGCGGACTCGACCGGGGCCTGTGCGAAGGGCACGTACCCGGACACCGGGAGCCACTGCAACTTGACTGCGACGATGAACATCAGCATCAGCCCCAACCAGAAGTTTGGTGTCGAAAGCCCCGCCAGCCCCACGAATCGGGAGACGTGGTCGCCGAGTTCGTTGTGCCGCGAGGCTGCATAAATACCGAGCAGGATCGAGATGGGGAGCGCGATGACGTACGACAGTCCCATCAGGGTGAACGTGGGACCGATGCGCTCCAGCATCAAGTCGACGACGGGTCGTTTCAGCATGAACGACTCGCCGAGGTTGCCGTGAAGAACCCTGCTGAGGTAGTCGAGGTACTGCTTCCACAGCGGTTGATCGAAACCGTACTGGTGGATGAGTTGGTCCGCGAGTTCCTTGCTCGGGTTCAACCCGAGATAGATCTTGACTGGGTTGCCCGGCAGGGAGTGCATCATTACGAACGTCAGCGTGAAAACGCCCAGCAGAACGGGAATTATCTGCAAAATCCGCCGGACGGTGTATCGGTACATGCTCATGATTTCGTGTGTATGGAAAGGTAGGGGGAGTTAGTTGCTAAGCCAGGAGTTCGACCACTCGTTGCAGAGGGGTTGGGCGACGTAGGCCGTCGGGTCGTAGTCCTTCACCGACGTGTTCCACGCGGTCGCGGACTGTTCCGAGTACACCTGAATGTGCGGATACTCGGACTGGAACGTCTCCGCGATGTCGATGTACAGTTTCCGACGCTTGTCCCGGTCCTGTAGTGTGCGCGCCTTGCGAATCTTCGCGTCGGCGTCCTGTAGCTTCTTGCTGTCCGGATAGGCTTGGTAGAGCATTCCGGCGGAGGCGTTGCCGACGTAATCGTCCGGAACCGGGCTGTCGTCGTTCTGCGGGTCGCGGAACAGGTAGTAGAAGAACCCGTCCGGGTCCTGCCCGCCGGACCAGCCGTAGAACGTCACGTCGTACTTGCCGTTGTCGAGCAGGTCGAGCCACTGGCCGATGGTGATCTCCCGAACGTTGGCTTTGATCCCCACGTTCTCCATCTCGTTCTGGAGCATGATGGCCATGTTCTTGAACTTCCCAGAGGCGGCGGTCGGCAGGTCAACCTCGAAGCCGTCGCCGTATCCCGCCTCTTTGAGCAGTTGTTTCGCCTTATCGTGGTCCTTTTTCGGGAAGTACTTCTTCTTCCATTCCTGCCACGGGAAGTCCCACGCCTTGTTGACCTCCGTCGGCATGTACCCGTAGGTGCGCTTGCCGAGTTCCCCCTTCGTCACCTTCAGCATCGCGTCGTAATCGACGAGGTACTGCATCGCTTCGCGCACCTTGCGGTTGTCGAACGGTTCGTGCTTCGCGTTGAAGATGAGACCGTTGTAGTCGAACTGCGAGATACGCTTTATCTTCAGGTTCTTTTTGCTCTGGGCATTCCCGAGCAGCTTTTCGGGAACCGACGCCTGCTGAACGCCCCCGCTCGCGAGTTCGAAGAACGCGGTATCTGACTCGGGGATGACGCGATATTTGAGCTGTTTGAGGTTCGGCGCGTCGATGAAGTAATCGTCGAAGCGTTCGAGGGTGAGCGAAGACCCGGCCTGCCAGTTCTTGAGTTTGAACGGCCCGGTGCCGACGGGTTTCCGGGAGAACTTCTTCTGGCCCTTGTCGCTCGCGTACTTCTTCGGAACGATGGCGGCGTTCATGCCCGCCAGCGTCTGTTCGAACAACGCGTAGGGGTGCTTGAGGTTGAACGTAACCTCCATGTCACCCGATTTCTCGACGCTATCGACAAAGGAGAGGTTCTCCTGATTCGTGGATTTGTTGTCGGAGTCGAGCACCCAACTGAACGAGTACTCCACGTCGTCGGCGGTGAGTTCGGCCCCGTTGTGGAACTTGACGCCCTCTTTGAGCGGGACGGTGAACGTCGTGTCGTCCTGCTGTTTCGGGAGTTCCTTTGCGAGGTGCGGGACGAGTTCGCTCCCGTCGGGTTTCATGGCCAGCAACCCGTCGAAGAGGTAGTGCATCATCCCGTTCGCCCATGCGAGTTCGTTCATCCGCGGGTCGAGGGTCGTCGCCTGTTCGGGTGCGACGTTGACGAACGTCCCGCCCTTCTTCGCGTTGCTGTTGCCGTTGCCGTCGTCGCTGCCGCTGTTCGTATTCGTGTTACCACCGTCGGAAGTCCCGGCACCGCCTGAGCCGTCTCCGGTCGTGCTCTTCCCGCCACATCCTGCGATGGCCGTCACTCCGCCAAGGGCACTCACCGTCAAAAACCGCCGCCGGTTCCACGAATATTTTGGTTTTTCTGTCATGATATCGTTCGTCGGGACAAGTCGCCCGGTTCGTGATACCTAATAGCAAAGATGAACAGGGCATATAACGCCGCCCTTTCATACTAGGATTGACTCGATACGACCGTTACTTGTACGCTATCGGATAGCTGCCGCCGTGGATCCTCCGTCGCGAGATGGACGCTGAGCGTGTGCGTTCCCGCTTCAGGCCGCCACACGTCGCCGTCGATTCCCGCGCGCCGGATATGACCGTCCCACGCCCCCTCGAACTGTTTGGTTTCACGGGTCCGAAACGCAACCGTCCGTGAGGTCTCCGGCGGTTCGAACCCCCCGTTCGTCCGCCTCCGGAATACCGTCTACCGCCCATCCCCATAGCCGACTCGTCGGCAATCGAACGCTCACGGGCGCGGGCAGTCGGTTGCGAATCCGAAGGAGGAACGTGGTCGGTTCGCCCACGACGATTTCCCTCGGCGCGCGGAGTTCGACCGACAGACACCGGAGCGCGACCGGGTCCGGTACGAGACCCGCGAAAAAGCTCCCCGTATCGTCGATTCCACCCGCCGGATCGGGCGACAGCGGGTTCGGTGGTTGCATGGATTTTTCAGGGAACGCGCCGCCTAAATGTCTTTCTCACGGCATTCGTCGTTCGAAATATCTTTCTCACGGTGTTCACCGTTCCAACCCGTCCGGAATCGAATCCCGCCCGAGAACGTCGTCACACGTCTCGCGCCGTCGGAGTAGTTCGTGCGTACCGTCCGTTCGAACCAGCACGACCGGGGGTTTCGGCTCGGCGTTCGTGTGGCTCGCGCTCCCGAGCGAGTACGCGCCGATTCGGTCCACCGCCACGAGGTCACCGGGGCCGAGTTGGGGAAGGGAAACGTCCTCGCTTATCACGTCCCCCGAGTAGCAAAGCGGCCCGGCGACGTGGTATTCCTGTCTCGGGTCGCGGTCTTTCACTGCATAAACGGGGTACGGCCAGTAGGAGGAGACCGCGTTCGTCCCGCCGTCGAGCACCACGAAGTCGGCGAACGGCGTCTCCTTGATCACGCCGACCGTCGCCACAAACGTCCCGGCGTTGCCGACGAGTCGCCGTCCGGGTTCGACGAACAACTTCGGCTCCGAAAGGTCGTGTGTCTCACAGCTCTCCCGAATCGTGTCGGCCATGTACGACACGATGTCCTCGGTCGCGGGGACGTCCTCGTCGTACGGGACGGGGAAGCCGCCGCCGAGGTCGAGGACGTCGATTTCGACGCCCAATTCGTCGCGCACGTCCGCCGCGAAGCCGAGCATCTCGCGGGCCGCGACGCCGTACGGTTCGACGCCGCGAACCTGACTGCCGACGTGCAACTGCACGCCAGCGAGCGAGACGGCGTCGGATTCGACCGCCTTCTCGGCGACGGCCATCGCCCGCCCGCTCTCGATGTCCAGCCCGAACTTGCTTTCCAGCGTGGCCGTCGCAACCTCCGGATGGGTCGGCACGTCCATCGCGGGATTACCGCGGATGAGCACGTCCGGAACCACCCCGGTCGCCTCCCGGCCACGACCACCTTCTCCAACTCCGTCGCGTTGTCGATGAGCAGGTGCGAGACGCCCCAGTCGAGCGCGCGCTCGATGTCCGCCGGAGTGCGGTTCATGCCGGTGAGGAGGACGTCTTCAGGTTCGAACCCCGCCCGTTGCGTGGCCGTCAGTTCACAGCGGGCGTACGCTTCGGCCTTACAGCCCGCATCCCGTAGCACCGAGAGGATGCCGAGGTTGTAGTTGGCCTTCACCGCGAAGTGGACCTCCGAGTTCGGATACTGTTCGTCCAGCGCTCCGCGGAGGGTGTCGTAGTTCGTGCGCAGGTCGTCCTCGAAGAAGGCGTAGAGCGGCGACCCGAACGCCGAAACGAGGTCGTCGGCGTGCGTGCGCAGTCGCTCCTTTCTGTCCGCTAGTTCCATGCCAAAACATCCGACAACGCGAGGATAATCGTTCGCCCTCCCATGCTAGGCGACGACCGTCGCGTTTCGTTACCCCTTCCCCGACACGAAACTATTTGTAGGAATCGGAGACCAGTGTGTCGGCATGGCAACGAAACCGGAGTCGATTCCCGATGCGCCCTGACACGCCCAGCATCGAAACGCGCGACGAACTGGCGGGATACGTCGAGCGATACGACGACGAAATCGAGGGCGAACTCGGCGTCTTCCTCGGATTTCCGACCGACGATGGGGAGTTCGACGTGGTCTACGCTCGCGACGAGACCCGCGTCTTTCAGAGCGCGAGCACGATCAAGCTCCCCGTTCTTTACGCCCTCTACGAACGATACGACGGCCAACTCGACGAACTCGACCGACCCTGTCCGCTCTCCTCGGAGAACCGCGTCGGTGGAAGCGGATTGTTGCACTTACTCGACGCGACGCCGACCCTCGAAGACCTCGCCGCGGCCATGATATCGGTCAGCGACAACGCCGCGACGAACCAACTCATCGACCACCTCGGCATCGAATCGGTGAACGACGAGGCGGCCCGACTCGGCATGGAGCGAACCCGCCTCGCGCGAAAGATGATGGCGACGCTGGAGGAGACGGACTTCGAGGAGTTCGACGTCGACATTCCGGACGACGAACCGACGAACGCCACGACGCCGCTCGACTGCGCCCGGTTCTTTGCCGATTTCGTTCGTCGGAGGACGCTCTCGACCGAGGCGTACGAGCGAATGCGAGTCCCGCTCAGTGCACAAAAGGACACGTCGATGATTCCGCGGTACCTTCCCTACGAAACCGAAATCGCCCACAAAACCGGGTGGCTTCCGACCGCCGCGTTGGATACCGGAGTCCTATCGGTCCCCGACCGGAACGAACCGCTCGTGTTTTCGGTGTTCATCGACGGCGTCGGTTCGGTGGACGGCGAAAACGGGGACGCCCGTCAGAACGGTGCCGACGCGGCGGACGCCATCGCGGAAATCGGCGACGCCGTGTTCACGTGGCTGGGATGACCCGTCGCGCGAGTTCGAACTTCTCGTCCAGATCTTCGATATACGCGTCGTCCCCCGGGTCGAGGCTGTTGATTACCACCGACTCCGCGCCGCCGTAGGCGTGGACGTACTCGTCGCCGCCGAGGCTGACCGCGACGTGGCCGGGGAAGAAGAGCAGGTCGCCGGGGAGCAGTTCGTCACGCTCGACGGGCCGTCCCATGACCCGCTGTTGGTCGGCGTCGCGTGGCAGGGTGATTCCGTTGACTCGGTAAGCGATCCACGCCAGTCCGGAGCAGTCGATGCCGTCGCTCGTCATGCCACCCCAGTCGTAGTCGGTACCGAGAAACTCCCGCGCGATTTCGACGACGGCCTCGCCGGTCGGGTTCTCGGGTGGCCGCTGGACGACCCCCGCGGAGGCAGTTGCGTGCTCGCCGGTGTGGAAGCGAACGGTCGTCTCGTTCCCGCCTTCGTCCTCGATTCGGCAGTCGGTTCCGGCGTACACCGCCTTTCCCCCTTCCGTCTGCGTGTCGCGGACGACGACCGCGTTCGTTTCGTCGTCCTCGATCGGCGCGAGCGCGCTTCGGTCGAGCCATCCCAGATAGCCGTCCGGCGTTCGCACCCGAGACCAGGTTTCGCCCTCGTCGTCGAACACCTCGACTCGCGCGCCGTAGAGCACCTGCGTTACCTGTTCGGCCTCGTCGTCCGGGTCTCCGAGCACGGATGCGACGGGTCCGGTGACGGTTCGCTCGGTTCGCAGTTCATCGAGAATTTCGAGGTCGCTCGTCACCGCCGTCCCGATTGCTCGTTCGACCGCCGCTCGCGCCTCGGCTTCGAGTTGCGGCGTCGAGACGCGTCCGCGAAGTTCGATTCCATCAGTGGTCGGTTCGGGGGTCACGTCGAAGACGGCAACCCGCTCGTCGGGCGCGTGGACGGTTCGACAGCGTTGGAGTGCCAACAGCGCGCGGTGGCCGTCGTTCAACCGTTCGCCGTCGTCCAACCGTTCGGTTCCCGTTCGTTCGCTCCGGTCCATGCCCCCTGTGTTCGGAGCGCCCTCAAAAAGCCACCCCCTAGTTGGCTCGTGCTATCGGAGTTGGACGACTTCCGGTTCGAACGCCTCGCCGGTCCAGCGCCACGACCCGACGAACGGATGGGAGCCGTTCAGCGAGACGATGACGTAGGAGTAGCCGTCCCACGTCGCGTCGGCGGCATCGGTTTCGCTGGGCGCGTCGGGACCCATGGGATGGGAGTGATAGAAGCCGACCACCTCGGAGCCGTCCGTTTCGATCCGATCCATGACAGCGAGTTGCTCCTCCGGGTCTATCTCGTAGTTCGTGCGCGTGTCCGCCGCGACGTTTTCGGCGTGATACACGCCCCCGACTTCGGCCCGCTCGTCGCGTGATCCCGCGAGGATTCCACAAATCTCGTCGGGGCGACCCCGACGCGCACGGCTGACGAGCATATCGTACACTTCGCGCGAGAAGACGAGCATGGACGTGATTTCGGCGGGAACGCGAATAAACGAGGGGGCCGTGTACCAACCGAAACCCACTTGCAGGGGAAGCGGCAATCGACTGACGCGCGAGGGTTGCCAAGCCAGGCCAACGGCGGCGGGCTTAAGACCCGCTCGTGTAGACGTCCATGGGTTCGAATCCCATCCCTCGCATGAGTCGCGCGACGAACCGTCGCGCCGTGCGAATCGATCGGATGGGTTCGAATTAGACCGGGCGCGCACAACGCAGTGAGCATGTCCGGTCGTTGTTCGAATCCCATCCCTCGCATTTTCCAACATCGAAACACCTAACCGATAGAATTATTCCCGTAGAATGGCATTTATTCAACGAAGCGAGCGGGTTATGCCGAAAGGCCGGAGGTAAGAGCTCCGACCCCGCTTGCTTCGGCGCTACCGAAGCATGTGCACAAACGATTCTGCGAAAGAAAAGGGTACCGTTCAGCGGTGTCCACGCTGTGAGGAACCGATCGCAATCGCCACGGGTACGGGTCCGGGCTTCGCGCGGGTGTGGCCCTGCGGCCATCGAGTGCCGCCGGAGGTGGTGTTCGAGTAGGAGGGAATAGCGTTCCTGATCGCGTATTTTTGGCTTCGACCGAAACAGGGGATGACACACCCGATGAGCAGGGAGCAAGGATTTTTCGCACAAAGCATTTATTCTCGTTATTCGTGGAAACAACAATGTCCCCCTCTTCACGACGGGCCTTCCTCGCGGCGGGTTGTACGGCGGCCGGACTCGGCCTCGTCGGCTCGCAGGTGAACGGGTTCACGAAGGAGAAAATCGCTGCCAGTCTGTCCCCGCTTCCCGGGGTTCGAGCCACCGGAAAGCCACTCGACGTACGAACGACCGTCGAGGATACGGACGCCGAATACCTCCCGAAGACGAACGAGGTCAGGGTCGTGACCGCCCGGAACAGTTCGGGTGCGGTTGCGTACGCGACGGAGCCGTTCGAGCAGTGGGGAGAGATGAAAGCCGGGGGGATTGCGATCCGGAGGGTTCAACGGCGCATCGAAGTGATTTTCGACGACGCATATACCTCGTCCGGCCTGTCGTCTCACGACGGGGATTGGTTCGTCTCGACTGCACCGACCGGCCGGGGGTGACGCAGAAAGAGATGGTGCGGAAGCTCCCCGACCACGTGACCGTGACCGTGACGTTTGCCGGTCAGACCGATACGACGTCGATTCCAGTGGTCGTGAAAAAGCGACAGGAAGCCGCGCTGCTGTGATCTGAATTCAACGAGCATCGAATTGTCCCCCTACCGAACTATACTGGAAGAGGATCGAATCCGTTCAGTGAGTAAATAATACCCGCTCGAATCCCTTCGATGGAGAGATGGCAACTATTGATCATTGGTGTGTGAGTTCCTTTATCAATGAATTGGTAGTTTTAGAATCCCTTCCATAAATAGACCACAAACAGGGTAATTTCTCGAAAAATATCGTAGTATTCTGCAGTTTTGCATGGATAATCGTAACAATAATCAGTCGATGATGGGAATCGATGAGCAGCGATCTATGTCCCCTGTTCACATGCGAACTTCGACAGCCCGCGTGCTGCTCCTCGTCTCCATTGCGGGACTCCTTCTCGCCGGAATATCGAGTTCGACGATTGGCGGACCCGACGGACCGCAAGTCGCCTCCGCCGCGGCCGGTAATACGACGACGAACGGGACGACGACAACTAACAGAACGACGACGAACGGGACGACAACCAACACGACGACGAACGGAACGACGACGGCCACAGCCACGGCGACGACAGCGACTGCAACGGCTACAACGACACCGACATCGACAACGACGAGTGCAACTGGAACGACATCGACGGCGACGACCACGACTTCGACGACCACCACGACCGCACAAACCACGACCTCGACGACAGCGACCTCGACGACGGTTCCAACGACCACACAAACCACGACTTCGACGACGGCCACTGCCACCACGACGGTTCCAACGACTACGCAAACCTCGACTTCGACGACAGCGACCACCACGACGACGGCAACCACGACGGCAACTACGACGACAGTCCCAGCGACGACACGGACGACGACCGCGACGACTGCCACACCGACGGCCACCGCGGTTCCGACGGCCACGACAGCGACGACCGAGACGAAAACGGCTCCGAGCACGACCGAAACGACGGAACCACCGGCGTCTACGAAGACTGCGACGACCAGTGCAGGACGAAAAACGACGTGGGCGACTACCAACCGACGAACGAGGACACGGACGGAAACGATACCCGCGACGACGAACTCGACGGTTGGGGGCGATTCCAGCGGACCAAATCCGCCGTCGAATGGCGGTGAAAGCACGACGAACGAGTGGACGCTCGGCGATACCGTGGCGCTCCTCGTGGGCTGTCTCGGCGTGCTGTTGATCGTGGTTCCGTGGTTGTCCTCCCGTGCGTACTCGTGGGTCGAGTGATGTCACCGACGACTGACCCAATCTTCGTCCGCTCGTACGACGTCGAAGTTCTCCTCGATACAACTCCCAGGAGGACGGAAGGATCGTCCTAGTTCGTCTCGTTCGCCCCGTCTCTCGGTATTTCCGTGGCATCTTCGCACCCGCCCGAGCACTCACGCGGGTATCAATAAAAAGACAATCGGGATCCTACACCAACTATTTCTAATCGGTTCTGAAGTCAGAATCCCCATACTATTCGACGATTTCCGGTGAACTTCCCAAATCCCGTGTCGGGTCATTGACGATGGATTTTTGACTGTTGCTCGCCGACGCTTACAAAGTATATGAACGAGGATGGTCCCTCTGACGAACGCGACGTCCATCGCGTGCAACACGACCTTACCGGCCCGCAGTCTCTCAGTACGACGGTAACGGTGGCTGTTGCGGACGTGGCGGGTGTCGAACCTTCGGACATCCCCGAACAACTCTACGACGTCATCGATCCGGAGGCGCTCGACAGGCTCTTCAAACCACGCGACGACGGCGTGGCGCGACGGGGTGGACGACTCTCGTTTTCGCTGTACGGTCATCACGTGACCATCCGTGGTGACGGAACCATCACGGTGCAACCCGGCTTGGCGCGTATCAAGCAACTCGGGGGGAATCTCCTCGTCGTCGGGGCGGTTCCGGATTCCGTGATCGACGCGGCCAGCGTTCCGCTTCTCGGTGAGATGGCACACGATCGGACGCGACTCTTCGCGCTCCACGACCGGAGCATCGCGACGGCACGCAGTCGCCTCGCGATGGCCAACGGCATGGGTTCCAACGCTCACGTCGTGGACTATCATACCGGTGCGCGGTCCGCTGGCACCGAATCGACGATGTCGGACACCCTGACCGTCGAACGCGTCGACGGCGATATCGGTGAGTTTCGAAACAGGATCATCGAGACCATCGATAAACTCGACGAGAGTCATGGGGGCTTTGCCCCTGCGGAGCTTCGATTCTGCTTCGACACGCTCCGTCCGTTGGTGGAAAACCACGACGACGCCGAAGTCGATGCGTTCCTCGGTCCGATCTGCGAGCGCATCAAGGACGTCGCCGGAATGGCCCACTACGTTCTCCCCATCGAGCGAGAGTCTCCCCAAGTCACCGCGATAGCCCACAAGTTCGACGCGATAATCGAACTCCGCGCGGGGGAGAGCGGCCCGGAACAGCGCTGGTATCTCCGTGAAACGAATCATACGACCGAGTGGTTCGACCTCTGAAACCATCCAACAATGAGTGACGTACCCGTTTCCGATACCGTCGGAACAAGCGTCCAACCTCTCTTCCAACTACGGGACGACCCCGTCGGGTTGACCATCATCGACCCACTCGAACGGAGTCAGTACTCGATCGGTACGACTCGACCGGTGACCCCACAACCCGTCCCGGTCGAAGAGTTCGACGCACCGGTCGGTGCCGTCGCTCGCATCCGGACGGATCGGATCGAGTTCCCGTTCGTCATCTCCGCCTACGTCCGCGACGAATCCGGGGAACTGATCGCCGCTGTCGACTACGAAAAGGAAGTAACGCTCCCCAGCAGTGAGTATTACATCGAACTGACGACGAAGGTGAAGACGTATTTACGCGTCGAATCGTCCGTCACGTTCGAGCTTCGGGGCGACGAATTCCACATCTCGTTCGGCGACGAAGTCGCCGTCGAAATCGGCGCTCGGTCGGACCACACCCGACCGGCGGGAACGGTGACGACGACGACCGATCCGGCGGACGTGATGGCCGCCGTCTCGACGTTCGGGTCGGCGTTGAAGACGTTCTCCCCCGAGCGCTCGTTTCCGACCCTCAGGGGCCATCCCCCGGTGGTCGAATTCGGCGACGAACTTCGGATTCCGGACGACCTGCAACCACCGGAGACGGGCATCACCATCGAAGTTCCACCCGAATACGAGTTCGTTTTCCCCGTCGTCCCGCTCGCGTACTATCTCGGGGCGACCGTCGTTCCCGGCGAGACACCCCGAATCGTCACGAACAGGGGCATCCACTCGCTCGATCATCCCGAACGGGGGTTCGAGGGCGAAGTGGCGCGGGTCCTCAAACAGACGCTGTTCCTCGACTGTCTCACCCGAACGGAGGGACTGTATCGAGTCGAGTTGCACGAACGCGAGCAGGTCGGATCGATGCTCGATCTCGACTTTGCAGCCCTCTACGATGCGTCGCTCGCCGAGCAACTCGATGCGTATCTCGACGTACCGTTTTCGCTCATCGAGGACGAACTTCCGACGTGGCGGCTCACGCTACAACTTACCGCCGAAGCCAAAAACGTAGCACAGCTCCCGTACGTCCTCAGGGACTTGCCGGTTATCGACGTGAAGACACGGAGCCGAGAAGCGAAAAGCGCGGTCGCATCACCGACTGCTATCAACGAATTCACGCGGACGACGGAAACGAACCCGACGTATCCGTCGTCACCGGTTCCGAACGAACGGTACGTCCTCCCGTCGGACACCGACACGCTCGAACACGCGTGGCTCGGGGACGGTGCACCGGTCGGTGGAAACAAATTGCTCCCGTCCGGGTTCGAACACCGGTTGGACCGCGAGGAGTCGGCGGACGACGCCAAAATCACCATCGTCTGCAACGACCCGAAGATGCGGGCGGAGTATCAGGATACCCTGTACGGCAACCGCGACCGACTGCCGTTCGACGTGACCGTCGAACAGAACTGCTCGACGGCGGAGCTTCGAAACCATCTTCGAGAACCGACGGACTTCTTCCACTACATCGGCCACGTCGAAAACGAGGCGTTCGTCTGCCACGACGGACTGCTCCACCCCGCCGATGTCGGAGACATCGGCGTGGACATGTTCCTGTTGAACGCGTGTCGGTCCTACGTCCCCGGAAAGCGACTCGTCGAGGCGGGAAGCGTCGGCGGCATCGTCACGTACAGCGAGATAGGAAACGCCGGCGCGACGGTCATCGGACGGACGATTGCCAGACTGCTCAACGCCGGGTTCCCGCTCCGGGCGGCGCTTTCGATCGCCAAGCGTCGCCGACTCGTCGGCAATCAGTACGTCGTCGTGGGTGACGGCGGCATCCAAGTCGTCCAGTCGGAGAGTGCACCGACCATCTTCTTCGTCGAACCGTTGGGCGGCGACGAGTACGAGTTCCGTATGCGCATGTTTCCGACGAGTCGGAACCCGATCGGATCGTTCGCCATGCCGTTCATCGACGGCGTAGAACGATACTTCCTCGTCGGCGGCGATCTCCCGACGTTCACGCTCACGGGAGACGAACTGCAACGGTGTTTCGGTCTCGCGGAGACGCCGGTCATGTACGACGACGAGATGCGGTGGTCGTCCGAGATCGACGTCCGTCGGGACCTCTCGTAACGCCCTTCCCTCTCCCCTCCCTAACGGGACCAATGAATCGGAAGGACGCGGTCGAACGGGCGTTTCGTCTCCACGACGGATTCGAAGACGACGACGAGGAGTACGTCGTAACCACGACGCCGTTCGACGGCTCTGTCACGGTGGACGATAGCATCGAAGTGACCGTACGAATGCCGACGTTGTCGGCCGTCGTGACGGACGAACCGGTCGCCGACGTGGTCGAATCCGGCTGGTTCGAAACGCTCGAACTACGGTTGGAAGACGCTCACAGCGTCGTTTCGGCGGACGATGCGACGCCGCCGACGGTCGAGCGCGACGGGGACGAAGTAGTTCTCTCGGTCGAGTTCTCGGGGAGCGACAAGGCGGCCGACGACGCCAAGGCTATCGTGGATTTCGCCGAGGGGACGTGGATGCAAGGGATCGTTCCGGGCTACGAGTACGGTGAGCCAGCGGCGGGAATGTTGAACCGGGCACACCAGCAGTACGACTGATTTTCCGTCGGGACCTCAATCCATCGAGATGTACGTTTGGGTGTCCTCGACGCCCTGTACGCCCTGAATACCGTCGGCAGCGACGGTCTTGACTTCGGCGGGGTTGTCGACATCGACCTTGACGATGATGTCGACGTCCCCGGCGACGATGTGGGCGTCCTCGACCCCCTCAATGTCGAGAATCGCGTTCTTCAGTCGGTCCGCCTCGCCCGTATTCGCCTTGACCATGATGTATGCGGCAACCATTTTAAATACCTCCTGCCGGAGTCGCTCGACTACCGTCGCCGACGAGGATTTTGCGGACGTCACCCAGGACGTCGAAGTCGGCGAGGACGGCGACCCTGTCACCGACTTCGAGCGAGTCGTCGGAGAGCGGAATCCCCATCCGTTCGTCGCGCTTGCCGAACGCGAGAACGCGCGAGTTCGCGGGGAGTTCGAGTTCGCTGATGGAGTACCCGCGCATGGGAGATTCCTCGGTGATGGTGAGTTCGACCACCTGCAAGTTCTGTGCGATATCGGCGATCGCACGGATGTTTCCGCCGAGGAGCGCGTTCTTCGCGCCGATCGCGCCGAGGCGTTCCGGATAGACGACCTCGTCCACGTCGCTCGCGTACTTCCGGTAGATGTCCTCGCGGTAATCCTCGTCGATCCGGAGGATGGTCCGACAGCCGTGGTGTTTACCGATCAAACAAGCCGCGAAGTTGACGTTCAGATCACCCGTCAACCCACCCAGCGCGTCCGCATCATCGAGATTCGCCTGTTGGAGCACCGCCTCACGCGACCCATCCCCTTCGATGACCTCGAAACCGTCGGTGCGCGCACGCTTTGCCTTCGTCGTGTCGTTTTCGACCAACGTCACCTCGTGTCCCTCCTCGCGGAGGACACGAGCGGTTCGTAGGCCGACCCTCCCGGCACCTATGATAACGAATCGCATGAACGGTTGTACGGCAGAGGGGGTAAATAAGCTTTCTCCGGAGACGAACCCCCGTCAAATTTTCCTCCGGAGTTGGCCGCTCTCCGTCCGTGATAGCACCGATGAACCGGCGGTAGCTACCGTCGCCGGGCAAAGGTTTTTCTCGAATGATAGAGTATCACACACCATAATGGTGCATGCATTTATCATGGTGAACACGGCCGCAGGAAAGTCACAGGGATTGCTCGATTCGGTGCGCGAGTTGGAGAACGTCGGGGAGGCACACATCGTCGCCGGGGATTACGACATCGTCGTCGAGGTGGACGCGGACGAGGTGTACGAAGTACTCCAGACTTCCTCCTCGTCGATTCAGGGACTCGACGGCGTCGTGGACACGAAAACGTACATCTCCATCGATTGATGCTCGGTACACGGGTCCGGGGGTCCCGTTTTTCTCAGTGTTCCAGTTCGTACACGTCGTGGTCTTCGAGGAACGAATCGAGCCACCCGCGCTGCTCGCGGAGTCGCGGCGGGAGGTCGGCGTACACCCGGTCGAACACGTCGTGCGGGTCCACGTCTTCGACGGCCTCCGCTTCCTCGACGGCTTCGGCGAGTTGTTCGTCCGCCTCGTCGTGGACCTCCTCCACGAACTCGTCGGTGATGAGGTCCTGTTCTGTGAGCCACGACTCGTAGCGTTCGAGGGGGTCCATCTTCCGCCACGCCGGGAGTTCCTTCTCCACGTCCTCGTACTTGCTCGGGTCGTCGCTCGTGGTGTGGGCACCCTGTCGGTAGGTCAGACTCTCCACGAGGACGGGTTCGCCGTGTCGGGCGGATTCGAGCGCTTCGGTGACCGTCTGGCGAACCGCCAGCGGGTCGTTGCCGTCGACCTGCACGCCGTCGAATCCGTAGGCCTGCGCTTTCACCGCGATGCTCTCGCTCGCGGTCTGTTTGTGTCGCGGGAGGCTGATGGCCCAGTTGTTGTTCTCACAGAAGAAGACGACCGGCGCGTCGAACACGCCCGCAAAGTTCAGCCCTTCGTGGAAGTCGCCCTCGCTCGTCGCCCCGTCGCCGAAGTAACAGAGGGCGGCGTTCTCGTCGCCGCGGTAGTTCATCGCCATGCCAGCGCCCGCCGCGTGCGGGATTTGTGTTGCGATAGGAACCGCCTGCGGGAACGTCGGGATGTCGTGGCCGGAGTTGAACTCCGGTCGGCCACGGCGGAACAGCAGGATGTCGCTGATCGGGACGCCGCGCGCGACCTGCAGTCCATTCGAGCGGTAGGTCGGGAAGAGCCAATCGTCGTCGGCCATCGCCAGCGCGGCACCGACTTGCGAGGCTTCCTGTCCGCGGTACGGCGGCCAACTGCTCATCCAGCCGCGTCGTTGGAGCGCGATCGCGCGCTCGTCGAATCGCCGGGCGAGAACCATCTGCCGGTAGGTTTCTCGCGCCTCTTCCGCGGAGAACGGGGTTTCATCCAACTCGCGCTCCCCGATGATTCGGTTCATGCATGCGAGGATGTATCGCGGTTTCAAAATCGTTCCGAAAGCGGTCACCTCGGCTAGGGGTCCGTCGTGGAGTTGGACGAAAGTACAGACGACGGGACGATATTTCAGTGAGGCAGCGACCAGTGGGACGCGACGCCGTCCAAAATCGACCCCGTCTCGCCGTCACGGAAGCGGACAGAGGCTGGCCGTCAGAATCGCACGCTCGTCCGAATCGTTTCGCGCGCCGTGGCTCACACCGCGCTCGTGCAGAATCACTCCGGGTGCCGACACCGTCTCCTCCTCGCCGTCCTGAATCACGGTCACCTCGCCGGAGAGGACGTGGAAGACGTTCGTGCTGTCGCCGTGTTCGTGCGGGCTGAGTTCCGCGCCGGGGCCGAGCGCGAAGGTCTTCACGAGCACGTCGTCGGTGACGACCAGTTCCTCGGTTAGTACCTCTCCATCGTCCGGGTCGAGGTCGGGATAGCGGTCGCGCACGCTACTCCCCCTCGTAGTACTCCGCGCTCGCGTTCTCGTCGATGAATCCGGATTTGAAGCTGATCCACGCCAGCACGCTGATGAAGATCATCGGCGGGAGGATGGCGAACCCCCAGAGCGGGTTGAGTCCCCAACCGAGAATGAGCACCAAGTCTATCAACCCGAGCGCCAGAAACGGAACGACTGCTTTCATCGCCCGCCACCGATCTACTTCACCGGTTTCGGTTGGTAGTGGCGTTCCCATACCACCTGTTGCGTGGCGGACGACCAAAAACCGTCCGTTCGTGCCCACGCGGTGGCAACCGTTCGTCCGTGCGTTGGAAGACCGTTCGTCCGTACGTTGGAAGAATCACCCGTTCATGCTCAAGTGGCTAGCCGTCGTACCACCTCGCATGGTGACACAACTCTCGGACGACGTGTGGTGGCTCGACCTCGGCGGCGTCAACTGCTATCTCGCAGACGACGACGGCGATCTGACCCTCGTCGACGCCGGGACGCCCTTCGACAGCGGCGACATCATGCGCGAGGTGCGGGACGCGGGCTACTCCATCAACGACGTCGACCGCGTTCTCATCACGCACTACGATTTCGATCACGTCGGGGCGCTCGCCCGCCTGCCGCTCCAAGCGCCGATATACGTCGGCGAAGCGGACGCTCCGCTCGTCACCGGTGCGGACGCGCCCGACTGGCACAACCACAAGGGAGCGGTCCAACGCGTGGCAGGCGCGCTCCTTTCCCGACCCGACACCGAAGTCCATCCCGTAGCGGACGGCGACGAAATCGGGAGTTTCACGGCCTACGCCACGCCGGGGCACTCGCCCGGGCACCTCGCCTACGTCAGCGAATCGCTGAGCACCGCCTTCCTCGGGGACCTCGTTTTCGAGGATCACGGAAAACTGACCGCCTCCGCGTGGGCGATGAGCTACGACACCGAAGCGGTACACGACAGCATCCTTTCCCTCCAGTCCCGCGCACCTGACTTCGAAATCGCCGCGATGGGCCACGGTGTGCCGTTCTACCGCGACGGGAGCGACCGACTGACCGAACTCGCCGAATCGCTGTAACGTCGGTTCGCGTGCCGCCGCTTACGATTCGGTTTCCATCGAGTCAAACGGCGTGTCGTCGCGTCTACGCGGGGCTTTCGAGTCGCGCAACGAGAAATTCTCCGAGTCGATTCGCTACCTTCTGTTCCTGTCCGATGAAGAAGTGGTCGGCGGGGAACTCCTCGGTCTCGAAGCCGAGTTCGTCCGCGCGCTCGACGAGCGGTTCCCAGTCCGCCAAATCGTCCCGCGTGCCGTAGAGGACTTTCAGCGGGACTTCGACGTCGTCCAGCGCGGCCGCGGCGTCCAAATCGTCGGTGAGTCGGGAGGCGGGTGCGAGAAGTGCGATGACATCCGCGTTCTCGTCCACGCCCGCGAGGGTGGCTATCGCGCCGCCGAAACTGAAGCCGAAGATTCCGACCGAGTCGTAGCGTTCGCGCGCAAAGCGCATGGCGTTGCGGGCGTCCTCGCGCTCGCCGTAGCCTTCGTCCCAATCGCCGTAATCGAAGCGCAGACAGGCGACACCGTGGTCCGTGAGGTACTCCGACAGTGCGACGAGTCGGTTGTCGTTTCGGTTGCCGTCGAACTGCGGATGGGGTGGACAGGCGACTATTACCCCGTCCGTCTCCCCATCAGGCACGTCCAACGACCCCCGTACGTCCCGGACGCCGGGGACGACGACTTTGTTCGAAGTCACACTGGCGTGTTAGCTTGGTGAGGATTTTAAAGGTCGGGTTCTGAATATAGTGGTATGGGAGTACTCTCACGCATGTCGTACGTCGTCCGCTCGAAGGTAAACGCCGTCCTCAACAGGGCAGAAGACCCGACCGAGACGCTCGATTACTCCTACGAGCAGATGCGCGATGAACTACAGGACGTCAAACAGGGCATCGCGGACCTCACGACGCAGAAAAAGCGCCTCGAAATCCAGAAGCGCCGCCTCGAAGAGAACGTCGAGAAGCACAACGATCAGGCGCGCCAAGCGGTCAAGCAGGACCGCGAGGATTTGGCCCGACAGGCCCTCGAAAAGAAAAAGCAGAAGATGAACCAGATCGAGGACCTGGAGAGTCAGATCGCGCAACTCCAGAACACGCAGGACAACCTCGTGGAGAAGAAGAACGAACTCCAGAACCGCATCGAGGAGTTCCGTACGAAGAAGGAGAGCATGAAAGCCCGCTACGAGGCCGCGGAAGCCAACAGCCGTGTCTCCGAGGCGATGACCGGCGTCGGCGACGAGATGCAAGACGTCGGGATGGCCATCGAGCGTGCCGAGGAGAAGACGGAGGACATGGAAGCCCGTGCGGAAGCGATGGACGAACTGCAGGACACCGGCGCGTTCGAGGATGCGCTTTCGGATAAAAGCAGCCTCGACCGCGAACTCGAAGAGATGCGCACGAGCGGCGAAGTCGATTCCGAACTGGAGACGCTGAAAGCCGACATGGGAATCGAGGACGAACCCGAAGAAGAACCGGCATCCACGTCCTCCGATGGCGACGAAATCGACCTCTCGGATATCGAAGCGGAAGTCGCCGCGGAAGAATCGGAATCGGAATCGGAATCGGACGCCGAGAGCGAGACCGAACAAAACAATTCGTAATCCCTCCGGCAAAAACAACCGTATTCGGCAAGAGTCTATTTCAACGTACTCGACTTTTCGTTTCCCATGAGCGATTCTGGTGGGAGCGCACAACCCGGGGACACGATGCGCGAGCGAGCGAACGAGAGCCGGGTGAAGCTGTGGATTTTGATGGAGGCGAACCGATGGTTCGTCGCGGGTGGTACTCTGATAGCCGTCTTCGTGGCGCTGGTCGTGTTGGGCGTGCTCGACCCGTCGCCGCTGCAACAGTACATCGGCCCGAGCGACGACGCAGTGGATACGGTGTTTCAGGGCTTCGTCGGCGCGATCATCACGGGCGTGACCCTCGTCGTGACGCTGAACCAACTCGTCCTCTCGCAGGAACTCGGGCCGGTCGGCGACCAACAGAGTCGGATGGAGGGGGCGATGGAGTTCCGCCGGGAAATCGAAGACGCGCTCGACGTTCCGGCCGCACCGCCCGAACCGGCGTCGTTCATGAAAGCGCTCCTCGACGAAACCGCATCGCGGGCGAACACGCTCGCCGACGCCGTGGACGAGAGCCGCGACGAGGACCTCAAAGAGGAGATTCGGAGCTACGTCGACGGCCTGACGGGCAACGCGGACGAGGTGAGCGACTCGCTCGAAGACACGCAGTTTGGGACGTTCGACGTTCTCTCGGCCATCCTCAACTTCAACTACTCGTGGAAGGTCTTCCTCGCGCGAAAGATCCGCCACAAACACGCCGATGCGCTCTCCGAGGAGGCGAACGACGCCTTCGAGGACATCATCGAATCGCTCACCTTCTTCGGACCGGCGCGCGAGCACTTCAAGACGCTCTACTTCCAGTGGGAACTCGTCAACCTCTCGCGGGCCATGCTGTACACGGCGGTCCCCGCGCTCGTGGTCACCATCTCGATGATAATCTACTTCGACGCGAGGGCGATTCCGGGCTACACGTTCGGCATCAGCAACGACGTGCTGACCGTGAGTCTGGCGTCCACGATTGCGATCACGCCGTTCATGATCCTGCTGGCGTTTATTCTCAGGATTGCGACGGTGGCCAAGCGGACGCTTTCGATCGGACCGTTCATCCTGCGGGAGACGAAGCGGAGCGACGAGTTGGAGTGAGAAGTGGGTCGGTTGGAAGTACGGATTTCGACATTGCGAACACCACGGTACACCGGGATTCACGACACGTCGAGATTCATAACACCCTTGTGATGGCCTGTTTTATGGTAGCTAATGTCATATGAGATAGCGGTGATTCCGGGTGACGGTGTCGGAACCGAAGTCGTCGAGTGCTCGATGCCGGTCGTCGAGGCCGCGGCCAACGCATGCGACGTCTCGTTCGAGACGACCCTGTACGATTGGGGATCCGAGCGATACCTCGAAGAGGGGACGATGATGCCGGAGGACGGACTCGACGAACTCCGTGATTACGACGCCATCTTTCTCGGTGCAGTCGGACACCCCGACGTCCCCGACCACGTGACCTTGCGTGGGCTCAGACTAGAGATCACGAAGGGATTCAAGCAACACGTCTGCAAACGTCCCACCTACCTGTTCGAGGGCGTTACCAGTCCGCTGCGAAACTACGCCGACGGGGATATCGACTTCGTCGTCTACAGACAGAACACGGAGGGAGAGTACGCCGACGTGGGCGGCAGGGAATACCAGGGCTTCGAGAACGAAGTCGCGATCCAGAGTGCCCTTTACACTCGCGAAGGCACCGAGAGTATCGTCCGCGCGGCGTTCGCCGCCGCGGTCGAGCGCGAAGGACGACTCACCAGCATCACGAAATCCAACGCACAGGCGCACGGGATGGTCTTCTGGGACGAGATCGTAACCGAAGTTCATCGGGACTATCCCGAAGTCGACGTCGAACGGCTGCTCGTAGACGCGGCCAGCATGGACTTCGTCAGGCGACCGGAGGAGTTCGACGTTATCGTCGCCTCGAACCTCTTCGGAGACATCCTCACCGACCTCGGCGCGGGTATCTCCGGAAGCATGGGTCTCGCTCCGTCGACGAACATCGACCCGACAGGAGAGTACCCGTCGATGTTCGAACCGGTTCACGGGAGCGCCTTCGACATCATGGGCGAGGGTATCGCGAACCCGATTGGAACGGTGCTTTCGTGGGAGCTCCTCTGGGGCCACCTCGACGAACAGGCGGTCGCACGGGCGCTGCGGACCGCCGTCGCGAACCAACTGGCCGAGACGAGCGCCGCGGCGAACCCCCGATATCGGCGGCGATTCGGGGACCGAACAGGTAGCGAACGACCTCCGTGCGCGGATAGAGTGAATCTGGCCGTTCGTTCGACGGGAGACGAGCGGAAGCGACGAGGTGGACGGGAAAGTGGGTCGGTTGGGTGAGTGGTTCGTTCGAGATTTGTTCGGGGCAGTATGGTGTCAGTGCAGAGGATGAGTTCAGCAGAGCGGTCCAAGCAGAGGGTGCAGTTATCAGTATGGGCTGTGTATACGTCTACATGCCCGAAGAAGTTCTGTTCAAATCGGAGAGCGATCAGAGTCGAGAAGAAATCGCAACGTACCTTCGCCGTGTAGCCGAGAAGTTGGAACAAGGCGACGCGATTACGCTCAAATCGGGGTCCGAGTCCGTGACGATGGAGCCACCAACTCGTCCGACGTTCGAGGTCAAAGCCGAACGTGAGGGACCGACGGACGGACCCGGTGAATTGAGTATCGAGTTCGAACTCGAATGGGACGAGAACAGCGGAGAGGGAGATAGTGGGAGTGGCCAGCTAGAAATCGAGTGATTGGACGACGTGACGGTCGATTCCACGTGAAAAACTCGCTTAGGGAAATACCACAGGGGTTCAGTCCAAGAACGCGAGGTCCGTACTCTTCTCGTCGCGTTCTTCTTCCAGATGCTCGCGGAACTCCTCCAACGAAACGTCCTTTTCCTCGCGTTCCAGACGGTCACGAACCGAAATCGTGCCTGCTTCCTCCTCGTCGCCGCCGACGACGATCATGTACGGGACGCGGTCGTCGTGGGCCTGCTGGATCTTTCGGCCGACGGTCCACGAGCGGTCCTCGACTTCCACACGGAAGTCACCGAGTTGGTTGGCGACGCGGTGGGCGTAGCCGAGGTTGTCGTCGCTGACGGGGAGCACGCGGACCTGTTCCGGCGAGAGCCAGAGCGGGAACTTGCCGTCGAAGTGCTCGATGAGCACCATGAAGAAGCGCTCGTAGCTACCGTACAGCGCGCGGTGGATCATGACCGGGCGCTCCTCCTCGTTGTCCTCGGTGACGTAGCTCAGGTCGAAGCGCTCGGGCATGTTGAAGTCGAGTTGGACCGTTGGGCCGTCCCAAACCCTACCAAGAGCGTCCTCGAAGCCGAAGTCGATCTTCGGGCCGTAGAACGCGCCGTCGCCCGCTTCGATGTCGTAGTCCATGCCGCTGGATTCGAGGACGGAGCGGAGTTGCTCCTCGGCGTGCTCCCAGAGTTCGTCGCTGCCGACGGACTTCTCTGGGCGGGTGGCGAGCGCGACTTCCACGTCCAAGTCGAACGTCTCGATGACCTCGAAGATGAGGTCCATCACTTGGCGAATCTCGCGTTCGATCTGGTCAGGGCGCACGAACAGGTGGCCGTCGTCGATGGTGAACGACCAGACGCGGGAGAGGCCGGAGAGTTCCCCGCGCTGTTCCTTCCGATAGACCTTGCCGTTCTCGAAGTAGCGGATCGGCAGGTCGCGGTAACTCCAACTGTGTTGGTCGAAGATGGTCGCGTGGCCGGGGCAGTTCATCGGCTTCAGGCCGTACTCCTCGTCGTTCACGTCGAGGAGGAACATGTCGTCCACGTAGTTGTCGTAGTGGCCCGACTTCTTCCACAGTTCAGTGCGGAACAGGTGGGGCGTCTCGACCTCGTCGTAGCCCGCGCCGCGGTTGAGTTCGCCCGCGTAGTCCGACAGTTCGCGCAGGATGGTCTTCCCGTTGGGGTGATACAACGGGAGGCCGGGGCCGGTCGTCTCGTCGATGGAGAACAGGTCGAGTTCCTTGCCGAGTTTGCGGTGGTCGCGCTCCTCGGCTTCCTCGACTCTCGTGAGGTACTGTTCGAGGTCCTTCTCGGAGGGGAACGCCGTGCCGTAGACGCGGGTCAGCGTGTCGTTCTCCTCGTCGCCGCGCCAGTAAGCCGCGGAGGTTTCGAGGAGTTTGAAGCCGCCGATTTCGCCCGTCGAGGAGACGTGCGGACCCTTACAGAGGTCGGTGAACTCGCCCTGTTCGTAGAAGGATATCGAGTCGTCGTCGGCCGCCTCGGTGTCGAGGATGTCCTGTTTGTACTCGTTGTCCTCGTAGAAGTCGAACGCTTCCTCGCGGGACTTCTCGGTGCGCTCGATGTCGAGGTCCTCGGCGATGATGTCGTGGGCCTCGTCCTCGATTGCGGCGAGGTCGTCGCTGTCGAGTTCCACGTTCGCGATGTCGTAGTAGAAGCCCTCGTCGGTCCACGGGCCGATGGTGAGTTTCGCTTCCGGGTGAAGTCGTTTCAGCGCCTGTGCGAAGACGTGGGCGGCGGAGTGACGGAGGACGCTCAGGTACTCGTCGCTCTGGTCGGTGACGATGACGAGTCGGCAGTCCGCCGACAGCGGCGTCGCTTTGTCCACGAGTTCGCCGTCCACGACACCTGCCACCGTGTCCTTGCCCAGTCCGGGGCCGATTTCGTACGCCACGTCCTCCACGGTCGAACCGTCCTCCATCTGGAGTTCGGCACCGTCCGGGAGCGTGACAACGATATCGCTCATGCGGTTGGGTACGCGCCACGCGCCAGATAAGTGTGTTGAGACGGCACGAGGAACGACGATTGAGACGGCACGAGGAACCACGACTGGCAGGGGTTCGATATCCGGTTCACCAGCGGGTTTACTATCCCGAAACCCCCTATCGATAGTCGAAACATGGAAATCGCTATCGTCCTCTTCGAGGGATTCGACGAGTTGGACGCCATCGGCCCGTACGAAGTGTTCGAGAACGCGGGCGATGCCGGTTCGGACCTCACGGTCTCGCTCTGTACGCTCGCGGAAACGGAACGAATCACGGCGAGCCACGGTCTCCGTGTCGAACCCGACGCGACGCTCGACGACCGCTCACCCGACCTCATCGTCGTTCCGGGCGGTGGATGGAACGACCGGAGCGAGGCGGGAGCGCGGACGGAAGCGGAACGAGGCGACCTTCCCGACGCTTTGGCGACGCACCACGAACGGGGAACGATGATCGCCGCGGTCTGCACCGGCGGAATGTTGCTCTCCAGTGCGGGACTTCTCGACGGTCGTCCCGCAGTCACCCACGCCGGGGCACTCCCCGACCTCCGGAACTCAGCGGCACACGTCGTCGACGCACGCGTCGTCGACGACGGCGATATCCTGACCGCTGGCGGTGTCACGTCGGGTATCGACCTCGCGTTCCACATCGTCGAGCGCGAGTTCGGGACCGAAATCGTTCGCACCGTCGCCGAAGAGATGGAGTACGACCCGAGCGACGACGTTCACACGACAGGTGGTCGGTGACGACGGCACCCCGTTCGACGGATAATATGAAGGTGCTGACAGTAGTATGACCCGTATGCGAAAATCACCGAAGCCCGAGGACGTGGACAAGCCGGTGTTCAACGTGGACGAGCAGAAGGTCGGCATCGTCACCAAAGTCGAGGACGGTATCGCCTACGTCGATCCGCATCCGAGCCTCCTCGACGAGTACAAGATGCTGCTCGGGTGGAAGGACGAGGCGAAGGACATCTACCCGCTTCCGCACGAGGCCATCCACGGGATAACGGACAAGGAGGTTCAACTCCGAACCCACGACACCGAACACGAGAAAAAGCGGGAATAGACGAGAACGACACCGAACACGAGAAAAAGCGGGAATAGACGAGAACGACACCGAACGAAAGCGAGAATAGGAGGCAACGTCGTGCGGGAATCCACAGCCTCAAGTCGTGGGTCTGCGTGGCACGATTATCGATGCGCGTCCAGACCCTCGGTGCCGGGACCCCTGACCTCGCCGTCGTCGCCTGCCTGCACGGCAACGAACGCTGCGGAAAGACGGCCGTCGAGCGCGTGCTGGCGGAGAAACCCTCTTTCTCCCGCGCGGTTCGCTTCGTCCTCGCAAACGAGGAGGCCATCGCGGAGAACGTCCGATTCATCGACGAGGATTTGAACCGTGCCTTTCCGGGAGACCCGAACGGGAAAACACACGAATCCCGGCTCGCGGCGGAACTCCTGCCGGAACTCGACGGCTGTGGCGTCCTCGACTTACACTCGACGGAATCACAACCCGAGCCGTTCGCGCTCGTCACGCGGCTGAACGACCGAACGAAACGGCTGGCGCGGGCGACCGGCGTAGGGCGCGTCGTGGACATCAGCTACCTCGCTGGCGGCCTCATCGACTACGTCGACGGCGTGGCAGTCGAGTGCGGGTACCGGGGAAGCGAACGAGCGGAGCGAAACGCCGAGCGCGTCCTCCGGAACTTCCTCGGCGAGATGGACGCACTGGATACCCTTTCGGACGCCGGCTCCCCCGAACTGTACCGGGTGTTCGACGCCGTGGAGGGCGCGAACTACGAGTTCGTCGGCGAGAACTTCGTCCGCGTCGCGGACGGAGAGGTGTTCGCCCGAAGAGAGGACGACCGGGCCAACGAACTCCGCGCCGACCGGCCGTTCTATCCCGTCCTGATGTCCACCGACGGTTACGACGAGATGGTCGGGTTTCGAGCCGAACGGGTCGGAAAACTGAGCGAGTAAGAGTAGGGTTAGCGTTTCCGCGCGCCGGTTCCAGCCAATCCCGTTTCGAGGTCGATGACGCCGTTCGGCATGGGAACGCCCTCGTAGTCGTCCTCCGCGAGGAGGAGCGAGCCGTCCAAGTCGGCGTAGTCGAGCAGCGGGACGAGGTGGCACGCGGCCGCGATGCTGGCGTTGCTCTCGATCATACATCCGAGCATGAGTTCCAGGCCTTCCGCCCGCGCGGCGTGAATCATCCGCATCGCTTCCCGAAGGCCGCCGCATTTCATCAGTTTCAGGTTGGCGATGTCGGCCTTGTCCGCGATTCGCGGGATGTCCTCCAGCGTGACGCAGGATTCGTCGGCCGCGATGGGGAGTGCGGCGCGCTCGCGCACGAACCGCATCCCCTCGGGGTTCTCGGCGGGAATCGGCTGTTCGACGAATTCCACGTCGAACTCGGCGAGCGCCTCGATTTTCCGTACCGCCTCGCGCGGACTCCACGCCTGATTCGCGTCCACGCGAATCGTCGCGTCCGGGGCCTCCTCACGAATCGCGCCGACGATTTCCTCGTCGCGGTCGGTGCCGACTTTGACTTTCAGCGTGCCGTATCCGCATCGACGGCCTCCCGCGTCTTCTCGGCCATGACGTCGGTCGTGTCGATGCCGACCGTGAACGACGTTTCGAGCGTGTCCTCGGGGTCCAGTCCCCAGTAGCGATACAGCGGCAGTCCGGTGCGTTTCGCGGCGAGGTCGTGCAGCGCGATGCTCACCGCACAGCGCGCCGCCGGATTTCGGTTTACCGTCTCGCGCATCTCGCGTTCGATGCGGCCGAGCGCGTGCGGGTCGTCCACCCGCTCCACGACGTCGAGCAGGTCCGGCATGACCGCCTCGACCGTCGCCGCCGTCTCGCCGTAGTGTTCGGAGGGTGCGGCCCCGCCGATACCGACGTTGCCGTCGTCGTCCTCGATCCTGACGACGACGTTCTCGGCCGTCGTCTGCGTTCCGCGAGAGATGGTGAAGGCGTGTTCGAGCGGGAGCGAAATCCGTTCGAACGCCGTCGTGAGACTCATAGAATTTCCTCCAGTACCGCGTCCGCGTCGAAACGGACGAGGTCGGCCGCGGGTGCGTCGAGTTCGGACCCGTACTCCGCGACGGCCGCGCGGGCGTCCCCGTCGTCCGCGATTCCGGAGGTGTTGATGGCTCCGGCGACGATTTCTGTTTCGTGGACCGGTCGGGCGAGTCCCTCGTAGAGCGAGACGTACTCGGAAATCGGCGGCAGGGAGACGGATTCGTAGCCGTGAATGGCCTCCTTGCCCGCCTCGTGGCAGAGGACGAGTTTGTCGGGCATCGACCCGTGGAGGATTCCGCACGTCACCGCGGAGTAGGCCGGATGGACGATGCTCCCCTGGCCCTCCACGAACAGGTAGTCGTACTCGTCGGCGCGTTCCAAAATCGTCTCCTCGACCGCGCCCGCGGTGAAGTCGCTCACCACGCGGTCGATGGGGTTGCCGCCGCCGTCGATCATGATGCCGGTCTGTCCCGTCGGGACGAATCCGGCGTTCACGCCGCGGTCGCGGGCCGCCTGCACGAGTTCAAGCGTCGCGGTCATCTTGCCGACCGAGCAGTCCGTGCCGACCGTGAGGATGATTTCGGCGTCCACGTCCTTCGCGATGCCTTGGCTGACGGTGAGGTCGTCGTGTGGTTTTCGAACGTCCCAGAGTTCACAGTCGTTCGCCGCGGCGAGTCGGGCGAACTCCTCGTCGTCTTCGAGGAAGTAGTGGAGTCCGGAGATTACGTCACAACCGCGGGAGAGCGCGGTCGTCACGTCCGACCGCCACGACTCGTCGAATCCGCCGCCGATGGGCGCGATGCCGATGATGAGCGCGTCCACCTCCGGCACGTCGTCCATTCCGGCGACGATGGGCGCGTCCTGTACGTCGGGAACGTGGTCGTTGACGCGTTCGCCGGGGTGGTCTCGGTCGAGCACCGCTGCAACATCGTAGTCCGCATATCGTAGAATTCCGACCGCCGTTTTCGCGCGACCGGGGAACTTTTCGTGCGCCAGTATCGCAACCTGCATGGATGTGCGGTGGTGGCACGGTATCTTAAAGCCGACTCTCCCGGTAACGTGGAAGTCGTCGCACCGAACCGGAATCATAGAACCGACCTATCTCGTTTCGATACACCCCCGCCAGCGTCGGACAATTTTCGACCGGAGGCGAAGGTTTTTGTCCGTGCTTTCGATACGTGTTGCATGGTCACAGTGCGGGCACCGGCCACGAGTGCCAATCTCGGGTGTGGGTTCGATGTGTTCGGGTTGGCGTTGGAACGACCCGCGGATATCGTGCGGGTCGAACGCGCCGAGGAGACGACGATAGAGGTAACGGGTGTCGGGCGGCAGTACATCCCCGAAGAACCGGCGAAGAACACGGCGGGCGTCGTCGCCCAGGAACTCGGCGCGCCCGCACACATTCGGATCAACAAAGGGGTCCGACCCTCGTCGGGACTCGGGTCGTCGGCCGCCAGCGCCGCCGCCGCCGCCGTCGCGCTGAACGAACTGTACGACTGCGGTCTCACGCGAAAGGAACTCGTTCGCGTCGCGGCGGAGGGGGAAGCGGCCGTCTCGGGCGAAGCCCACGCGGACAACGTCGCACCCTCGATTCTCGGCGGATTCACGATCGTTACGGAGGACGAAATCACGCAGGTGGACGCGTCGATTCCGGTCGTCGCCTGCCTGCCGGAAACCGTCGTCTCGACGCGGGACGCGAGGCGTGTCGTCCCCCAATCGGTCGAAGTCGACGAACTCGTCAGCACCGTGGGCAACGCCGCGACGCTGACCGCCGGGATGTTCCGCGACGACCCGGAACTGGTCGGGAAGGGACTCGAAGACGGGTCGGTCACGGGGTCGCGGGCGGCGCTCATCGACGGGTTCGACGAGGTCCGAACCGCCGCACTCGACGCGGGTGCGACCGGTGTCGCCGTGAGCGGGGCCGGACCGAGCGTCCTCGCCGTCTGTCACGACGGGAAACGGAACGCCATCGCGAGCGCGATGCTCGACGCCTTCTACGACGAGGGCGTCGAGGCCCGTGCGTATCCGACCGCGGTCGGTGGCGGCGCGACGATAGAAGGATGAGCGGATCGTAACGACCACGAGGCTTCTCCGCGACGAATCACCCATGACGAGCAGTGATCGCTGTCCCGACTGTGGCGTTTCGCTCGAACCGGTCAAGTTCGGCATGAACGACGCGTGGAAACCGTACGTCAAGACGAGCGAACGACGAGGCGGGCTTCTCGGGTCGCTCGGGATGAACGAGCGAAAGGAAGTCGAGACGGCGATGTGTCCGGAATGCGGCCGACTGCTGTTTCACGCGAAGTTGGATTAGATCCGGAACGGCCGAATCGGCTTGATCCGGAATAGCCGAATCGGTTAGATCCGAAACAGCCGCGTCGTCCAGAATTCGTAGAACGCGTCGTCCAGCGCCTCTTTCGGTTTTCCGGTCGCGTCGACCGGTTTCGTTCGGTCGGCGACGTCGCGGAACTCCGCGAGGAGCGTCCGCTGGCCGACGACGTACAGTCGGTCCGCGTCGCGCGAGTCGATTTTCTCCCGACAGCGGTCGAGATGGTCGTCGATCTGTCCCTCCCGAATCCGCTCGAACCGGGCCTGCGAGAAGCCGCCTTTCGAGTGGTCGCCCTTCACGTCGCTTTCGAAGCCCGAAACCGATAGTCGCTCCCGACCGTCGTACTCCGCGATGGCGAACAGGTCGGAGCGGACGAGCGCGAAGGTAAAGCGTCCCTCCGGGCGGAACCACGCCGAATCGAAATCGAACGAATCGGTCCACGAGACGAACTCCTCCGGGGGATTCGGCGGGGAGAGCGCCGCGCTGACCAGTCCCGCGTCGTCGGTCAGCGCCAAACACGGCGCGGCGCGGGCGACGAGCGGCGCGTGGTCGCCGAACGCGTCGCGGACCGTCTCCGGCAGGTCGTCGATCACCATCGCGGTCAGCGCCCCTTCGGGTTCCGTCTCGATACGTTCGAGACGGGCCAGCACCTCGTCCAGTCGCTTCCCGTGAAGCGACTCGGTGCCTCGAAACTCCACTGACTCCTCGTCGTCCCCTAGCCGTTCGACCCTGTCTTCGAGTTCGACGATACGGCTTTCGAGGCGATTGATCTGCTCCTCGGCGTTCTGACGCTCCGTCACGGCCTCGGAGCGGCGTTCCTCCTCGGCTTGTGCTCGTCGTTCGAGATGATGGTTCTCGTCTTCGAGTTCGTCGATTCGCTCTTTCAACTCGGCGCGCCCGAGCAACTCGTCCAGCATCGACTCGAAGCGCGTGTCCCGGGGTCTTGTAGTTTGGTATGTGGAAAAATCTAGAGTTCGTACCGGTACGGGGAGGAGCGAATCACCCGTACGTCACCCGCCCGTGCTCGCCGTCCGAGAACGGTCGCGATTTCGTGTGTGCTCCCGAACTCCCCACCGCTGTCGTCCGTTTCGTCGAGGAGTTCGAGAATCTCGCGCGCGGTGAGCGGTTCACCAGCGTCGTGCTCGGTAACGGCCTGCCGGATGGATTCGAACGTTTCTTCCCGAGCTGACATATGAGCAGGGTTGGCTGCCCACCACTTAAACCTCTGTCAGACAAGTGTCTGCTCGGCGAGGTCAGTTCGGCGGAAGTATCCTCACGCGGGGCGGTCGTGTGGGCCGGAGAAGTCCCGTTCGGCTCGATACTGATCGACGAAGGTCGGCACGTCGAAGTTCAGCATGTCCGCTTCGAACTGGCTCATCGCCTCGTCGTCCTCGGCGTGGCTGATGGCGTGTTCCATCAGTTCGACGATGAGTTCGACGACGATTTCGTGGAGCCGTCGGGAGTCGAAGTCCGTCACCCAGACCATCGAATAGCCGAGGTCGGGATTGTCGGCCACGTCCTCGCTGGCGACGTCCTCGGGGAACTCCTCCATGACGACGCCCATGATGTGAAGCGTGCCGAACTCGACGTTCTCGTCGGTCGTATCGATGGTTTCGCGGAGGATGTCCACGAGAAATTCGGGAACGAAGCGTGACGGCGGGTGCACGTCCATGACGACCGCGTGCGATTCGCCACAGTCACAGTCGTACTCGCGCATCCCCATGTCGAGTCGTCCGGTCGCTACCGTCTCGCCACAGGGGAGTTCGAGCGTCGCACCGTTCCCTCCCGGGACGCGCGGTTCTGCCATACCGGTCCGTTCGGTCCTGACGATTTTAAACGGCGTGATCGGGTATCGCCGTGCGAGGATACGAACGAATTCCGACAGGTGTCGCCAGTGTAGGGATAGTTCTCAATAGCACTCCCCACCGACCGTCCCCCCTCAATACCCCTCTTAGCGAGCTACTTATCCCCGGAAAAAAGAGGTGGCGTATGGCACAGGCCAGCGGGGTTCCCGACCGACTGCGCCCGATAGACGAACGAATCCTCCGATTGCTCGCGGCCGACGGCATACAGGTTCGACTCGACATCGAACGGCGACTCGCCCTGTCGAACTGCGTCACCGCGAGCGCTGTCGCTCCCTCGCCGAGCGTAACCTCGTGCGAAACACGAACTGGTGTTGTTACGAGATCACCGAGCGGGGAAAACAGCGCCTGCGGGCGGAGTGCTGACGGATCGGTGTCCCCCGGAGCACTGGATCCGGCCGTTCACTCGTCCAGCCACTCGTCGGCGAGCAGACCGTACTTGTACTGATCCATCCAGTTCCCGTCCACGAAGCTCTCCTGTCGGTCGATTCCCTCGCGCTCGAACCCGAGGTTTTCCAACACCGCCGCGGACGCGGCGTTCGACGCGTTCACTTCGGCATTGACTTTGTGGAAGCCACACTCCCGGAACGCGTAGTCCAGAAAGAGCGTCGTCGCCTCCGTGGCGTAGCCGTTGCCGTGGTGTTCGGGGATCACCCAGTACAGCAACCAGCCGATTTTCGTCTCCTCCGCGACCCACCCGAACCCGACGACGCCGACCGGTTCAGGATCGTCGCCGGTTCGACAGATGAGCAGTCGGTACTCGTCGTCGTCGAGCAACTCCGAGATGTCGTCGCTCGTTTCGATGGCGACGCTGGAAAACGGCACCCGAATTCCGTCGTGGTTGCGGCCGTACTGTACGAACTCGTGATCCCCTTTCTCGATGGGGTGGAGTGAAACGCTGTGTCCCTCCGTGAAAATCGGTCCAGGCATACCCGTACCGAATCATGACAGGAAGGTATAATTTATCGAACCACGGTAGCACGTGGCGTGCGGTCGGCACCAGCGTCGTGAAAATCGAACGGCATCGAGGTCGAACGTTCGATGGGGGATTACGGCCAGTCGTCGCGCACGTCCTCTTCTTTCCCTTCGTCGTCCTCGTCGGCGTCGGACGCCAGGTCCCACTCGGCCGCCTCGGCGCGTTTTCGACGTGCAGGAACTCCCAGCCGTGGTCCTCGGCGAGTTCACGGTCGTCGTCGGTCGTACCGACGAAGACGTGTCGGTCGGTGTCGAACTGCGATTTCACGCTGTCGAGGCTTTCGGCCCGTCCCTTCGGACCGGAGAAGAAATCCTGTCGGATGCGATTCTTTCGGGTGAAGTTCGTCACCACGTATGTCGGTTGGTCGGAGATGACGCCGACGTAGCGCGTCCAGCGCCGGGCGTCCTCGAAGACGGTGCCGGGGCTCGCAAGCTCTTTGAGCGCCGACAGTTCGAAGGCCAGCGTCATCTCACCGCTTCCGCTCATGCTCATATCCCTACATGCCGTCCTGCCGGAGAAAACGGCTTCGGTTGTTGGTTCCTCACGCCACGTCGACCCGGAGGTAGTCGTTGAACACGATGACGGTGTCCTCGGTGAACTCCTCGGACACGTCGCTGGTCATCCGGACGACCTTCTCGTGACCGTCGAACTCCGCCAAGAACCCCTGAGCGGTGTCCGACAGTTCGTCGTAACTTCGCACCGGAACGCCCGCTGGCACGGTTTCGGTTCGGGTGACGACGAGCGCCGCCGATTCTCCGGTCGATGCAGACCCCAGACTACTCGTGCTGTTCGATGCCATTGGTATATGTTATCAATTGTCGCAGTGAGTGTTAAAGCTTGCGGCTGAAAGGTGAACAAACGTGAAGAATAGAAGCTACGCGAGCAGGACGCGGAAATAGCCGGTGTATTTGACGAACTCGCCGTCGCTGAACTGGCGTGCCGTCTCCGGGTCGATGAGTCGTTCGCCACGCTCGACGACGTCGGGGAAGTGCCCCTTCGCACCGTAGTCGAGTTCGTCGTAGTGACGGACGCGTGCGTCGTCAGGGACCGTTTCCACTGGTTCGAGAGCGATTTTGTATTTCACGAAGTCACCCGACCGATGTGGTCAGTGCTACCGATTGTCGTGGTAGAACTTAAACCTTCACGTCGAGACAATCGGAGCCGATTGTTGTGGCGACCCGTCACCGGGGCAATCGCTCTCGAAACTACGACAAAAAAACCACCGCATCGCACGACGATCTTACTGTTCCTGTGGCTGTGCGAGCTTCTCGGGGTCGAACTGCTTTTCGAGGAGGACCTCCTTCTGGTCCGCACACTCGACTTCGTTGCGGATGAGGTCTTTGTACTTGCCCTGCGGGGCGAGGTCGCCGATCAGGACGCCGCCGACGAGTTTGCCGTCCTTGAACGAGAGACGCCGCCACTCGGTGTCGCTGTACTTCCGTTCGCACTCGTCGTCGCCCAGCGTCGGGAACCCGAAGGAGAGGAACGGGAAGTCGAAGTGAGTGATGGAGTACGAGGAGACCCAGCGGAACTCCTCGGCCTCGTCGTCGGCCACCATGTTCTTTGCGGCGACGACACCCTGTTCCTTCGCGCTGCCCCACGATCCGTTCTGGGCGTACTCGTCCAGAATCGTGTCGTAGAACCGTGTGATGTCCCCCGCTGCGTAGATGTCGTCCACGCTCGTCTGCATGAACTGGTCGACGACGACACCGTTGTCCGTCTCGACGCCGCTGCCCTGTAGGTACTCCGTGTTGAAGTTCAGACCGATGGCGACGCCGACGAAGTCGCTCTCGTACTCGTTGTCGTCCGCGTCGATGGTGGCGACGACGTTGCCGTCGTCGTCGGTCTTGAAGCCGTTGACGCCGCTTTCGAGGACGATATCGAGGCCCTTCTCTTCGAGTGCGTCGTGGATGATCTCCGCGCCGTCGAGGCTCAGGCCGTAGCGCCACCAGCGGTTACCGCGCATGATGTACTTGGCGTCCACGTCCTGTGCGGCGCAGATGGCGGCGAGGTCGATGCCGAGCAGTCCCGCACCGATGACGGTTCCGGTGTCCGCCGCTTCCGCGTGTTCGGCGATGCGCCGGGCGTCCTGGAACGTCCAGAAGTGGTGGATGCCGTCCGCGTCGCTGTTATCGACGGGGAGCTGTGTCGGCGTCCCGCCGGTGGCGACGAGCAGTTTGTCGTAGTCGTACGTCCCGCTCGCGTGCGTGTGGACCTCGTGCGCGTCCGGGTCGATATCGGTGACGAACGTGTTCAGTTCGAGGTCGATGTCGCGCTCGTCGTACCAGTCGGGTTCGTGAATGGAGATCGGCGCTTCCGGAAGTTTTCCTTTGGCGAACTCCTTGATGAGAATGCGGTTGTACAGCGCTTCACCTTCGTCGGTGATGACTGCGATGTCGGCGTCTGGCTTCTCTTCACGGATGGTTTCGGCCGCGGAACTACCCGCGATACCATCCCCGATAATCACGTACGATTCGGTCATGTCTGAGACGTTCTTCGTCGGGATTAAAGTGGGTTGCTATCTGGAAGTCGGTATCAAACGACCACATAGAGGGGGTAGTCGGGACGTTGAAGACCTTCGCGTCCCAAGCCACGAGCATGAAAATCCACCAGAACGCGCGACACTTCGCGTCGAAGAAGGCACTCGAACTGCCGGTCGTCAGGGACGTAACGAAGGCCGGATTGGTGAGAATGCACACCGGAATCTTTCTGGAGAAGGCCGACCCGGAGCACCGGGAGGAGCGGAAGGAACGTTTGGACGCGTTCTTCGATGCGACGATGGATTCGTATCTCGCCGCGCTCCAAGCGGGCGCGCCGGAGGAGGAAGCCCGCGAAATCACGCACATCCAGTCCAACTTCGACTTCTACAATCACGGCTGGACGGAGATGATGGAGTTCCCGAGCGACGAACTGGAGGAACATTACGAGCGCTACGAGACGTTCTTCTCGAACCACGACATCACCATCGCCGACCCGCTCGGCGACTTCGCGCCCGACGAGATGCCGGAAGCGCCATCGACGCCCGAAAAACTGGACGATCCGGTCCACCCGCACGCGGAGGGCGGCTTTGCCGACGACGTGTACGTCGAAGGTGACGACGGCGAGATTCGCGTGGGCGGGTTCGACGAACCCGAGGACGTGGACATCTCGGACGCGGTCGGCGTGGACGAGGGCGAAGCCTGAGTCCGTTCAACTCTCGTCTTTTCCCAATCGGACCATCAACACGGGCACGTTCGCCCGACGTGCGACCTTTTCAGTGACGCTTCGACGAAGCGGATACAGAATTCCCCGCCGCCCGTGCGTTCCCATCACGATGCAGTCGATGTCCTGCTCCTCGGCGTACTGGCGAATCGCACGGTGTGGTTTTCCCTCCGCGATGGACCCCGCCGTCGTCCGAATATCCTCCTCTTCCGCACGACGAACCAAGTCCTCGACCATCCGTTTCGATTCCGTCTCGAACTCCTCGTACATCGCCTCGCGCTTTTCTCCCTCGTCATCGGCGTCCTCCGCGTCCACAACGGAGACGGTGTACAGGCTGGCGTCGTAGGTCTTTGCGAGGTCGAGCGCGTACGGAATCGCGTTCTCCGCGGCATCGCTGCCGTCGATGGGGATGAGAATTCGGTCGTACATAGTGAGTTAAAACGTGTTCCACGCGAATATCGATGGCGGCGATTCACGTCGTCCAAAACCGTCGTCACTCCACCGGGTCCATCCCCTCGGCGGCCTCGGCGGAATCGGTCCGCTTTTCGGTCTCGCCGCGCCAGCGGTCGACGTCCTCGTACTCCTTCAGTCGGTCGCCGACGCGACCCTTGAGGTCGTCGTCGTTGATGTTCACCTCGAAGGAGTACTCGTTTCCGTTCCGATCGCGTTCGACGTTCGCGCTGACGAGTTCGTTGTCGAAGTACACCGGCGACACCTGCGTCATGACGTGTTTGTACACCGTTTCCTCGACGGTTCGAAGCGCTTTCCGCCCGACCGTATCGGCCGCGCGCGTCGCATATTCGATGGTGTCCTGCCCCTCATCGACCGCGTCGTCGATGTCGCCCTCGGCGAGTTCCGACACCGTGTCTCCGAGTTCCTCCCGCGCCGTCTTCACGTCCTCCGTCGGCGTCTTCCCTGCCTTTTCCCCCTCCCCGCGTGACGCGCTCGCCTGCTCCGCAGTCTTCTCTTTGACGTCCTCTCTCAGTCGCTCGTGTGCTTTCGGCCGCCACTCGTTCCAGTCGTCGAACGAGTCGCCTTCGACGGATTCCGCTTCGAGCGCCGTCGTGATTCTCTCGCCGTGTTCGACGATGGTCACCCAGTCCCCCGTCTCCTTGAAGCCAGCAACGCTCTCCTCCATGTCGTGTGGTACGCTCGCGACGGATATCTAGATTTTTGACAAATACCCGGAGTTGCGGTGTTACGGTAACGAACCGCGGTGAATCGTTAGCATCGCGAGACGTGACTAAATCAGTCCGACGCCGACGAACGCGCCGTAGGCCAACACGAACGAGAGGAGCAACGAGACGACCCACCCGAGGACGGTGTAGAACATCTTCTTCTTGCTGACGCGTCCGGCCCCCGCCGCGTAACCGCTCCCGATGATGGCACTGACGACGATTTCGTTGAACGAGACGGGTATGCCGAACAGTACCGCCGTCTGCGCGATGGCGAACGCCGGGATCAGCGCGGCGGTCGCCCGTCGCGGCCCGAGCGACGAGAAGTCCCGCGCGAGCGCCTTGATCATCCGCGGCGCACCCATCCACGCGCCGAGCATGACGCCGATACCGCCGAACAGCAGGACGACGGCGAGCGAGAGTCCTATCGGAATCGTCATCGGAGCGAGCGGCCCGACGGCGAGACCGACTTGACTCCCGCCTGCCGAGAACGAGACGAGCGCACCGATGCCGAACAGCAGGTGTCGCTGTCCCGTCTTGACGTCGGTACGCACCTCGATCAGGAGTATCGCGCCGAAGACGAGCGCGACGAACAGGGTCGCCGCGACGAGACCGACGAACGACGGAACGGGGAGGCTTTCGGCCGCCACCGCGGCGACCGACGCGCCCCCCGATTCCGGCGCGAGGAAGGTGAACGGCGAGTTGGCGAGGATGAGGCCGACGAGGACCCCGAACAGCGGAATCGAGTACTCGTCCGGTACGTCGTCACGCCGGATCAGGCGGGCGAGTCCATACGCGATTCCGCCGCAGAAGACCGGTGTCAGCACCCACAGGAGCAGGATTTGCTGATACTTCGCGTACGCCGGTGCGCCGCCGAGCGCCAACCCGACGCCGATGACCGCACCAGTCGCGGTAAAGGCCGTGGCGAGCGGATAGCCCGCGAAGATTCCGATCGCGACGAGTCCGGCGGCGACGACGAGCGCGATGACGGCCGCGACCGGCGAGAGCGTCACGCCGTTGATGAGTCCGGCGGAAATCGCTTCCGTGACGTTCTGTCCCTGAACCACCGCGCCCAGAATCCCGAACAAACCGGTGAAGAAGGCCGCTCGCATGACCGTCATCCGACGAGCGCCGACGCCGGGCGCGTACGGCGTCCACCCCGCGCCGACCGTCCACGCCATGAAGAAACTCGCCACTGCGCCGATACCGATGATTCCCAACTGCCCCACCCCAACCATGATGTATAATGGAAGCGACGAGCGGGCAAAACCCTGCTCGTGGCGTATTCGAGGTGGTTATTACTCTTTCTGCCAGTCGTTCGGATCGACGACGACTTTCTGGCCCGCGATTCTGTCCGCACATTCGTATCCCGCGACGATGCCGCCGTTCAGGCTACGCTCGGGGTACTGGGCCTTGCTCGCCATTCCGGCGTAGTAGATGCCGTCCGCGATGTCGTCTCCGAGGTCGTACGGGACGACCATGTCGAGATAGCCGCGTTCGTACACCGGCGCGGCGCGCGCGTTGCGGGCGAGTCGGAACTCGGACACCGACGAGCGGTCCCAGTCGGGGAACATCTCCTCGATGTGACCCAACCACAGGTCCTCGACTTCCTCGTCGTTCATCCCCCACAACTCCTCCTCGTAGTCCTGAATGTAGCTGGCGACGTACAGCAGGTGGTCGCCGCCGTAGCGCTCCGGCGGGATGTAGTTGGTGTGCTCGATGAGCGCGCCGAAGGGCGCGTCGTGTCCGATGTTGAGCCAGTAGGTGTCGGTCAGCGGTTCGTCCATCGTCACGAGCGCACAGACCGCCCCCTGGAAGTCGATGGTGCACTCGTATCCCGTCAACTCTTCGAGGACGTTCGGCATCGCGGCGACGACGACGTCGTCCACGTCGTGCGTCTCGGTCGCAGTGTCGTCCTCCGAACTTCCGCCGTCCGCGGCGGCGACTTCCGCGCTCTCCGCCGGTTTCTTCGTGAGCGACGTGACCTGTCCGTCCTCGCTGTCGAGGTCGGTGACGTACACGCCGGTCGTGATGTTCTCCCTGCCGACTTCCTCGACAAGGGCGTCGATGAGACGGCCGAACCCGCCGCTGAGGTAGCCCAGCGGTTCGCCGCGCAGGAGGTCGCGCTCGCCGCGGAACTTGATGCGACCGAGGAGCCACGCCGCGCTCACGTCCTCCTTTCTGCTGCCGAACTTCGCGTCCAGAAGCGGCCCGAAGAAGTTCTCGTAGACACCGCGCGAGGTGTGCTCGATTAGGAACTCGTCTATCGGGACGTCCTCGTAGTCCTCCAGTCGTTCGTAGGAATCGAACTTTGGAATCCCGCCGCGGATGTCGATTTCCTGCGTGAGGAGCGCCAACCGGAACTTGTCGTAGGCGCTCATGTGCGGGTAGGCGAGGATTTCCCACGGCTTGTCGAGCGGGTGGACGACCCCATCGACGTAGTAGGCGTTCTTCCCGATGGGCCACTCCAAGTCGTCGGCCAATCCGAGTTCACCCATGAGGTCGATGATGGTCTCCTCCGAGGCGGAGAGGTGGTGGTAGAACTTCTCGATGCGGTCTCCGTTCGTCTCGTAGGTCGCGGCGAGTCCACCGAGGTCGTCGCTCGCTTCGAATACCTGCACGTCGTAGCCGTGCTGTTGGAGGCGGTAGGCGGCGGCCAATCCGGCGATTCCCCCACCAACGATACCTATCATAGCCCGTTGGTTCGTGGTCCCGTGGAATACGTGTTACGACCCAGCAATCGGACAGGTTCGAACGAAAAGTGGTTGCGAAAACGCGTGTCTGCTCGCTACGATGAGTTAGAATAGATTTTGATCGGTTTGCGACTGCAGCAACTGTGAGAAAGACCTCGAAAGCCCCCGCCCGCTCGCTCTGAGACGAATTTGAAGGTTTTGCGACTCCAGCGACTACGAAGAAGGCCCAGAAAGCCCCCGTCCGTTCGCGGTCGCTGCACGGGATATTTTGGCCTTCCCACAACACACGGCCAAAATAGTAGCCCGTGCAGACGACTGAACTGAACGCGAACGTCGGCCCCTTTCAATCCCACCCAAACGACCGCACCGCACAGCCTCCGCACAGCGCCACACGCCTCCCCAACCGATTCCTCCACTCGTCGCTGACGCTCCTCGGTCGTCATCCCTCGCACGCTATCGGCACACCCCTTCGGCCGGGCCGCTGGCCTCGGGGCTGTGCCAGCGCGCGCCGCCCCGCTGGATGGAGTGTCCGATACGGACCAACCACACGGCGCGCGATGGCGCACCGTCGGTGCGCCCGCGCGAGGGGTGAGCATCACAGTGAGCAACGCGAGCGAGAAGCGCAGTCGGTTGGGGAGGCTGTGGTGCGGTACGGTTGCGGTGGTGTGGGTGGATTGAAAGGGGCCGACCTTCGGCGTTTATCGTAGTTGCTGTGCAGGCAACTATCCGCGCGGGCTGGGCGGAGAGCGCGGATATCCTGCACAGCGACCGCGAGCGGGCGGGGGCTTTCGAGGTCGTCTTCCCAGAACTGCAATCGAAAAAACCACCAATCACCGCTCTTCGTAGCGAACAGGACTTTCGAGACCTTTCTCGTCGCTCCAAAGTTGGAGCCCCTTCGTATCAAACGGCCACGAAAAATCAGACCGGACACAGAACGTATTTGTTACTGACGAATAGAGTATCACACGATGTCCTCCGATACGTCCCCGTCCCGGCCTCGCCGCCTCTTCGGCCCCGTTCACGTCCTCCCTCGGTCTCTCTCCCGGCAACTGTTCGGTCTCCTCCTCGCGTTCATCGCGGTCGAAATCATCGACTGGGCCATCGACCCGCACACCGTCCCCGCCTCGGCCGTCCTCTACGGTGCCATCGGCCTGTTCATCCTCGGTAACGGACTGTACGTCGGCGGCGTTCGGATTCGATAGCGAGCACACGTTTTCCGCAGGAAACCGATGCGGATCGTGGATCATTCCGAGAATTCGTTCGAAACGCTGTTGGTGAGGCCCAACAGGCCGATGAGCAGTCCGAGAATCATTATCGAGAAACCGGCGTTCGGACCGAGCGGTCTCCCATCCATGATCGAGTTGAACCCACCGAAGAGGACGACCAGAATTCCGAACAGAATCACGTCTCGACCGATCATGCTCGGTCGATGTCCACGAAATGATATAAAATAAACTGTTTCGCCGACTTATTCGCGGTCCGATTCGGCGACTTCCTCGCGCAGGGTTCCCACCTCGGCCACGCGCTCGGCGTGGGCGTTGTGCTGGTGGATGGACTCGTCGTTGCTCTGTTTCATGGTCACGACGGCGTCGTCAGGCAAGTCGGGGAAGGTATCGACCACGCCGTGGGCCATGTCGCGCACGCAGTCCTCGACGAACTTCGCGTCGGCGTGGGCCTGAAACGTCATGTGGTCCTCGTCGGGGCGCTTTGCGAGGTTGTATATCCGCGCGCTCATCGAATCGCGGGCGACCTCGATGAGTTCGTGGAGGTCCACCTCCGGCGCACCTGCGCTCTCGACGGTGAGCGTCGCGTGGCCGCGCTGGGAGTGACCCGCCTGCGGAATCTCGCGCAGAAACTCCTTGACTTCGCGCTCGCCGACGCCGAGGTCGAGCAGTTTCTCCTCCGCACGGCCGGACATCATGCCCTGCGAGCAGGGGCAGACGGTCATGCCCGTGACGCGCGCGCCGATCTCTTCCGTGGTCTCCTCCTCGGTCGCCGTCGCACTGGCGATGACGTCCACCATGGCTTGGGTGGGTCGTTCGCTCTCGGGGGTCCTGTCGCGCACCATGAACTCCGCTTCCATGCTGACTTCGGCCTTCGAGGTGTAGTCGTGCTTTTCGAGCAGTCGTTCGGCGGCGTCACCACAGACGTCTTCGAGGCGGTAGGTCGGCTCCTCGACGGCGTCTTCGAGGACCTCGTCCACGACCTCCATGTTTCGGCTCATGTCCGCGCCCTTGCGCCAACTCGGCAGGTCCACCAGCACGTCGAATTCGGCGGTGAGAACGTACGGTCGTTTGTCCGGTCGGGCGACCTCGACCAGTTTCTCGACTCCGGTTACTCCCACTCGGTTCAACCCGACGGTCACGTCAGGCTCAGTCGCCTGTACGTCGGGAAGTTGCCCTTTCATTGTGGTTTCCTTACGGGAGGCAGAATTAGAGGCTTCCGCTTCCGGCAGCTAGTCGAGTTTTCCGAGCGCTTCGAAGAACGTCGGCGACGGCCCGGCGATTCTGGCAGGTTCGGAGGACGCGGAGACGGTGATGGTCTCCGGAAGGTCGATGCGGGCCTGTTTCCCGTCACTTCCGACGACCGCGGAGGGTGCATTCGTCACGCGGATCTCCACGTCGTGATTCGGCTCGAACACCAGCGGCGGCATCGGGTGCGATGCGCACATCTCGGTGAGAATGAGACCGTTCACGCTCGGGTGGACCAACGGTCCGCCCTCGCTGAGGTTGTACGCCGTGCTCCCGGTCGGCGTCGAAACCAATATGCCGTCGGCGTGGCCGCTGCCGTACTCCACGTCGTCGACGTGAATCTCGTAGTCGATCCCCTGTCCGTGGCCACGCTGTGCGCCCTGCACGACGATCTCGTTCAACGCGGGATGGACCGACCAGTCGCCCTCGCCGGTCGCTTCCAGTCGTGGTACTTCGCGCGACGGAATCTCGCCCGAGTCCAGATATTCGCTGACGACCTCGCGGACTTCACGGACGGCGTCTTCCGGGGCGACGGCGTTCAGAAATCCGACTTCGCCGAGGTTCACACCGAGTATCGGCGTCCCACCCGCACGCTCGCGGAGAAGAGAAACGTGCCGTCGCCGCCGATGCTGACGACGAGGTCGTTTTCCGCCATTCGGCTCACATCGACGCCGTCGATACCCAAGTGCTCGGCAGTTGCCGTGTCGAGGTGAACCGTCACGGTATCGTCTCGGAGTGTCTCACGTAGTTTCCCCGCAAGTGTCGCGGCCCGCTCGTTTCCTCGCTGCGCGACGATGCCGACGTTCATCACGCCCTCGTTCTCCCTCGGTGCTCAAAAAGCCGCCGACACGAACATTAATTTACGCAGAGTGCCAGTGACAGGACGATGATAGCTGTCGCTCGGATACGGACGCGGACGACCGAACCACCGCGTCACGGGCCACGCCAAACCACGAACGGCCGGGAGGAAGCGGCGTGAGCGACGACGACGATTGGTTCGAGGCCGCACTCCGAGATGAGGAGGCGGACGATGCGGATGAAGTGGATGAGGCAAACGCGGATAAACCGGACGCAGACGAAGCAAACGTGGACGGGGCGGACGCGGATGAACCGGACGCGGAGGAACCGAACGCGGACGAGACGAACGCGGATGAACCGGATGCGGACGACCCCGACGAATCGGACGTCGCTGCCGAACCGGGAACGGGGGCGGTGACCGACTCGACGGACGGTGCTGCCGACTCGCATCCTGCAACGTCGCCGGAGGCGGAGTCAGGCGATAGACCCCTGTTCGACGACGACTTCGCCAGTGCGTTCGCCTCGGCTCCAAGCATGGGCGGAAGCGAACCGGATTTCGGTGACGACGGAGGTGACTTCGACGGCGCGGCGGGCGGCAACGCCGGTGCCGGTGGATTCGACGCAGACGAATTCGGTGGCGGCAGTGGCTTCGATGGCGGGAGCGGCGGATTCGGCGGCGGCCCGTCCAGTACCGACTTCGACAACGAGGAGTTCGAGTCCGCGATTCCACGCATCGACATCGGGATCGACGGTCTCGACAGGATGATCCAGGGCGGCGTCCCCCAGCACACCCTGATGGTCGCGATCGGCAACGCGGGGACCGGAAAAACCACGTTCGGGCTTCAGTTCCTGAACCACGCCCTCGAACGCGGCGAGAAGGCGGTCTACGTCACGCTGGAGGAAAGCCACCAACGAATCGTGGACAGCGCGACCGAGAAAGGCTGGCCCTACGACGAGTACGTCGAAGATGGAACGCTCGCAGTCGTGGACTTGGACCCCATCGAGATGGCCAACTCGCTGTCGAGCATCCGCAGCGAGTTACCGGAACTCGTCCGCGATTTCGGCGCCACGCGCCTCGTCCTCGACTCCGTCTCGCTCCTCGAAATGATGTACGAGGAGCAGGCCACCCGCCGCAACGAGATTTACGACTTCACCCGCAGTCTCAAGGAAGCGGGCGTCACCACCATGCTCACGAGCGAGGCCAGCGACGACAACCCCTACGCCTCACGCCACGGCATCATCGAGTACCTCACCGACGCCGTGTTCGTCCTCCGCTACGTCCGAAGCGAGGACGAATTCATCGAAACCCGACTCGCCATCGAAATCCAAAAGATCCGCGACGCCAACCACTCCCGCGACATCAAACCCTACGACATCACGGACGAGGGAATCAGCGTCTACCAGCAGGCCAATCTGTTCTAGCGCACCTTTTTATTGCGAGGGTCGCTCCGCGACCCTCGATAAAAATCTGCACCAAAAGCGCTCCTCACCCCCGTTGGGGGGTTCGTCGGCCCGGAAAATCAAAGATTTTCGGCGTCTCAAATCGCGCCGCGATTTTGATGGCTCGAAAGACCGCAGGTCTTTCGGTGGAATTGCTAGCGACTAGTGGTTGTGTCGTAGGCCGTCTCTGTCGGTTGTGAAAACTCCAATTCTCTTTAAAACACCCTGGAGCGTGACGGAAGTGGAGAGAACCAAGTAGAATCTCAGATGACGACGATGATAGTCCCAACGAAGCTCCAGAGGACGATTCCGAGGAGGTAAAACGTGAGAATCGCTCGATTGTTCGTGGGGAGTGAGGACCCGATATGGACCTGGGATGGTGCGGCGTCCATTTCTGTATAGTCTTCTCCACCACCACCATCGCCATCCATCTGCATGGTCGGACCGCTTCCGGTCCGTGCATGGAGAAGGGAGAACACGAACAGGGACACGATTAGCAGTAGGACGATGGCTCGGCCCAAGAAATACGCGAGCGGAACGACCGTCACACCCGCTGCAACGACGGTGTACGCGAGGAGAGCAGAGGCGAGCGTATTTCGTTCCATATCCCACGGTAGTGAGTTGTGGTTATGAGTTTTCTGAAAAGAACCGAAATCCCGTCCGACGGTTGCATCGCTGGCCGTTTCCGGCAATCGTGAAAATCTCGTCGCTGAATTACCGAACGACGGTCACGGGAACCGGCGACCGTCGGACGACCGTTTCCGCGACGCTTCCGAGAAGGATTCTGGAGACGCCCGAACGGCCGTGACTGCCCATCACGACGTGGTCGAAGTCCTCGGCGGCAGTGACGATGGTTTGGGCGGGTTGCCCGACGTCGGTTATCGTCGAGAGGGTCGTACCGTACTCGTCGGCCTTCTCCTGTGCCTCCGCGAACAACTCCTCCGCGTTCTCCTTCGAGTCCTCGTACCACTCCTCGGAGTAACCGGGCATTCCGACCGTCGACGTGTAGCCGACGTCGATGGGGTCGATGACGTTGATGACGGTGACCTCCGCGTCCGGGAACTCCTCGAACGTGTACGACAGTGCCTTCGTCGCGTGCTCCGAACCGTCTATCGGAACGAGTATTTTCTCTACCATGGTTGGAGATACACATCGCCATCACATAGCGTTTTATCCAATTCTCCTCTCGTGAGACTCAATCCCTGCCGTGGCGGGTGACGCACTTCGGCAGGCCGGTGATTTCGACGGGTTCGGAGTTGTCCGGCGAGTAGACGACCATCTGGCCCTTCTCCATGTACGGCACCTTCTTCTCCAGCGTTGTCGGGATGTTCACGCTCTTGATGGCGTCCTCGTCGCCGAGGTTCAGGACGACGGTCGTGTTGATCTGCTTGAACACCGCGTCGTGGATGTCCTGCGGGTCCTGCGTGATGAGGAACAGCCCGAGTCGCTCCTTGCGGCCCTGTTTGGCCGCGTCGGTGAACTTCCCGATGACTTTCCGGGCCTGCACACTATCGGCGTCCGAGAGGAAGTTGTGCGCCTCGTCCATTCCGACGAGGAGCGGGGTCTCCTTGATGGTCGGGTACTCCGGCGCGTTCGAGAGCTTCTCGTCGATGAGCAGGCTCGACACGGCGAGGACGACCATCTCCTTCGCCCGACTCGACGGCAGGTGGTAGGTCGGCACGACCGACAGCCGTCCCGAGCGAACGAACTGCGGGACGAGGTCGGTGATGGGGTCCGCCGCTTGGTCGAACACGCTGCTCGGAACGGAACGGGCGCGGCGCTTCACGGCGTCGAACGTCGCTTCGTGCACGCGTCCGCTCTCGTCCAGTTCCTCGCGGAGCGCCGGGTCGTCGAGGAAACTCAGGAACTCCTGGTACGTCCCGCCGTCGCCGCGCTCTCGGAAGAATCGATTGAGCAGGTGTGTCAGCGCGCCGTACTGGTTGTCGTTGAGGCTCGCGCCCGCGACGAGCCACTGGTTGCCCCGCACCATCGAGAACGGAATCGTGAACTCGACCTGCTCGGCGTCGTGGTGGCTCGCGGCATACGTCTCGCCGCCGACTTTCGGGACGAACGCCACCGTCTCGTCGTGGCCGCCGTGGGCGACGCCCTCGCGTTCCCACGCGCGTTCGTCCTCGGCCGTCACGTCCGGGTTGTCGTCGTGCATCTGGGCGTACTCGTCCTGCGGGTCGAACTGCACGACAGCCATCCGGGCGTTTCGCCCGTCGTCCATCGGATACGTCCGTTCCTCGGCGAGGTACTGCCGGAGGATGTTCTTCGCGCCGTGGGTCTTCCCCGACCCGGTGCCACCCGCCACGAGCGAGTGCCGGAAGACGAGCGGGTCGCCCGAGTCGTAATCGTCCTTCACGCGGTAGTCGATGGTCGGCGGTTGGGCGGCCGTCCGAACCTTTTCGCCCCCGACCGAGAGGTGGCCCAGAAAGACGCCGTCCTCGGGAATCTTCAATCCCGTCTTGATCTCTCCCTTCTCGCTGGCCTGTCGAACCACCGTCTCGGGTTTCGGCACGCGGTCGGTCATCCGCCGCTTCAGGTCGTCGCCGTCCGCGAAGAGCACCGCGATGGGCTCCAACGTCGCCATGAACTTGTAGTCCGTCTCGTCTATCGACCCGTTGCGCATCGCGCGCCGGGCGTGAATCTCGGTGGCGTCGTCGCTGTGGAACTCCTGTGCGTATTCGAGCGTCGTGATGCGACAGAACAGCTTTTCGCCGTCCGGGTAGGGGACGAGCAGGTACTTCCCGATCCGCACGTCGCCCCGGTTCGGCGCGGTGATGTACGCCCGTAGGCAGGTATCGTCGCTCTCCTCGCCGATGGAGAGTCCCTCGGAGACGGCGAGACTGCCGATACCGTGATCGTCGCCGACCGGGTCGAGTTCCATCCGATCGAAATCGTCGCTCTGCTCCGTCGTCGTACGCCGTCCTTCCCGGTTTTCGGCAGTCTCCCCGTCCGTTTCCGTCGGTTCCGACGCCGACGAATCGCCGGAGTCGCTCCCGAAATCCGAGAAGTCGCCCAAATCGCTCATGGACCTGCCATCTCGCGCGTGATAGAAACGTGTTTCGCACGGGTGACGTTGACCGGGAGCGTTTCACACGGAAAACACGCCCATGTAAATTATATTTCACTACTACCACCGTGTCATTCCATACCCCGTTTCCCACTTCCCTTTTATCCTCCCGAGTCCTACTGAGTGCTATGTTGCTCGTTCGCGGCGAGGCGGGAGGGACGACCCTCACAGGAACGCTGTACGAGCGGGGTGAACGCTCACCCACGTTCAAGGGCGCGCCGGACGAAGACGCGCCGTACGTATGGGTCTGCGACGAGTTCTATCAGGTCGAGAGCGGCGGGACCTCCCAGATGGTCTCGGGCAAGGAGGTCCACGTCGCGTTCGAGACCCCGATGCCGCGCGGGTTCGACACCCGTGACCAGGCCCTCGACGCCGCCGAAGAACACATCCGAACGCAGTTCGCCCGCATCGGCGTGGACGAAAACGAAGTCGAATTCTCGATGGAGAAGGGCGAACTTCAGTAGTTGCGGCCCCAGCGCACGTTGTTGTAGTTTTCGTCCAGTTTCGTATCGAACGACCGTTCGAAGCTCGTTATGAGCGAATCCCTGCTGTTGCGCCCGATTTGTGCGAGCGAATCGGCTTTCGAAATGACCGTCGGCGGCCCCCGTGAAACGGCGATTTCCTTGAGGATTTGTCGCTCGATACGCCGACGACACGTCTCGTCGTCCGTGAAGATTCGAGGGGCTTCGATTTTGAACAACAAATCGCGTCGCGGGTCGTAGATAACACAGAACGTCAGTTCGTACTGTTCCGGTGCGAATCGACGGTCGATATAGTCCGCCGCTTCCGTACCACCGAAAAAGTCGTCCGACCCGGCGCGCGAGACGAACCAGTTCGTGAGCGTCAGGTCGTCGGTTAGTCGCTCGTACTCCCCGTCGACGACCTCGCCGCGTTCGAGAACCTGCGAGAAGAACGCGGCGTCGTGTACCCACGGCGTGTTTATCCGCTCGGTATCGCGGAGCGTCCTGATTATCGACTTCGCGGAGATGTTCTTCACGAACCCGGCCAGCGGTACCTCGCGCTCGGCGAACGTCTCCACCAACTCGACGTAATTCTGAAGGATCGTTCGTACTTGCCCCGACTCCTCGAAGAGGTCGGGGAGAATCTTCCCGCGGTCGCGCCACCGAAGCAACCCCTTCGGATACATCGGGCCGTCCAGTAGCAGGAACTCGGTCACGTCCTCGGCGTGGTCGAGCGCATGCCGACTTTCCGCACGGTAGAGCGCCAGCGCATGGACGATGTCCTGTTCGAAGTCGTCCTGCCGCGGTGCGTGAACGATTCGGCGCTTGCTGTGCTTGCCGTACTGTTCCCATTCGGTATCGAACTTCGGTTCCATATCGTTCGTGTGAACCGCCTTCACGACCGTCCGCGAGTCGTGTAAGTCGAGGTTCGACGGCGACGAACTCATCGCCGCGTGGGCGACGTCCACGACCAGTCCGTTCTTGAACGGTTGTGGATTGATGGTCCCCGAATCCAACCCGTGCATCGTCCCGAACTGATCTTCCTCCAACGCGAGTTCCTCGACGTTCGCACACCGCCGTCGTAAGTCCGATAGCGGCGCGAGCACCTCCGTCCCGTCGTGGTACAGCGGGTCGAGAAAGTTCTCCCAGACCTCCCGTGCGAGTTCCCGATGGTTGCGCTCTTCCCCTTCGTACGCTATCCTGTCCGCCAGTTCGGCGATGCCGTCGAAGTGAACGGGGTCGAGTGTCATGCTCGGTCCAACCCGGTCCAACCCGAAAAAAGATACCGTTCCTCGATATCGAAACGAGTCGGTTCGGACGCGGTGGAACCGCCGTCAAAATATCAAAATTTCTTACTGTCGCAACGAATAAAACGCTTCGTTCCCTACTCGGTTCCGTCGGGCGACGCGCTCGGCGTTACAAAAAAGTGGTAGATTTCGGGCGGATGGACGTCTGATGGCCGTTATCCGCCCGAGTTCCGCTTTGCGATCAGTACTCCGACGGCGACGAGTATCCACCCGCAGTCGTTTCGACTGGCGATGATCGTCGCGCCAGCGGTGATGAGCGCCACGGAAACCCCGTTCGATGGTGCCCTATTGGGCATGATATCACCCGTCGTTTGGAACGAGCGAGTACAAGCACCACCGCCTCGATAGTTAAACGAATTCTTACGTGGAGTGAAAGTGAACGAAAGCATCCCACGGTCACGGTCGCATTTTCCACCGCAGGCGAAGACTTGTTACCCCGCCCCGACGACGAATCGAATATGAAAGCGGGACTCATCGTCCTCGACGGTTGGGGATTGGGAAGCGAAGACGGCGGCGGACGCTATCGAGGCGGCGGACACGCCGAATTTTGACCATCTCGCCAAGTCGGGCGCGTACGGCACGCTCGACGTGACGGGGCGGCGGGTCGGACTACCCGACGGCCAGATGGGGAACAGCGAGGTCGGACACCTGAACATCGGCGCGGGGCGGGTGGTCAGACAGGAGTACACGCGAATCAGCGACGCCATCGCGGACGGTGAGTTGGACGAAAACGAGGCCATCATCGGCGCGCTCGATTACGCCGACGAGCACGACGGCCGGGTCCACTTCATGGGCTTGGTCAGCGAGGGCGGTGTCCACTCCGACCAGAAACACCTGTACTCGCTCATCGAACTCGCGGCGGACCACGGCGTCGAGGCCGTCACCCACGCCTTTACGGACGGACGGGATACGTCACCGGAGAGCGGGGTGGACTTCCTCGGCGAGTTGCAGGAGGTCATCGACGAGCAGGAAACCGGCGAGGTCGCCACCGTCTCCGGGCGTTACTACGCGATGGACCGCGACCAAAACTGGGAGCGGACGAACCGAGTCTACGACGCCATCGTCAACCGGGACGCGGAGTTCGAAGCCGAAACCGCAGTGGAGGCCGTCGAGGACTCCTACGACCGCGGCGACACGGACGAGTTCGTGAAACCGACGCTGGTGGCGGACGGCCCCGCACTGGCGGACGGCGATGCGGTCGTCTTCTTCAACTATCGCTCGGACCGCGCCCGGCAACTGACGCGGATGATCGCGGACATCGACCCGGTGTGGACGTTCGACACGCATCCCCCGGACGTGGAGTTCGTCATGATGACCCAGTACGACCCCGATTTTGACCTGCCGGTCGCGTTCCCGCCGCATCAACCGGAGGACACGCTAGGCGAGGTGCTCTCGGAGCACGGCCTGACGCAGCTTCGTCTCGCGGAATCGGAGAAGTACGCCCACGTGACCTACTTCTTGAACGGCGGGCGGGAGATAGAATTCGACGGCGAAATCCGGCGCATCATCCAGAGCCCGGACGTACCGACCTACGACCAGCAACCGGAGATGAGCGCCGAGGAAGTGACGGACACGGCCATCTCGGTCATCGACTCGGACGACCCCGACGTGCTCGTGTTGAACTACGCGAACCCGGACATGGTGGGCCACACCGGCGATTTCGACGCCGCCGTCGAAGCCGTCGAGGCGGTGGACGAACAACTCGGGCGACTCGTGGAAACGCTCGAATCGCACGGGGCACACGTCCTCATCACGGCGGACCACGGCAACGCCGACGACATGGGAACGCCGGACGACCCGCACACGGCACACACCTACAACCCGGTCCCGCTCGTCTACGTCTCCCCGAACGGCGACGACGACGGAAAGACGGTCCGGGGCGGCGGGTCGCTCTGTGACCTCGCGCCGACGCTCCTGTCGCTCATCGGCGTCGAACAGCCTGACGCGATGACCGGCGAATCGCTGCTGGAAAACTAGTCGTACCGGAGCACGTGTGTCTCGATGCTATCACAGCGTGGGCAGACGTGTTGGTAATGGATTTCGTGGCCGCGCTTGGTCACGCTCCACCGAGCATCGAGGTCCACATAACCACATTCGACGCACGCTCGTTCCTTCCTTTCGTAATGCTGCCGGAGCCTGTCGAACGGCGAGCGGTTGGCGTACGTTTTCATGTGTTACCATTTGTCACGATAAACCATAACAGTGTCTCCCGTCGAGTGTCACCCCCGAATCCGCCGGGGTCGATATCGGTCACTGCGGTCGAACACCGGTTTCGGTCGGTGTTCCCGCAATCGAGGCGCGAGCGACCCGACGAAGAGGGTTTCGGCGATGGGAACGTCCGAACGGGGACGATAGCGGCCGTGACGACGCCGCTGCCGACCGGGAATCGAATCGGAAACAGGGAATCGAATCAGAAGAGGGATTCCAACGCTTCGAACACATCGTCGTTGGCCGCCGCGAGGTACAGTCCATCCTCCCGCATCAGGCTCGCACCGCTTTCGTCCGCGAGCAACCACCCCGCGTGCTGTTCCACCGCGTCGGGGTGGAAACAGACGACGGCTTCCAGTTTGCCGCGCGCGAGCAGTCCCCAATCCAGCGCGGGTGCCCAACTGCGCCACACCCGTTTACAACGAGTTCCGACCTCGGCCTCCAACCGGTCGGCCGTCCCCCGCAGTTCGTCGTCCCGTAGCGCGTCCAACCCGAGGACGAACGACACCGTCGCGTTGTCGCTCGCAACGGCGCTTTCGGCCCGAATCGGCTCGCCGTTCAGGGTGGCACCGCCGTCCCGTCGAGCGACGTACGTGTGATCGTGGAGCGGGTCGCACACCACCGACAGCACGGGAACGTCCCCACGGAGGAGCGCGAGCGCGGTCCCGAAGTACGGAATCCCCGAACAGAAATTGTTCGTCCCATCGAGTGGGTCCACGACCCAGCGGTACGCGCCCGACCCCGAGCGCCGTCCGGACTCCTCGGCGTAAATCGCGTGATCCGGGAACTCGTCAGTCAGCACGTCCAAAATCCGCGTCTCCGCTTCCCTGTCGGCGAGCGCTTTCACGTCGTCGGGGCCGTACTCCGCGGCGAGGGATTCGGTCTCGAACTCGGACACGAGATACTCGCCCGCGAGTTCACACGCCCGAACGCCCGCCGCCTCGAACGAATCGAGGCGCGCTCGTCCGGAAGATCGTTTTCCATAGTAGTAGTTGTCATCGAGCGGTAAAATCCGTCCCGGTCCCCGTCGCCCGATTTTATCCGATTCGGAACGAGAAGTCCAGTTTACCCGGTTCGGAACGAGAAGTCCAGCGACGGCGCGCTGTGGGTCAGCGCTGCCGATGGAAATCACGTCCACGTCGGTTCCGGCGTAGTCGGGGACAGTTTCGAGGTCGATACCGCCGCTGGCTTCGGAGAGGACGCCGTCGGGAAGGAGTTCGACGCCCGTTTCGACTGCTTCGGGGGGAAGGTTGTCGAACATGACGATGTCCGCGCCCGCCTCCGCCGCGCGACGACCGTCCTCCGGTCGTTCGACCTCCACCTCGATTTTCGTGGCGAACGACGCCAACTCCCGGAAGTGCTCGATCGCGCCGACCATCCCCATCTCCTCGATGTGGTTGTCCTTGACCATGACCATGCCCGACAGCGTGAGGCGATGCGTGTCGCCGCCACCGGCGGCGACCGCCCGCTTTTCGATGCCGCGCAGGCCGGGCGTGGTTTTTCGTGTTCCTGCAATCGCCACGTCGTCGCTGACGAGTCGCGCGGCGGACACCGCTTCGGCCGTCTTCGTGGCGATTCCGGAGGCGTGACCGACGAGGTTGACCGCGATTCGTTCCCCGCGAAGGACGTCGGTCGCCGGGCCGTGGACCTCGAAGACGGTCTCGCCCACGTCCACGTTCGCGCCGTTCTCGACCAGCGGGTTCGTCTCGCAGTCGAGGTAGTCGAACACGGACAGCGCGGCGTCCAACCCGGCGACGACGCCGGACTCCCGCGCGACGAGTCGCCCGACGGTCTTCCCGGGAACGTGGTTGGTCACGTCGCGATGGCCCACGTCCTCGCGGAGCCATCGCTCGACGTCGCTATCAGTCAGCACGGACTTCCTCCACGTGGTGACAGCCCACGGATTCGGCGTCCATCGCGTCCCGAGCGATGAGCAGGGCGACGACGCTCGCGTTTCGGAGTTCGTACAGGTCCCGTGCGGTTCGGGTTCTGGCGTAGGCGTCCACCTCCCCTTTCAGCCGCCGAATCGCGGCGGTCGCCCGTCGGAGGTCGTCGGGATTCCGCGAGAGGCCGACGTACTCGTCCATCACCTGTCGAAGGCGGGTGAACTTGTCGCGGGCGAACCCGGCGGGAAGCGCCGGGTCGCTGTTCAGTAATTCCGGGGTTTCGACCGGCCCGGAACCGGTCGAAACGTCCGCCGCGCGCTGCCCCGCGCGGAGACCCCAGACCAACCCTTCGAGAAGGCTGGTCGAGGCGAGGCGGTTCGCGCCGTGAACGCCGGTCCGCGCACATTCGCCGACCGCGAACAAGCGGTCGAGGCTCGTCGTTCCGTGGTCGTCCACCTCGATGCCGCCGCAGAGGAAGTGCTCGCTCGGCGCGACCGGAATCGAGTCGTGGGATACGTCGCGCTCGTCGCATTTCTCGGCGAGGTCGGGGAACGTTCCCGCGAAATCCAACGGCGTCGTATCGAGGACGACCTCGCCGGTTCGGTCGCGTTCGCGCTGGACCGCGCGGGCGACCACGTCGCGGGGCGCGAGTTCGGCGTCCGGATGTTCGTCGACCATGAACCGCTCGCCGTCGGCGTTCCGGAGGACCGCGCCCTCGCCGCGAACGGCTTCGCTGACGAGGAAGGGGTCGTTTCCACTGTACGCCGTCGGATGGAACTGCACGTACGCCATATCCCTCGTCTTCGCTCCCGCCAGCGCGGCCATGGCGATGCCGTCGCCCGTCGCGGAATCGGGGTTCGTCGTGTGGTCGTACAGCGCGCCGACCCCGCCGGTCGCGAGTATCGTACTTCCGGCGAAGGCGGGCCAAATTTCGCCGTCTCGTTCGAGCATCGCGCCGTGAACGCGGCCTTCGTGAGTCACGAGCGTGAGCGCGGCGGTGTCCTCCGCGACGGTCACGCGCGGATGGGAATCGAGGTGGGAGAGGAACGGACCGAGGACGTGCTGGCCCGTGCTGGCGTCGATGTGGAGGATTCGCTCCTCGGAGTGGGCGGCCTCCCGCCCGTAATCGTACTCCTCGCCGTCCGAGTCGAAGGTGACGCCGAGCGTGTCTATGAGCACGTCCTCGACGGCGTCGTTCGCGTTCTCGACCAGCACGTCGACCGCTTCGGCGTCGGCCGTGTCCGCGCTCGCCGCCAACACGTCGGCGTGGAACGCCTTCGGGTCGTCCCGGGTGACGGCGATGCCGCCCTGCGCCCAGTGCGTCGAGGCGTTTTCCGGGCGAGTCGCCTTCGTGGCGACGAGCACGTTCGCACCCGCACGCGCCGCGCCGAGCGCGGCGCTACAGCCCGCGATACCGCTTCCGATAACGAGGATATCGATTTCTTCCCCGCTCATAGCTCCAGCATCCTCTCCAGCGCCAGCATGGCGAGGTCCTTTTCCTCCGGCGCGACTTCGATGACGTTCCGTTCCCGTCCTTCGACCAGTTCTTCGAGCACCCACGTCAGGTAGTTCGGGTCGATTTGGCGCATCGCGTTGCAGTCCATGCAGGCGTCGCCGCAGAGCGGGAGGACGTTCACCTCGGGATGCCAGCGTTCGAGATGGTTGACGAGGTGGATCTCCGTTCCGATGGCCCACGTCTCGCCGGGGTCGGCCTCGGCGATGGACTCGCAGATCGTCGCCGTGCTGCCGACGACGTCCGCCGCCTCCACGACCTCGCGGCGGCATTCGGGGTGGACGACGACCTTCGCGTCGGGGTGGTCCGCGCGAACTCGGTCGATGTGTTCCACGCCGAAACGCTCGTGGACTTGGCAGTAGCCGTCCCAGAGAACGATCTTCGAATCCGCGATAGCAGCGGCGTCCTGTTCCTCGGGGTCCCACGGGTTCCACATCGCCGTCTCGTCCTCCAAACCGAGACGATGGGCCGTGTTCTCGCCGAGGTGTTTGTCCGGCAGGAAGAGCACCTTGTCGCCCTGTTCCAGCGCCCACTCGAAGACGCGGTGGGCGTTCGATGAGGTGCAGACCGCGCCACCCTGCTCGGCGCAGAACGCCTTCAAGTCGGCGTAGGAGTTCATGTACGTGATCGGGATGATGTTCGCGTCGGGCGCGGCCGCCTCGATTTTCGCCCACGCGGAATCGACCTGCAACGCCTCGGCCATCCCGGCCATCGGACAGGACGCCTCCATCGACGGCAGGATGACGGTCTGATCGTCGTCCGTGATGATGTCCGCCGATTCGGCCATGAACGTGACGCCGCCGAAGACGACGTACTTCGCGTCGCCTCGGCCGCCTTTACGCTCAGTTGGTAGGAATCGCCGATGAAATCCGCGTGTTCGACGATCTCCCGCCGCTGATAGTTGTGGCCGAGGACGACAACGTCGTCGCCCAGCGTATCGAGCGCCCGCTCGATACGTTCCGTTCGTTCTTCTTCACTCAACCCTCGATATTCCGATGGAAGCTGTTCTAGATTATCGTATTTGAACAGACTCAATTCGGTTTCGAGGTTTGCGGTCTCCATTTTTGGCACGTTGGTCCACCTGTGGTTGCACTAGCCAACAACAGCCAGTATTGAAAATATTTTCTCTTCAAAACACGCTTTCCGATTGTTTCGGTGATTGATAGCGCGTGCTGTTCGCTATCCACCGCGGAATACGACTCGAAAAACGGGGTCAGTTCCCGGAATCAAATGGGTTCAGTTCCCGTTATCGCCTGTCGTCGCGCGTGTCGCGGCGGGCGGCGCGTTCGGCGCTCGACCAGTCGTGATGTTCGGTCTCCTCGCGGTCCGATTCCGTGTCGATGAGCCACCAGAGGACGAGCGGGCCACCGATGGCGAAGAGAAGGAAGAGGGCGAAGACACCGCCGAGTTCGGCGGCGAGGAGGACGGGGAGGGCATGGAGGACGAAGGACATGATCGATAGCTGTCTGGAAACGGCTTAATCGTTCCGTCCGTCGAAGGCGACGCTACCGTCCACGACGGTCATCGCCACGTCGATGTTTTCGATGTCGTCGGCGTGTTCCCACGGCGAACGGTCGAGGACGGTGAAGTCGGCCTTCTTGCCGACCTCGACGGTGCCGAGGTCGTCCTCGTCGAATCCGGCGTAGGCCGCCCCGAGCGTGTACGCGCGGAGTGCTTCCGTCACGGAGAGTCGCTGTTCCTCGACGGGCGCGTTGACGGTTTGATGAATCCCGAGCAGCGGGTCGAGGGGCATGCAGTCGCTGCCGAACGCGAGATGTGCACCCGCGTCGAGTAGAGTGCGGTAGCGATTCGTTTGCTTCCGGCGCTCCTCGCCCAGTCGAGCGTCGTACAAACCTCCTGACTGCGCCCATTTCAGGAAGTTCGGCTGCACGGATGCGATCACGCCCGACTCCGCGAACCGCTCGATCTGTTCGTCCGTCACGAGTTCGACGTGCTCGACCCGGTGGCGCTTCTCGCCCGCGTCCCCGGTCTCGTCGAAGGCGTCCAGCACGGCCTCGATCGCCTCGTCGCCGATGGCGTGGGCCGTCACCTGAAAGCCAGCGCCGTCCGCCCGCGCGACGATGTCGTCCAGTTCGTCGGGGGAGACGACCCACTGGCCGGTCACGTCGTCCTCGGCGTCCGTATCGGCAACCTCGTCCGCGTCGGCGTACGGTTCCGAGAGCTTCGCCGTCCGACCGCCGAAGCTGCCGTCGGTGAACGACTTTATCGCGCCCGTCGTCACCAACGAACTGCCGTGGTTCGTCACGAGACCGACCTCCTCCGCGGCCTCGATGTGGTCGCTCCAGTAGTTGATGCGGACGCGCATGGTCAGGTCGTCCTCCAGTTCGAGTCGGCGGTACACCTCCGGCGCACGGGATTGCCGACACATGTCGTGGACTCCGGTGACGCCCTTCTCGTGGGCGTCGCGCTGGGCCGCCAGCAGGAGTTCGCGGGTCGTCTCGGCGTCGGGTTCGATGGCCTCGTAGACGGCGTTCACCGCGTCCTCCACGATGACGCCGGTCGGTTCGCCGTCCTCGGTTTCGACGTCCTCATCGGGCATCTCGTCGCCCAGTCGGTCGAGCACCACGCCGTTGACCGAGGCGACGTGCAGGTCCTCGCGGAACGCGGCGACGGGACGGGTTTCGCTCACCGAATCGAGGTCCTCGCGGGTGAGATAGCGCGACTCGTCCCACATGCTCTCGTCGAACCCGTAGCCCAGGACCCACTCGTGGTCGCTCGAATCGCGGTCCTCGTCCAACTCGGCCAGCAGGTCGACGCAGTCGGCGGGCGAATCGGCGTCCGAGAGGTCGGCGTTCACCAGATAGCTCCCCACGGTCTGCATGTGGGTGTGGGCGTCGATGAATCCCGGTAGGAGGACGCGTCCGCCGAGGTCGATGACCTCGGTTTCGACTCCGTTCAGGAAGTTCACCTCGTACGCCGAATCGACGCGAACGATTTCCCCGTCCCGGATCGCGACCGCTTCAGGTCTGTCGTCCGCGTCGTCGTTCCCCGCCGGGTCGTCCGCGAGGGTGTGCACCTCCGCGTTCGTGAGGATCAGATCCGCTGGCGCTGTCATGGTTTCGTGGTCTGTTCGAGCGGCGATAACTGTTCGGGAACGACTAGATCAGGGTGGGATTTCGAACCGGATCGTTCGATCGCTGTGAGTCGTAGTCGGGTTGGATCAATCTCTCACCGTGCGACACGACGATCAAAAAACTCGTTCAGAACTTCAGCGTCGTGAACACGCTCGCCATAACCCGAACGACGAGGAACGGCAACAGGACGATGAGACCGATGCTGGCCGCCCACGCGACGAGCAGAACGGGAACTCCCGTTCCGACCATCGCCACACCGTTCACGACGGCGATTCCGAGGACGAGTGCGACGGCGGTGCCGAGCACGAGCGCGGACAACGCGGCGAGCGCTCGGCGGGCGAAGGCGGTTCGTGGAGATTGGTCGGCGAATCCGACGGTGGTTTCGTACTTCATGGTGGCTCTCCTCGTTTGAACGAAGGGGAGCTACCGACAAATATGTTAGCTGAAGAACACTTCTGTAGGATCCGATACTGAAACGCGTTCCTGTAATCTCGATGTCAGGCGGCGCTCTCGGCGTCGGTTGCCGACGGACAGCCCTGATCGATTTCGACGACGTTCATGTCGGCGTCGAGGGTGATGTTGAGAGTTTCGTCGGAAAGCGTTATCGAGACGCGGATTCGCCACGGGTCCTCGGAGAGAACCGTCGTGGTTTCGTCGCCCACACACCACGTGAGCGACCAGAACGGCTTCGTACAGAGGTCGATGCCGTGGTCGCTGTAGAACGTGACGACCCGCGACTGGTCCAGAAGCGACAGCCCCACCGTCGAATGGAGTTGGTGATGGCACTGTTCGCAGTGGTGGTCCACCCTGACCTTCGTTCCGAGGACGTTCTCCGTATCCTTCTTCACCGTCGTTCCCATCTTCCCGTTGCACTCAGGGCACACGCCGTCGGCGGCGAGACAGTGGAGGTGGCGCACGCGCTGGTTGAACGCGTCCATGATTTCGTCGCTGGTACGGTCGTTCAGACCGCCCGGTGGGAACGGATAGTTGCCGTGAGCCTTCCCGCAGTCGGGGCAGGCCACCGTCAGCGTCTCCTCCTCGTACGTCGCTCGGAGGTGGGAACCACAGGCGGCGCACGTCTCGTCCAGTTCGATGGGGTCGAGGTGCGGATGTTCGTTGAACGAACCCGCCAGCACCGCGCTCACGACCTTCTTTCCGGCCTGGCGGAAGTCGTAGCCCTCGTCGGTTCGGACGACGAAGTGGTCGGTCAGCTGTTTCAGATGGTAGTTGAACTGGGCGCTGTCGCGCATCCCGACCTCCTTTCGAAGTTCGGAGAAGCCGACTGGTCGTTCCGGGGCCTGCCAAAGCGCCTCTAAAATCGAGAGGCGCGTCTCGTTGGCGATGACCGAGAACGCCTTCGCCGGAGCGAGACAGTCCTCACACTCCTGCAACTCGGTGTCGCTGCTCATGGGGGTAGTTTCGTCGGGTAGCGGATAAAACGTTATGTGAATTACATTTTTGTAACGTCCTTGTCAGGAATGCGCGCGATGCGAGAACAGTAGGTTTATCAGTCGTTCGGGCCGAATCTACGACAAGATTACTTCAGGAGGTCAACGTTGACAGGAACACACAACCAACCGGAGGTGAATATCGGACTCGTCGGCCACGTAGACCACGGAAAGACAACGCTCGTGCAGGCTCTTTCCGGGGAATGGACCGACCAGCACTCCGAGGAGATGAAGCGGGGGATTTCTATCAGACTCGGATACGCGGACGCGACGTTCAGGCAGTGCCCTGGCGTGGACGCACCGGAGTGCTACACGGTCGATGAAACGTGCGACGACGGGAGCGAAAGCGAACCGATTCGAACGGTATCGTTCGTGGACGCGCCCGGCCACGAAACGCTCATGGCGACAATGCTCTCGGGAGCGTCGCTGATGGACGGCGCGGTGCTCGTCGTCTCGGCCACGGAGAACGTTCCGCAGGCCCAGACCGAAGAGCACCTGATGGCGCTCGACATCATCGGCATCGAGAACATCGTCATCGCACAGAACAAGATCGACCTCGTCAGTCCCGACCGCGCGCGACGTAACTACGAACAGATTCAGGAGTTCGTGGAAGGGACGGTCGCGGAGGACGCGCCAGTCGTCCCGATCAGCGCCCAACAGGAGGTCAACATCGACCTGCTGATTCAGGCCATCGAGGAGGAGATCCCGACGCCGGAACAGGACCCGAACGACGACCCACAGATGTACGTCGCTCGCAGTTTCGACATCAACCGTCCCGGCACGACGTGGGACAGTCTCACTGGCGGCGTGCTCGGCGGCAGTCTCGTTCAAGGAAAGCTCAACGCGGGCGACGAACTCGAACTCCGTCCCGGACGCGAAGTGGAAGAAGGCGGCCAGACGCAGTGGGAACCCATCCAGACCGACGTGCGGTCCCTCCAAGCGGGTGGCGAGATGGTGGACGAAGCCACGCCCGGCGGCCTACTCGGCGTCGGAACGGGTCTCGACCCGAGCCTCACCAAGGGTGACGCGCTGGCCGGACAGGTCGCGGGGACCCCCGGCAGTCTCCCGCCGACGTGGGAGCAGTTCACGATGAAAGTCGATCTGCTCGAACGCCTCGTCGGCATGGACGAGCAGAACGTGGACGAAATCAGCACGGGCGAACCGCTCATGCTGACGGTCGGAACGGCGACGACGGTCGGTGCCGTCACCAGCGCGCGCGACGACGAGTGTGAAGTCTCGCTCAAGCGTCCCGTCTGTGCGGCTGAAGGGGCGAAAATCGCCATCAACCGCCGTATCGGCGCACGCTGGCGGCTCATCGGCATCGGAACCCTCACGACCCAGAACTGATGGTTCACACCGTCGTCATGGATACCAGTGCCCTCATGATGCCCGTCGAATGTGGCGTCAGGGTGTTCGACGAACTCGACCGGCTATTGGGCCAGTTCGAGTGTGTCACCCCTCGCGCCGTCGTCACCGAACTCGACGGACTGTCACAGGGCAACGGCAAGGAGGCGACCGCCGCGAGTGTGGGAGCCGATTTGGCGACGCGATGTCGAACCATCGACCACGAGGAATCGTACGCCGACGACGCATTGGTCGAACTCGGACCCGAGTTCGACTTCGTCGTCACGAACGACGCACCCCTTCGTACACGCCTGCTCGACGCTGGCGTATCGGTAATCCATATAAGGGGGAAGAACAAACTCGCAATCACTCAACCATAGCATGTATAAACGGGCCAGATTGAAGGACACGGTCGAAGTACCTCCCCAGTTCCTCGCAGACGTTACGCCGGACCTGGTGAAACGGTTACTACAGGACAAACTCGAAGGACGGATGGACGAGGACGTCGGAAGCGTCGTCAGCGTCACCGAAGTTCACGACATCGGCGAAGGTGCCGTACTGCCGAACCGTCCCGGCGTCTACTACGAAGCGGAGTTCGACGCGCTGACGTTCGACCCGCAGATGCAGGAAGTCGTGGACGGCGAAGTCGTCGAAGTCGTCAACTTCGGGGCGTTCGTCGGTATCGGGCCGGTGGACGGCCTGCTCCACGTCTCCCAGATTTCGGACGAATACCTCGCGTTCGACGAGGAGGGCCAAGCGCTCGCCTCCCGCGAGTCCAACCGCACGCTCGGCGTCGGCGACTCCGTTCGCACGCGTATCGTGACCAAGAGTATCGACGAACGCAACCCGCGTGAAAGCAAGATCGGTCTCACGGCGAAGCAGGTCGGCCTCGGTAAACACGGCTGGCTGAAGGAAGACCGTCAAAAGCGCCACGCGACGACGGAGAGCGAATAACGATGGCGAGCAATCGACTCGCCTGCCGAGACTGCCACGCCGTCGTGGAGCCGGACGAGGAAATCTGTCCCGTCTGTAACTCCACCAGCCTCACCGAGGACTGGAGTGGCTACGTCTCCATCGCCCACCCCGAGGAGAGCGAAATAGGGCGGGAGATGGAAGTCACGGAGCCGGGAAGCTACGCGCTGAAAGTCAGATAGAGACGTGTCAGAAACAGTCGTCTCGCTTCCCCGCGCGTTGCGTGGAGAGCTAAAGGAACCGCTCGGGCCGATTTTCACCGACGCGGAGACGCTTCTCGAATCGGCCGAGCGACCGCTGATTGCCGTCGGCGACGTGGTCACGTATCACCTCGAATCGGCTGGCGTCACGCCGGACGTCGCGCTCGTGGACGGGATCACCAAACGCGACGCCGTCGACCCCGAAATCCGGGACGCCGTCAGCGACGACGCGCGACGCGTTCGGGTGGAGAACCCGGCCGGCGTCCTCACGGACGACCTCCTTACGGCGCTCGCCGACGCTATCGGGGCGGACGCATCGACCGTTCTCGTCGTGGATGGGGAGGAGGACCTCGCCGCGCTTCCGGCGGTGCTCGCCGCGCCGGTCGGTGGAAGCGTCGTCTACGGACAGCCGAACGAAGGGATGGTTCTCACGAGCGTCACGTCCGACCTGCAAGCCGACGTTGCCGACCTGTTGGCGCGCATGGACGGCGACGTCGAGCGGTTGTTCTCGCTCGTCGGTTACGCCGACCGCCGCTAACAGGAGGTGAAACAGTTTATTAGGCTGGTTTCGCAATTGCATCACGATGCGGAGGAGTGAAACCGACGAGACGGGTGCGCTGGAGTTCGAGCGAACACTCCAGCGGTTGAAACGGGAGGGGTGTAACCTCCTGCTCGTCGGTTCCGTTCCGGATTCCGTGCTCTCGGCGGCAAGTCGGAAGCTGTTCGGCGACCCTGAAGAGCGCCGATTTCGCGTCGCCGTCCTCTCGGGGACGCCACGGACAGTGGTATACGAACGATTGCCGACGGCGGCGTTGGACGAGACCGCCACCGTCATCTCACACGACGGTGTGTCGATACCGCCCCACATTTCCGCGCCGGTCGTCGACGTCGATTCTGGTATTCGGGAACTCACGAGTTCTATTTCGGAGACGATAACCTCGTTCGAGGGTTCGAGGAACTTTCAGCCGGGCGAACTCCGATTCGGCCTCGACTCGCTTGGGTCGATGTTGACCCGGTACGATCCGACGCTCGTTCGGCAGTTTCTCGGCATCGTCGGTGGGCAAGTCCGTGGTGCGAACGGGATGGGTCACTACGTCCTGCCGCGACCGTACGACCACGAACTCGTGACGGCCCTCGAACCGCTGTTCGACGGCGTCATCGAATATCGCGTCGAGGCAGGACGGGAGGAGCGGTGGCATTTTCCCCATCACGACCTCCGTTCGCCGTGGCTTCCGCTGTAATCGCGTTCCAGTGGAATCGCCCACTTCGAAATCCTTTTACACGCTTCGGGGAGAAGAACACTATAACTGAGTGTTACACATGGAAGTCGAAATCCTCTCACAGGAGCAAAATCCAATGCTCCACCGGACTGAAGTGCGGTTCCAGATCGTTCACGACGAGGCAACGCCCTCGCGCCTCTCGGTGCGCGACAGCCTCGCGGCGAAACTCGACAAGAACGCGGACGAAGTCGTCGTTCACGAGATGAACACGAAGTTCGGCATGCGAAAGACCGTCGGCTACGCGAAGGTCTACGACAGCTCCGAACACGCCCGTGACGTCGAGCAGGAGTACATGCTCGAACGAAACAAGATCACGGCCGACTCCGAAGGCGAGGCGGAACCGGAAGCCGAGGAGGCTGAATAATGGCGCGAAACGAACTCTACAACGACGACGGCACGAGCGAGCGAGAGATGTGCCCGCGCTGTGGCGACACGTTCCTCGCGGACCACGGCGACCGGCTTCACTGCGGCAAGTGCAGCTACACCGAGTGGAAGTAAATGCGAATCCTCGGCGTTGAGGGTACCGCGTGGGCGGCCAGCGCGTCCGTCTACGATTCGAACACCGATTCCGTTTTTATCGAAACCGACGCCTACCAACCGGAGAGCGGCGGCATTCATCCGCGCGAAGCTGCCGAGCACATGAGCGAGGCGATTCCGCGCGTCGTCGAAACGGCACTCTCCGAGGCCGACGGTGATATCGACACCGATGAGCGAAGCTCATCGAGCAAACGGGCGTCGCCCGTTGATGCCGTCGCCTTCTCGCGCGGCCCGGGCCTCGGTCCGTGTCTGCGCATCGTCGGGACGGCGGCCCGCGCGCTCTCACAGACGTTGGACGTGCCGCTGGTCGGCGTGAATCACATGGTCGCCCACCTCGAAATCGGGAGACAACGATCCGGGTTCGACTCGCCCGTCTGTCTGAACGCGAGCGGTGCCAACGCCCACGTGCTGGGCTACCGAAACGGCCGGTACCGCGTCCTCGGGGAGACGATGGACACGGGCGTCGGCAACGCCATCGACAAGTTCACGCGCCACGTCGGGTGGTCACACCCCGGTGGGCCGAAAGTCGAGCAGGCCGCCACGGACGGCGAGTACATCGACATGCCGTACGTCGTGAAGGGAATGGATTTCTCGTTTTCGGGAATCATGAGCGCGGCGAAGCAAGCCGTCGACGACGGTCACGAAATTCCGGACGTCTGTTTTTCCATGCAGGAGAACATCTTCGCCATGCTGACCGAAGTGGCCGAGCGCGCCCTCTCGCTGACCGGCCGGGACGAACTCGTCCTCGGCGGCGGTGTCGGAAACAACGCCCGCCTCCGCGAGATGCTCGCCGAGATGTGCGACCAGCGCGGGGCGAAGTTCTACGCGCCGGAACCGCGCTTTTTGAGCGACAACGCCGGAATGATCGCGGTGCTCGGCGCGGAGATGGTCGCGGCGGGCGACACGATTCCGGTGGCCGAATCCGCGGTGAATTCGAATTTCCGCCCCGACCAAGTCGCCGTGTCGTGGCGCGGGACGGAAGCCCCCGACGTGCTTCGGCACCCCGACGAGCGCGAGGTTCGCGGCGCGGAAGCGACGGTGGACATCGGTCCCGAGCGCGTGGAAAAGCGCCGGACGCCAAAATCCTATCGTCATCCCGCACTCGACGCGACGCTTCGAAAGGAGCGCACGACGCTCGAAGCGCGCCTGACGAGCGACGCCCGACGCGCTGGCGTCCCGACGCCGGTCGTCTACGACATCGACCTCGCCGAGTTCGCCATCGAGTTCGAACGCGTCGGCGAGGCGGATTTGCGCGACGAACTCACCGCCGACCGCGTGCGCGACGTGGGCTGTCACCTCGGCACGCTCCACCACGAGGGCATCGTCCACGGCGACCCGACGACGCGGAACTTCCGATGTTCGCCCGACCGAACCTACGCCATCGACTTCGGACTGGGCTACTACTCGGACGACGTGGAGGACTACGCGATGGACCTGCACGTCTTCAGCCAGAGCCTCGCCGGAACCGCCGACGACGCGGGGGACCTCCAGCGCGAGTTCGAATCCGCCTACGAGGAGACCGGCGACGACCTCGTTCTCGACCAACTCCGTGAGATCGAAGGCCGCGGCCGGTATCAGTGAGAACGAACTCGTTTTCGAATCCGCTTCTTCGTCCGTACCGACCCGTAAACGACTCCCGAACGACATCCGAAACGGACCCGCCGTCGCCTTGCAATCCGATGCCCCAAACGCTATAATAGGTGCGGACAATGTCTATCACATGTCCGACAAAGAAACGTCAGGAACGCTCTTCGGTGTCCCGTACAACTTCGAACGCCCCAGCGTCGGGCGAATGCTCTCGGCGTACTGGAAGCCCGGCGAGGGGATGCTCGTCGAGAAACCGTTCGGCGTCGGCTACACGCTCAACCTCGCCAACTGGCGCTCGTGGGTCATCCTCGCCGTCGCTGGCGTGATGTTCTACCTGGAGAGCGAGAAGGGTGGCGAGTCAGAAGCCGAGAACGAACCCGTCGAAGTCATCGTCGACGACGACTGATTCGACGCTTCTTTTTCCCCGCACATCCCTCTCTCGCGTATGATTCGATTCGTCACCGGCAACGAGGGAAAGGTGCGGGAGGCACGCGAGTATCTGAACGACGAGGTTCGCCAGATAGACTACGACTACACGGAAGTCCAGAGCGACGACCTCGCCGAAATCGCGCTCCACGGCGCGCGCGAGGCGTTCGAGGAGACGGGCGACGACGACCCGATAATCGTGGACGACGCAGGGTTGTTCATCGACGCCGTCGGCGGGTTTCCGGGACCATACTCGGCCTACGTCGAGGACACCCTCGGCGTCGAGCGCGTCTGGCAACTCGCGGAGAGGGAGGAGAACCGCCGCGCGCACTTCCGCTGCGTCGTCGCGTACTACGACGGCGAGACCGCCGAGACGTTCTCCGGCGCGGTTCCGGGTACGCTCGTCGCGCCCCGCGGCGACGGCGGATTCGGCTACGACCCCATCTTCGAACACGAAGGGAAGACGCTCGCGGAGATGAGCACCGAGGAGAAAAACGCCATCTCACACCGCGGCCGCGCGCTGGCGAAGTTCGCCGACTGGTTGATCGAGCGGGAGTGATACGGACCCGTTCGTGTTTATCGGTTCGTTACGAAACGTGTTTGCACTTTTTCGATTGCAGTAACCGAGACGCAGACCACTTCAAAAGCCCCCGCCCGCTCGCGGTCCTCCGGAAGACGTTCCGGCTCACATTCGTTCGCGGGCTGCGACTTCCGTGGTCACCCTCACTGCATTCACGTGACGCTCGCCAACATCTCTCCTTGACTCGTACGGGAAGAGCTTCGCTCTTCCGTGCTCCCGTTCGCTTCGCTCACGGGAATTCCAGTCGTTCCACTCATCCCTCGCGCGATAGGCAACCACCCGTCGGCCGACCGCTAGTTCGCGGTTACAACGCTCACCAGAGGTTTCTTCGAAACCTCGCTGGCCTCCGAGTGGTCGCCGCGCGCGCACCCGGTTGGACGGGATGGGTACTATGGACCAGCCGCACGGCGCGCGAGGAACGCGCGAGGGATGACTGAGCGACCAACGGGAGCGAAGGAGTCGGCTGGGGAGGGTGTGGCAGACGAGGTTCCGGAGGAACCTCGCAAGCGAGCCGCACCGCCGCGAGCAAGCGGTGCGGAGGCGGGGCGGTATGGTCTGGGTGGATGAAAGGGGCCGCGTTCGCGCTTGTTGTAGTCGCCTGCACGGGCCAGTATCTGCGCGAGTGTTGCGGAGAGCGCAGATATCCCGTGCAGCGACCGCGAACGGCCGGGGACTTTCGAGGACTTCCTCTCAGTAACTGCAATCACACACCAACCAAATACGTCTGTTCGTAGCGAGCGGGCGGGGACTTTCTGGGTCTGCGTCTCGGTAGTGCAGTCGCAGAGCTACCTTCCTCCCGTGCGGATCTGCGTACGCGTTCATCGATTTATGAAAATCACGATGCGTCGTTTCCGACGTTTTCTATTTCCGCGAATCGTGGTCCGGTCCCGGGTACTCCCCGCCGACCACCGCGTCGTACAGGCTTTCGGGGTCGAACAGGGTCACGAACCCGTCGGGGCGCTTCACGCTGACCGGGATTCGACCCTGAAGCGCACTTGCCGTTTTCGCGCTCCGCAGGGTATTCGTCGTAGGAGAGGATGTGGGCCGCGTTGCCCGCGTGTGCACTGGCGAGGGCAGGGTGGTCGCCGGGGGTCTGTTCGACGTCGATTCGCAGGTCTTCCATCTTTTGTCGCCACCCGTTCGCCAACTCGTCGTCGGCCAGTTCACGGATGACTTCCTCGGCATCGTCGAGCAGTTCGTCGCTGGCGACGAGTTCGACCCACGAGTGTGCACGGACGATGTCCATCGCCTCGCGGGCATCGCCGCCGACGAGCACGTCCGCCACCAACACGTCGGCATCGACGGCGAGGCGGGCGGGATTGGGGTCACTCATCGCGTCGCTCCGCGAGCGTCTTCCGAATCGTCTCGATGTCCGTTTCGAATCGCGCCGCTCGGTCGAACAGGTCGCGCCACGTCATGGTTCGACGTGTGCGGCCGAACGGGAAAACTGGTATGGATGAACGGATGGTGGAATTCCGATTTCGAGCGTATTACGGACTACTGACATCGAGAGCCGTGTTTCCGTACCGCAACCATATCAAATAGCAGAAGTGTTTTAACACATCCACCAAATGATAGTTTTATGGTACGGAACGTATCAGCGCATACCCTCCTCGCACCGTTACTGGTGTTGATGGTGCTAATCGCCCCCGTTGCGGCGATTTCACCGGTGACCGCACCGCAAGCCGCCCAACGGCAAACGCTCACGACGGACGAACCCGCCGATTCCGTCTACGTGATGGACAACGGCGATGCGGTCCTCGCATACAACGACACGAACACGGACAGCACGGACAACAGCAGCCTCGAATTCGGGGCGAACGTGACGAAGGGTCTCGTCCACGTCCTCGCCACGGACGAAACCGAATCGGACATGGACGCGGCGATGTCGCTCGTGATGACACCCGACGGGTACACCGGAAACGGGTCGCTCACCGCCGACGGTCCGGATTCGCTTTCGAACCTCGACCTCGACGTGAGTAGCGTCCAGAACGAACAGCAGGCGAACGCCGACGTGGCGCTGGACGCCGCCTTCGATAGCGGGTCCTCGATGTCCACGGCCGGTTCCGTCCACACCGACGGCAGTGCGACGGTCACCGGCGACTCGTTCCGGACGAACGGAACGGGATCGATGACGGCGACGGCTTCGGCATTGGACGAACACTTGAAATACGACCTTCGAGAGACGAACGACGGGTTCGTGTTGAAGGCCTCGCGGAAGGGTGAACTCTCGTCGTACACGTCGAGCAACTGGAACTCCGAGGAGAAAGCGAAAGAACGCTTGGAAGCCCAGTACGCCCTCGTTTCCCAGCAAACCTCCGCGGAAGTGACCATCGACGAGTACCAGTTCGATACCTCGGGTGACGAACCGAAACTCGACATCCAGTACCACGTCACGTTCGTCGGTGTCAAGGACGCACTCTCGCAATCGATCGTGAGCAGCCTCGAATCCTCGTCGAGCGTCTCGATCACCGACGAGCAGGCCGATTCCCTCACGGCGGACATCGAGAAGATGCGAATCGACCACATCACGCTCGCGATGGACCGACAGGGTGGCAAAACGACCGTCGATTGGAACGTCGAAATCGACGACTACGATGCCGCAATGGTCGACGCGCTCGAAGTGATGGAGAACACCGACAGTTCGTCGATCAGCCAGGACAGTATCGACCGGATGAAGACCCAGTTCGCGGCCCAGAACGCCGCAGACCTCGAACAGACGGTCACGTGGACCGCCGACGTCACGCATCCGTCGGGTGAAACGACCTCGGTGAGCGCCGAAGTTCACTACCGGACGAAGCACTGGGGTGCATACACACGGGAGATGAACGACCGCGGCGTCGAACTCGGAACGTCCTCGGTGGAATTCCACGCCGAATCCGACGGTGACGAAGTGACGGCACACGGTTCGGTGGAACTGGAACGGAAGGCGATGCTCTCGAAGATCACCGATTCGATGCTCTCCTCGTTGGATTCGACGGCCGGAAGTTCGGCCGGGAGTTCGAACGGGATGGAACTGGTTCGTGCGTTCAAGCGGAGCGAGTTTCGGACCGCTCGCGTCGATATGAACGTCGAGTCGGGAACCGTCACCGTCGAAGGTGGCGCGCAGTTCGACAACATGAGCGCGTTCGCGAACGTCCTCGGTGATTCGTACGGTGGCGCGAACGTCGCCGACGTCGTCGGCCGAACGAACGGCAACACGACGACGACGTACGTCCGTGTGAAGGGTCTCGTCGGGGAGAACGCGACGAAGGCGGACGTTCGTGCACTCGCCATCGCGAACGACGACACGGAAATCTACATGCCCGGCGAGTGGAACCGGTCGTTCCCCTCGATGGATACGAAAGACGCCGCGACGTATCTCGGCCTCCAGCAGGATGCGAAGGAATCGAAAAACGAATCCGGCCAACCCGGCTTCGGCATCGGTGTTGCGGTCGTCGCACTCGCCGCAGTGGCACTGCTCTCCCGGCGCGACTGAAGTCCAAAAACACGCACTTATTTTTCGCTCGCTCGGACGTTACGTCCCTTCGACGCCGTGAATCTCGATGGACGAGTCGGAGTAACTGGCTTTCACGTGGTCCCCGACCTGTGCCCGGTTGAAGTCCTCGCGTCTCGTGGAGGCGGTGTAACACCCGATCCGGTCACCACCACCCGACCAATCCTTGCTACAGACGCCGATGACGTAGCCGAACTCCTCGTATTCGTCCCGTAGGAGGTCGTTGAGCGTAGTCGAGACGTGTAACTCCCCCGGGTTGGAAAAACGGTCAGCCCACTCCTTCGCGACGTCCATTATCGGTTCGTCGCTCGATTTCGTTAGCCCGACGCTGACGATGGTTTCGTCACGAAGACCGCCGCTGGTCCGGCGTTTGCCAGTTATCTCCTTGTTCCGGACGACTCCCCCGACGGATGCAAACGCGGAACAGCCAGCGAGACCCCCGCCCACCACGGCCGCCGACAGGGATGCTAGCACGGCACGTCTCGAAGGCATACGCGAGTATTTACCTTCACACACAAATAAATTGCGTCGAGAATTACGAACGCGTGGGTGGAAATCAACACGGGAATGGGACGAACGTGTCTCAGGCCGTCGAGTTTCCGAGGATGTTCGTGGTCACCGTCTTCCGGTAGTTCAGCGAATCGAGATCGATCCGTTCGGTGTAGCCGTGGTATTCGACGACGACGTAGTAGCTGACTTCGAGCGTGCTCTTCTCACCGTTCCGAAGGTGCGTCTTCCACCACGGGCCGAGTTTCGAGTTGTCGAGGTTCATCGTATCCCGAATCGTCGCCTCGCTGTGCGGGCCTACCTCGACGGATTTCTGCCTCGATCCGTCCGAGAGGACGATGCCGTTCATCGTCACGCGTGATCCGACTTCGACGATACGAATCGACTGACTCCTATCGTTTTCGACGGTCGCGGATGCGTCGATGGGTGTCTTGTCCATCGTCGCGTTGCCCCAGTTCGCCTGCACGTCGGAGATGCGTCCGATTTCCCGTCCCGCTATCGAGAACGACTGGCTCGACGCCGAATCGACGGGGCCGAGCATATCGGTCGTTATCGTTCCCCGGTCGGCTTTGCCACCGACGGGCAGTCGGGCGAACCCGGAATCCACGGTCACGTTACGCTCGATAACGCGGTCGGTCCTCTCTCCGTTGTTGACGTGACTGACCCACCAGCGTTGTATCGTCTCGTCAGTGATCCTCCCGGTGAGGTCGAGACGGGTCTTTCCTGACTCGATTTGGCGGGTCGTCTCCCCCTCGACCAGCGGGACGTCGTTCATCGACACTCGATACCGCGCATCAACCGAGAGGTGCTTTGCGAACACCGAACCCGGTTCGTTCGGGTTTACGACGGTCGCTCGGGTTCGAACGCCGGTGTCACCCGTCTCGGGAACGATCCAGTGACTCTCGACGGATTCGAGTTCGGGCGGCGCGAACGACGAGTTTCCGTCGCGCGGAACGACCTTCGTCGTCGTCTTCCCGCCACCGAGCACGTCGGTCGTAAAGACGATGCGCTTGCTCAGGAACGGGAGGTCGACGTTTTGCGTGGTTCCGTTGTCGTGCATGACCGCGTAAAACTGCACGTCCATCGTCGTCTTCTCGCCGTTCTCCACGTGGCTTTCCCACCACTCCGGCAGTTTGCCGTTGTCGAACGTGGAGTCGATACCGAACGTGGTCGTCTTCCCCGGTTTCATGTGTACCTCGCCGTCGGTCGTTCCGTTGGCGACGGTCACGTTGTTCATCGTGATCGTGTATCCCAACTGAGAGAAGACCACCTCGCCGCTGGTCGGGTTCTCGACGGTCGCGTTGACGGACAGCGGCGTCCGCTCCGTCGTGGCGTGTCCCCACGATGCGTTCGTTTTCGTCACCCGCAGGATTTCCCGGTTTCCAGCGGTCATTGTCCGCGTCTCGTTGCTGTCGAACGCGCTGAGCAGGTCCGTCCGGAACGTCCGTTTCTGTGCGGGAAGTCGCTTCGAATACAGCGGAACGCTGACCGTCGGCGAGATACTGACCGTCGTCTTCTCGCCGTTGTTGATGTGGCTCGCCCACCACGCCGGAATCTTTCGGTTGTCCATGCGCGTCGTCATCGAAATCGTGGACCGTCCGGACGGTAATTCGATGTTCTCCTTTTTCCCGTTCGCCACGGTCACGTCGTTCATATCCACCCGATAGTCGAGGTCCGCGACGCCCGGCATCCCGACCGAGCTGGGATTGTTCACGTCGATATTCGTCCGAATTTCGGTCGTCTTCGCGCTGACGCCGCCCCACGCGGCGTCGACGTTGTCGACGCTCGGTTGCCCGACCGTCACGATGCCGGAGGAGAGCGCCACGCCCAGTCCGCCAGCACTCACGAGGAGGACCGTCATCACTCCCACGAGCAGTTTTCCGAGGAGGCTACGAATCGCCATTTTCTACTCTCCTAACATATATGTCTTTTGTCCCACAGTTCATTGTCCGGTCAATTCGCACCCACCACCAAGTAACTTTACCTGTAATTACCCAGTACGAGAGCGGGCATCATCCGTTATCACGACAACGGAACGTGATAATAACGAACAACAGATCAACGGAACGTATCAAATTGGGAAAGAGGACAGATCAGTGTTCGGCGGCATCGACGAGGGCGACGATTTCGGCTCGAACCTCCTCGGACGCCGGTCGGTGAGGGCTGCGGGGTTCCCCGGCAGGTGCGCCGCGTTCCGCCATGGCCGCTTTGGCCCCGGGGACGCCGTGTTCGCTCGTGACCGCGTGGTTTAACTCCACGATGCTGGCGTTCAACTGTCGGGCCTGTTCGCCGTGCCCGCTCCGGTGAAGACGATAGATTTCGCTGGCGCGCTCGGGTGCGACGTTCGCCAAACCGAGGATACCGCCGTCGGCCCCGGCGTCGAGTGCGGAGGCGTAGACCCCTCCGCTTCCGACGAACAGATCGAAATCGGCGTGCTCGGTGCGGGCACGCTCGCGTTGGAGGCGCGTGAGGTTTCCACTCGAATCCTTCATTCCGGCGATGTTCTCGTGGTCGGCGAGTTCACCGACCACTTCGGGCGACAGGACGACGTTCGTGTAGGCCGGGACGCTGTAGAGGTACACCGGCAGGGGGCTCTCGTCAGCAACCGAACGATAGTAGTCGGCCATCGACTCGTCGTCGTGGCCGTAGTAAAACGGTGTCACCACGAGCGCCGCGTCTGCTCCCGCCTCCGCCGCGAGGGACGTTTGACGGAGCGTCTCGTGAAAGCCTGGATGGCCCGTTCCGGCCAGCACTGGAACCTCCGCCTCCTCGACCACGATTTCGACCACGCGGGCACGCTCCTCGACGCTCATCAGTTCCGCTTCGCTGTTCGACCCACAGGGGACGATGAAGTCCACGCCACGCTCTTGGACCCACGCGACGAGTTCCCGAAGGTTGTCTTCTCGGAGGGTTCCTTCCCGGTCGAACGGCGTCAACAGCGGTACTCCAGTTCCGTGCATGGCAGTCATCTCTCCCGGAGAGCGTATGAAATCGGGGGTAGCGGTAGTGTCTCACGGGTGTCTGACGCGGTTTTAAGTTCTCGCGTTTCCCATCCGAAAATGGGCGCGCACAACACCCTCTCTCCCATCCTCCCACTCTGCGCGCCCGGCACACACCACCCACATCGCCCCTGTACCGCTCTCCCATCCCGTTCCGCTCTCCCATCCCGTTCCGCTCTCCAATCCCGTTCGACACTCCCCCTCTTCCGTTTTAGGATACGTCCACTCGTCCGTAGACACATCCTGATCGTGACAAAGAGTGCCTGTACCGGGCGCAAACGGTTCATAACAAAGTGGTGTCCGCTCATTCGTACAGTTGCGCCCGACGGCTCGGGCGCGAAGCGTGTCGCAGTCTCGCGGTGGGTCTCCGGCGGGGCCGGGGGCTCTGGCGACGGGTTGGCTTCCCGTTACAGTGTCACCAACCCCCCCACGAAAGTTCTCGTCCCGGACGGCCCTAGAACCCCGCGCTGCCCAATCGTTTTTCGCTTCGATACGACCGACGAGCGATTTCTCCGATTTCGATACTCGAACCCGTTCTCAAGCAGTCGCTTGGAGCCGGTCGCGTACCGCCGGGAGCGCCTCGCGTGAAGCGATGAGCGCGACACGGTCTCCCGCTTCGAGCTTCGTCCCCGGCAGCGGAATTGTCATCCGCTCGCGGTTTCGACCGTGTGCGTAGATCCGTGCGTTCGTGGGGAGTTCGACCGCCTGAACGCGCGTTCCGACCAGCGGCGAGTCGTCCGGAATCGTCATCGTCGTCAACTGGAGGTTTTCGGTCAGGTCGGCGATGACGTCGAAGTCGCCGCCGAGAAGCGCGGTTTTCGCCCCTGCCGCACCGAGGCGCTCGGGGTAGATCACGTCGTCCACGTCGTCCGCGAACTTCTGGTAGATCTCCTCCCGGTAGTCCTCGTCGATGCGCATGACGGTTCGACAACCGTGATGCTTGCCGACCATGCACGCCGCGAAGTTGACGTTCAAGTCCCCCGTCAACCCGCCGATAGCGTCCGCCGACTCGATGCCCGCCTCGGTCAGTACGTCCTCGTCCGACCCGTCCCCTTCGACGACATCGAAGCCGTCCTCTCGCGCACGATCAACTTTGTCGGGGTCGTCATCGACGACGACGACCTCGTGACCCTCCTCCGAGAGTATCTGTGCGGTCCGGATCCCGACACGGCCATACCCAACGATAACAAATCGCATACTGTTTCAGAACGCGACCGACGACAAAAACGTCACGGTCGGTGAAGGTGGGTTGACAAAAAAGTCGAAGCTTACGCTTCACGAAGTTCGTACGGGGAGCATCAGCGACCGTTGACCGTCTTCGATCCGCGATAAAAAGAGAACAGATAGAAAAGGAAAGAGACTGGCGAACTCAAATTCTCGTTACTTGTGGCCTTTTACAGCCTCTTCGGCCGACATCGGGACGCCCTTCGGAGGCGTCGTGTCCGCCTGTTTACCGGTCTTGGTGTTCTTCGTTTTGAAGTCTCCGCCGTCCGTGGTGGCGAAGCCACCCTGGATGTCGGAGTCGATGACCTTCGTCGTACCGTACCAGGACCAGACGCCGCGGTTGTTGACCGTACCGGGTGCCGAGCAGTTCTCGCCACAGACGGGCGTCTTATCGTCGACTTTTACGACTGTATTCTTGACGTACGGTGTTCGGTCACCCTTCGCGTTCAGGCGGATGTTGGAGATGTTGTTCGAGTGGAAGTACGAGTCCTCGACGTTCGTAATCCCTTTCGCTCCCTGTTTCCCCGGACCCGACGCGTACAGACCGTTGTTGACCGTCTTTGCTACGTGCGTGCGTCGAACGGTGATGACGCCCTGGTGCGGGAGGTTGGCGTTGACCCACATGCCGCCTCCGCTTTTTCCGGGCTTCGTACCGTCGCCCATGTAGACGTTTTCGATGAGACCGTGACCGTCCGGCGATTCGACGCCGGGCATCATGATGTAGGACTGGCCGCTGTCCTGTCCCTTGATACCGACGTTGCGAATCGTCCATCCGCTTCCGCTCGTCGTGAACGCGACTCCGGCACCTTCGGCGGTGAGATCGATAAGCGTGTTTTCGAACGTTTCTCCGTCGCCGACTTCGATCGCCTTTTGCTGGCCAGCGGGGACGGTAATCGTATCATACCCTTTCGCACTCGCCACTGAACTGACGCCTACTGCCCCTGTCGCGGCCACTGCGGTACCGGCCGCCTTCAGGAACGAACGTCGTTTCAGAAACGATCCATTGTCGGTTGTGTCGTTTTCGAATTCGCGTGCCATGCAGGTTCAACGTGAGGTTGGTATGGTAAAAGTGTAGCGATTCTCTTTCAATGTAGTACTAACAATTTATAAGTAGACCCATGATACGACGTTGTGACCGATTACCACGGGACCGACGCTGGAATACCGAGATAGACGAAATCGTACACGAGAGCGGTTCTCTTGGGATACGTGAGCGAAGATACCACTCGTTACCGAGGTAAACCCGGAGCGAAATGAGTATCTACAGCTTACTCGTGGCCAGCGTCACCGGTCGAGGGAAAATTCCAGATTGTTTTTTCGATGATTTATTCAGTCGGGTGCGGTGATACGCATAGGCTTCGCTTACGAGCGGGGCTGTAGAGTATAACAAAGTACCACGAAGGGGGTGTACGATGTGAATGAGCGGAGCATCTGTACATCGGCACCTCCATCCTCTCGACAGTATACGTCGGCGAGTCGTTGGGCGGATCGGGGTCAGAACGACATCCTCGACGCATCGAACCATCGATACGCGTTCCGTCGTGAGGTGGGGGCGGTGACTTCCGACGGATCACGTACCGTCGTGCTCGGATTCGATGCGCTTTCTTTCGAGTATCTAGACGAATTTGCGGACGAGCTGCCGAATTTCGGCCGTCTCCGTTCCACGGGTATCGACGCACCACTTCGTTCGACACATCCACCGTGGACCGGAAGCGCGTGGCCGTCGATGTACACGGGGACCGACCCGAGTCGGCACGACGCGTACGGGTTCTTCGACTACGAGGACACGTATCCGGACGAGGCGAACATCATCACCCGCAACGACGTACAGCAACCGGCGATTTGGAACTACCTCACCTCCATCGACGAGCCGTCCATCGTGCTCAACGTCCCGGTCACGCATCCTGCGGAGCCGCTGAACGGAGTCCTCGTTCCGGGATACCTCGCATCGGAGGACGCCGATGGCTATCCGAAGGACATCAGAGGCGAACTGTCCGATGCGCTCGGCGAGGAGTACACCATCTACTCACAAGCGGAGATGGTGAGCGACAAGGAACGCAAACTCGATGGGTACGCTGACCTCGTTGGCATGCGTGCGCGCGCGGCAGAATATTTACTGACGAACTACGAGTGGCGCGTGGCGATTATCCAAGTCCAAAAGACGGATGCAGTTTTTCACAATTTCGACGAACGAAGCGCGTTTCGGCGGGTTTACCGGGCAGCGGATGAACTCGTCGGCACCGTTCAGCAGTGTGCCTCCGATGCCAACATCGTCGTCTGCTCGGACCACGGGATGGGTGTCACGAACGGGTACAAACTGTTCGTGAACGAGATTCTCCGAGAGCACGGCTTCGTCCGGGAGGACTCGAACGGGAACAACTACGGAACCAGTCTCAGTTCGGTTAAACAATCGATCGTTAACCCGGACGAGGAAGTACGCGACGATACTGAAACCAGTCCGATAGAACGCGCAGTGTCAATGGGGATTACCGGGCTCGGTAAGGTCGGCTTAACCCCGGCGAAGGTGCTCACCGTGGCCCAAAGTGTTGGATTGGGTGAAGAATTGAAACGTCTCGTCCCGAGCAACGTTCGCTCGGCGGCCGAACGAACCGTCGATTGGCGTCGGTCGAAGGCGTACTGTCGGGCGCTCGGTGAACTCGGTATCCGTATCAACCTCGAAGGGAGAGACCCCAGCGGTGTCGTTCCGCAATCCGAGTACGAATCTATTCGGTCGGAGTTGATCGAACTCCTCTCGTCGGTCAAAACGCCGGACGGACGGTTGGCGTTCGACTTCGTCGACCGGGCGGAAAACGTGAACCACGACCCGGACCCGGGAAGCGGGCCGGACGTCGTCTTCATGCCGAAGGACATGAACCACCTCGTCCTTCCGGGACTCGTCGGCGAGCGGTTCCTCCCCGTAGACGAATACAACCACAAACCCGACGGCGTCTTCATCGGCACCGGACCGGCGTTCGACCCCTCCGTCGATCCAGAACGACTCTCGCTGACGGACGTCGCGCCGATCGTCATGGCTTCCGCCGGGTTGGACGTTCCCGACCGGATGACCGGACACGTTCCACAGGGGATGGTAACGTTGCCAGTGGGGAGGTCTTCGTACCGCGATATCGAGTACGGATCGACGGAAACGGTCGAGACGGAAGGAGACGTGACCTCGCGATTGGAGGACCTCGGCTACCTGTAATCCATGGGATCGGAACGTGAACTCAAAAAGCTCCTTTCGAGTGCGAGCCTCGTCTTCGTTGGCGCCGGTGTGGCGGCGATAGCGAAACTGGTCGAGCGAATCGTTTTGGGGCGGAGTTTCTCACCGGATATCTACGGCGAGATCAACATCGCGATCACGACGATGGCGCTGGGAACGACGTTCGCGCTCATCGGCCTCGGACAGGGCATCCCGCGCTACGTCTCACGGTTCGAGACGGAACGCGACATGAGGGGCGCGTGGTTGACGGGATTTCTCCTCGCCGGTATCGTCAGTGTACTGTTCGCCGGAATCCTCTATTTCAACGCGGATTTCGTGGCGTCACAACTGTTCGATCACGGAGGGGCGAGCGACCTGATACCGGTGTTCGCGTTCGCCATCCCCCCCGTCGTCGGCTATCTCGTCGGAATCGGGGGAATTCGCGGCTTCCAGAACACCATCTACAAAACGTACGTCGGTGACCTCCTCTATCCGTTCGGGAGAGTACTACTGCTGGGCGCGCTGTTGGCGTTGGGGTTCGGAGCGAAAGCGGCGGGCTACGCGTATCTGGTTAGCGCCATCGTCGCCTTTCTCGTCGCTCACTACCTCCTCAATAAACTCATCCCGCTCTTCGGTGAATTCACCCTGCACGTGAGGGAGATTACGACGTTTTCCGCACCGCTCGTCGTTTCGTCGGTCCTCGGTGACCTCCTCACCCGAACTGATACCGTCATGCTCGGCTACTTTTCCACCTCTCATCAAGTGGGGCTCTATTCGGCGGCCTATCCGCTCGCCAACAGCCTACTGATCGCGCTCTCGTCGTTCGGGTTTCTCTATCTGCCCCTCGCATCGAAGCTCGATGCGGACGGGGAGCGGGACGAGATAACGAAGATATATCAGCTCACCACGAAATGGGTGTTTCTCGTCACGTTTCCCGCGTTTCTCCTCTTCGTTACGTTTCCCAGCGACGTCATCTCGATCTTTTTCGGTACCGACTACGCGAGCGGTGGACTCGCCCTCGCGATTCTGTCCGTCGGGTTCTTCACCAACGCGGCGGGCGGCCGAAACCGTGAGACACTCTCCGCGCTCGGGCACACACGGTTGATACTCGCGGGCAACGCCATCGCGTTCGCCCTCAACTTCGTTATGAACCTGTTCCTGATCCCCATCTACGGGTTCGTCGGGGCCGCGGTCGCATCCTCGACTTCGAACATCATCCTCAATCTCTTCATGTTCTCGGTGCTCTGGTGGAAATTCGGGATAACACCGTTTTCCCGATGGACCGTCAGAACGATGACTCGTGTGCCACTCGCCCTCATCCCGGTCACCGTGATAGCGTCTCGATTCATCTCCCTCTCGATAGTATCGCTACCGGTCGCGCTCGTACTGACGGCCGTCGGAACCCTCGTCGTGTTCTCGTCGACGAACTGCGTACAACCGGAGGATGGCGTCATAGTCGACTTTATCGAGGGGATAACGAACACGAAGATGTCGTTCCTGCACGGGTACATTCCGGAGGGAACCGAGTGACTACCCCACAAATCTCGGACTCACGATCTGAAAAACGGCAATTCGCGTGGTGCTAGTTCGCCGAGATGGTGACGCTCGCTTTGTCGGCGTTGTATCCATCGCTCACTTCGAGCGTGACGTCCACCGAACCACAGCGCGGCACGGTCACCGTCACGGTTTCTCCGGTCGCATCGAACGTCCCGTCGCCGTCCGTGTCCCACTTGTAGCTGACGACACCGTCATCGTCGGTGGAGTCGGAACCGTCGAGCGTGACTTCGTCACCCGCTTCGAGCGTACACGAATCCAAATCGGGCGAAGCCTCGATGTGCGCCGTCGGTTGTTCGTTCGGATCGACGGCCTCGTCGTTCGCGATGCGATGGTCGGCGTCCGGTGCTTCGTCGGTGGATTCGAGAACGAACAGTTCCGAATCGTTGTAGTCGGCGTAGATGCCGTCGAGTTCGTAGGTCGTGACGTACAGTTTGCCGTTCCTCGCAACTGGCGTGCTTGCAGTCCTCCTGTCGTCCATCACGTACGTCCACTTCCGGTCGCCAGACGCCGCGTCGAACGCGTACACGACCGACTTGTAGTGGGCCGGTGGGCCGGGGTCGGGTTCGGAAGCGGGAGTGAATTTTCCACCGAGATAGAGCGTACCGTCGGCGAGCGTGGGGTCGCCGTACGTGGACGCGAGCGTTCGGTACGTCCACGCTTTCTCACCGGTCTTCGCGTCGAAGACGTGAACCTTTTGATGGTCGTCGCTCCGGTTATCCGGTGCGCCATCGTAGCTGAGAACGAACACCATCCCCTCTCCGACGACGACGTTGCCGAGGTACTTCTCGTTAGTTTCGATATCGAACGACGATATCCACTCTTTCGTCCCGTCGGACGCCGAATACGCGAGGACGTCGTAGCCTGGCTCCCCGTCACGCTCACGACTGCCGTACACGATTCCGTCGTGAACAGCCTCCAGCGAGGAGAGTTCCTGCTGCCACAATTTCTTCCCGTTGTCCGCGTCCAAGGCCGTTCCAGTCCGCGCGAACACCGTTCCGTCGGCGTAGGCTACTTCATCGGTGGAGACGTCGGAGTTCTCCCAGACGGTGTTTCCGTTCTCGGGGTTGATGGCGACCGCGCCGGAATCGTTCGAGAAACGGCCGTATGCGGTGTAGACGTGGCCGTTCGCGACGACTGGGTTCGCCCATTGACGTTTGTCGTCCCGTTTCCACAGTATCGAACCGTCGCTCGCATCGAGCGCGTAGAGGGCACCTTCTTTTTCGAGTTCGGTACCGGCGATATCCGTGGTGACGTAGAGCGTTCCGTCGCTCACCGTCGGCGTATCGGGTGCGCCGATATCGGTCCGCTTCCACAGTTCGCCGCCGGTGTCGGGATCGTACGCGACGACGTATCCATCGCTGTCGTAGGTTCCGGTATCGGTCTTCACGCCGAGGTACATCGTCCCGTCGGCGAACACCGGTTCTATCTGGCTCCGATCCACGCCGTTTGTCGATCGACTACCCAGCCGCGTCGTGCCATCGATGTCCATCGACCAATCGGTCGTCGCGTACGGGGCCGGACCGCTCTCGTCCGTCGCTCCCGTGCGAGCCGAGTCGCCGCGGAAGGTCGTCCAACCGCCACCGCGTCCTGTGGTGTCGTCGCCTCCGCTCTCGTCGCTGCTTTCGCTGCTATCGTCGTTCTGCTGTGCGAGGACCATTCCCGTTCCGGAGACCGTCGCGGCCCCGGTGGCGAGTCCGACAGTCTTCAGGAACGTTCGCCTGCTGTCTTTGGGCATGTTCGTCTATCATTCTCGGTCACACGACCTTTCCTATAATTCATATAACAACCACAAGAATATATTTATGTATCCAATAATTGGAAATGTATTCTATATTTTCGGAGAGACACGTGAGTTTCTAAAAACACGTGTTGTTATCACGTACGTCCCCGAGCATCGTTCCGTAGTCAACCACGAAGTCAGAGGAAACATAACACGAAAGACATAACTTGTGGTTCAAAAATCGGAGAAGCCTAGGCCGGGATTTGAACCCGGGCTCTCGTCCTTACCAAGGACGCGCTTTACCGCTAAGCTACCCAGGCGCAGGCATTCATTTCTACACGCCGAACTGGGTTTAGGCGTTTCGATTCGCGTCAGGGATCGGTGGCCGACGAGGTGGTCTCATCGAACCAGTTTGGATGTCTTCCTGACAGCTTCGTCAGCGTATCCACCGCCTCGTCGAACAGAAGTTCGGTCGAGTCGCGGTTGGCGACCGACGTCGCCAGTTGCTCGGCGTATCGCCGGATTCCGGTCGGAACCTCGTGACCTGCCGCTGTCGTTCCGGCGACCATGGCGAGTTCGAACACGTCCGTTTCGAGCGCGTGCTCGGTCCGCCGTTCGGTCTGGTCCCGACCGAACGACTTGACGGTTCGAACGGCCGTATCGGCCGCTTCCGTCCGTGCCAACAGGGAGAATCCGCGGGAGACCATCACGTCCGCCGCCAGAACGGCGATGTTGCTCTCGATGTACGGTTGCTCCCCGTTCCACGGTTCGTCGCGTGCCAGCGTGCGTGTGAGGCCCAATCCCTCGTAGATCAGTTGCACGCCCGCGGCACGGGCTTCGACGTCGCCCGTCTTGGCACCGCTCTCGACGGCTCGCGCGCTTAACAACGTCACCACCCCCGGAACGACCGTCGAGGACTGCAGTAGCCCATCGATGTGGTCGCGGAGGTGCGCTGGCGTAATGTCTTCGATAGCCTCGCGCGCAGCCCCGCGCGCCCGGACGGCCTCTTCCATTGTCGGAACTTACGACGGGACAGCCAAAGACCTTTGGAAAGCGTCTCCAACTGGACAGCATGATTCGCATCACCGACGAGCCGAAAATTAGAATCGTGACCATCGACCGCCCGAAGCGTCGAAACGCGCTCACACCGGACGGACTCGACGCGCTCTCCTCGGCGGTCCGAGAAGCGACACAACCGGTCGTCTATCTCCGCGGCGCTGGTGGGGCGTTCTGTGCCGGGGCCGACCTCGACGTCGTCGCGTCGTTGGATGGGGAGTCGGCGGAGGAGTTCGCGAGCCACGGTCAGCGAGTCGCAAACGACATCGAAGGGAGCGATAGCGTCGTCGTCGCCGGAATCGACGGTCCGGCGCGCGGCGGGGGCGTCGAACTCGCGCTGGCGTGTGATCTTCGGGTGGCGACGTTCGACGCGACGTTCGCCGAACCCGGCGTCCGCCTCGGAATCTTCGGCGCATGGGGCGGGACGACCCGACTCCCCGAAATCGTCGGCATGGGTGACGCGCTCGACATCGCGCTCTCGGGCCGCGTCCTCTCGGCCGAAACGGCCCATCGGATGGGGCTCGTTTCACGCCTCACGGAAACGCCGCGCGCCGTCGCCGACGAACTCGCGGAGAACGTCCCGGCGGCGCTTTCGGTCGTCAAGGAACGAGTCCGCGATGGGTCATCGACCGACGTCCAACTGGCGTGCGAGGCGGAAGCCTTCGGCGAACTCGTCGCCGCGAACGCCGATAGCATCGCGGAAGAGCGGAAGTAGGAGCGAGAACATAACGGAAATCGGTCGATTTAGCCTCGTAGTCGCTGAAGTGGACATCCTCGGGAGTGAACTCCAAAACAGTGGCCCATCGTCGGCGCAGAGTGAGTAACAAGTGGGAGGTATCGCCGCACCGGCGTACTAAGATACAGAGGAGAAATCTTAGAAATCTATATTCTCGTTGCTGTTGTAGTAGTAACTATGAATTCAGTTGTTCAGTCACTCAAAAAGCCCTACGCTCGGAACGTTCTCGAAGTCATTGGTGCGTCACTCCTCGCGCTAATCGTGATTGGTCCACTCATCTATGCAGCCCTTGGAAAGCTCATCAGCTTTGGGCTGGACCTCTTTGGGGTCGCCCGGCCGCTGCCACTCCTTTAGATGAGTGTGGTTTTCATCAGCTTCATTTTCATTACTATCTGGGCAGTTTTCAAGCTCGTTGAAATCTACTACCAACGATAACACTCGAATTCTCGCCGCTGTACTTCTACGGGGATATTCGGCACCACTTCTTTCTCTCTCGTACTTTTGAGAATCGACCGAGAGTCAATCGGAACTTACAACGATTCGGGAGATTGCGGCACGGCGCGTTTGTGCTCGCTCAGCCGGTACATCTCGTCGATCCGTCGGACGTCTTCGGCCGACGCGCCGTCGACCTGCCGCGCCGTCGCCGACGCGGACAGGGGTCCATCGACGTGGAGCGCCAGAATCGCGTCCAGCGTGTCGTAATCGATACCCAACTCTTCCTCGTCGGTCTGGCCCGCCCACAGTCCCGCCGTCGCTTCCTTTTCGGCGAGTCTGTCCGGAACGCCGACGTGGACGGCGAGCTGTCGAACCTGTTGTTTGTAGAGGTTGCCGATGGGGTGACAGTCCACCGCGCCGTCGCCGTACTTCGTGAAGTAGCCGACGAGCGCCTCGGTGCGGTTGCCGGTGCCGAGGACGACCGATCCCTCGTGATTGGCGACGAGGTAGTTCATCACCGCGCGGGTTCGGGCGCGGGCGTTGCCCACCGCCATGTGGTCACCCTCCGCTTCCGAGTAGGCGTCCAAGAACGTGTCCACGATTGGGTTGATTTCGAACACGTCGTAGGTGATTTCGAGGTCCGACGCCACCCACTCCGCGTCGCTCATGTTGTCCTCCCGACTCACAGCGCCGGGCATGACGAGACCGTGGACGTTCTCGGTGCCCAGTGCCTCCACGGCGAGGTACGCCGTCAGCGTGCTGTCGATACCGCCGGAGAGGCCGAGAACCGCCGAATCCGTCCCCGCGTCGGCCACCGTCTCACGAATGAACGACACGATGTGATCACGGTGTGCGTCGAGTTCTTCCGTCGAGAGTTCGAGATCTATCATGTACGCCTGTAGGAACGCTGATGACTAAAACCTCCCCTCTTCGTCGTATTTCTGGACGAACGTCCGAAACGCTACGTTGAAGTGGAATCGGAATGAAGTGGAAAGCACACGACTGCTCGCTCTCGTTCGCCTGAGCTTATTCGGGTTGAGTGCACCGGTGGTGCGCGATCCAACGGATCGCGCACGCCGTTGGATTTCATCCAACGGTAGTGAGCAAATCCGAAGGATTTGCAAATCACGTGCATGGTGGGAACGAAGTGAGCGCCATGCACCGGTGGTCTAGTGGCAGGACATAAGCTTCCCAAGCTTATAGCCCGGGTTCAACTCCCGGTCGGTGCATTCTGCGAGGAACGAACGTGACGAGCGATGTACCCGGCGGGTGTTGAGCACGCGAGTCGCAGCCGAGCGCAGCGAGGTCGTCTCGTCCAGTTCCTCCCGGTCGGTGCATTCTGCGAGGAACGAAGGTGACGAGCGGAGTCACTCTCCAAATTCCGAAATTTCCCGAATCCCGTCACCGTCGAACTTCATCGGCCGCCGCCACCACGGTCCCTTCCCCGAGTCACTCGATAACTCCGTGACCAGCCTGTTCGCTTTCGACCCTTTCTCGGGACTACTCAACGGAACCGCCGTTTCGTACAGTCCCGATTCGTCCGGAGCACCTTCCACCAGCACTTCCGCGTCGAACTCCTCCCGTTTGAGGTGGGCGTTGTTCTCGAAAGCTCGCTGTTCTTCCGAATCCAATCCCGCGAACTCCGACCCCGCAATAGGGTCCCGCGCCAATCGAAACTGGCCGATGATGTACGCACCCCATCGCGGTGAAATCCAGTCGCGGGCCGGTTCTCCGACGGTCGAGAGCGTGGCGTAGAAGAAGACGTAATCGCCGCGATCCAGTTCCAACAGCGGCCGGGCTTTCACGCCGAACGGGTCGCCGTAGGTGTAGCGCTCACAGCACGGGTACTCCGCGAATTCAGGGTCGAGGTGGACGGGAAGGGTTTCGGCTCCGTCCGGCAGTTCGACCGACGGGTCGAGGTCCGCGTAGGTCGGTACCGACCGGTTCGTCGGTTCGGATTCGGGAATCGGGAGGTATTCGAACCGCCCGTCCGGAAAGATCGGGCCGCGAACGCCGGGCTGGTTGGTGTTGGCGGCGACGTTGATGGCGACGGCACGGGGCATAGCTCACGCTGGGGACGGGAACGAGAAAAGCGTGGCTACCCCCTTTGGTAGCTACCCCCTTCGACAGCTACCACACGCCGAGTGGGCCGACGCACTCGCGGCAGAACGTGTATCCGACGCCGTTTTCGGTCCCACAGTGCGGGCACACGCGCATGTCGGAGTTCGTCTCCGCCTCGCTAAACTCTTCGAGGATACGTTCCCGTCGGATGTCGTCGGGCACGTGCCCATCCGACCCGGACGGCGTCGATGCGAGCAGCGCCGCATCGTCGTCGCTCCGAAGATATCGGTAGATGAGCAGCTGTAGCCCGACGAACAGGACGACATACAGGACTATCCACCCCCAGACGTTCATGGAACACCATGACATACGCTCCCATGATACTTGGTAGCTTCGTACGACAGGATTCATAACTGTCAGCGGGGCAGATGGACATGTGAACGGCACTGACTGACGGGATGCGAAGACGATGGGAGCGACACCCCCCAAAACGGACGAAGGCGAAGGGACTACGCGGGCTTGAATTTGAGTATCCGGTCGTCCTGCGGTGCGGGGCCTTCCGCACGTCCGTCCCGATTGCTCGTCGTCGCGTAGAGATGCCCGTCCGGGCCGGTGAACGTCGTCCGAAGGCGGCCGTACTCGTTGACGAGCAGGCGTTCCTGCTCGACGACGTTTTCACCGTCGAGTCGCACCCGGTGGAGATGCGTTCCGACGAGCGCGCCGAAGAAGAAGTCGCCGCTCCACTGCGAAATCGGTCCGTCGTAAAAGGCCGCTCCGCCGGGCGCAATCGTGGGCGTGTACGTCGCGATCGGATCGGTATACCCCTCGTTCTCGCTCTTCCCGGTGACGTCGGGCCATCCGTAGTTCTTCCCCGCTTCGAGGACGTTGATCTCGTCGTTTTCGTCCGGTCCGTGTTCCGTACTGAACAGGGTTCCGCCGTCGAACGCCAATCCTTCCGGGTTTCGGTGCCCGTACGTGAACACTTCGTTGTCGAACGGGTTGTCGGGATGCGGCTTTCCGTCCAGCGTCAACCTGAGGACTTTCCCGGCCAACGAATCCGTGTCCTGTGCCCGTTTCCCGACCCCAGCATCGCCGGTAGTTACGAACAGCGCGCCGTCGTGAATCAGCAGTCGCCCGCCGTCGTGGTTGGACGCCGCCGGAATCCCGTCCAGGATGACCGACTCCCGTTCGAATCCGTCGCTGACGCGATGCCGGACGACGCGGTTTTGCAGGTCACCACCCTTCTCGTATGTTTGATAGGTGTAGGCCAAATTCTCGTTTTTCGGATGGAAGGTCAATCCGAGCAATCCACCCTCGCCGACGTTCGCGATGCGGTCGGTCACGTCGGCGATGATCTCGTTTTTGTTCTTTCGAATCCGGCGAATTCGTCCCGGTCGCTCGGTGAAATAGAGATCGCCGTTGGGGGCGAAATCGGCACCCCACGGAACTTCGAGGTTCATCGCAACCGTCTCGACGCGCACGCCGGGTTCCCCCTTGGCCGTCGTCCGATGGGAACTTCCAGGGGAGTCCGTACACCCGGCAAATCCAGTAATGCCGAGCGCGATCGATCGAAGGTACGTACGACGTCGCATGCTCTCCACCACGGATTGACAGGAGAAAAACGGTCCGGGTTACTCCGACGAAGAGGGGGTACGCCGGAACTCGTCGAACTGTTCGAGGTTGTCGGGTAGTTCGTCGTCGATACGGCGTGATTCCTTCTCCGTCGGTGGAACGTCGTCCAACGGAGCGGCCTCGTCCTCGTAGCCGGGCTTGATCTTGATGCTTTTGGCTGGCATGCCGACGGCGATATGATGGGCAGGCACGTCGCTCTGGACGACCGCCCGCGCACCGACCACGGAGTCCTCGCCGATTTTCACGCCCGCGCGCACCATCGCGTCGTAGGTCACGCGCGCGTCGTCCCCGATGACGGTGTGGAAGTTCGTCACGTCCGTCTGGTCGATGATGTCGTGATCGTGACTGTAGATGTGCACGCCGTCGCTGATCGAACAACGGTTCCCGATCGTCAACTTGCCGCGGTCGTCGAGGTGAACGTCGTCGTGAATGACCGTGTTGTCGCCGACCGTGATGTTGTGGCCGTACGTCATCGTGACGCCCTTGAAGATACGGAGGTCGTCGCCCGCATCCTCGAAGAGGTGGTTCGCCATCATCTGGCGGAATCGCAGGGCGAACTCGACGTTGTCCGCCATCGGCGTCGCGTCGAACTGCCGCCAGAGCCATTGGAGGTGTTTCGACCGGCGGAACTTCTCCTCGTCCTTCTCGGCGTAGTATTCGCTCTCCAGCGTGGAGTTACACGGATCGTAGCTCTGGAGTCGGACGCGCTCGGCGTTCGACACCGGCTCGCCGCTCTGCCACGCCTCGTAGGCGTCGCGGTCACCGTGCAGGTCGATGAGCACCTCCTTTACGACCTGGCACGTATCCTCGTCGCTTGCGAGTCGCTCGTCTACTTCATCGATAAACCCGCGTACGCCCGCTTCCGCGGACTCGGGGAGGGTAACGTGTCGCTTTGTCATAGCTTATTTCACTCTCGATTTTCTTATAGGTTAGTAACTCTTCCGTAGGCAAGGGGGTTTTGGTTGCGGCGGCGAGTGCCCGCTCTTGTCTCGCCAGTTCTTGGCTTGGGTTTAGATGACGACGCCACATTCTTTGTGGCCAACAATCGAGTTACGGCGAGTCGCTTTTGGGGGGTTGGTTTTCTAGTAACTTTGGCAACCGGAATAGGCTCCGGACGTCCCTGCCAATTTGCGGCAGACAAATAGTTGAATAGTTGTTCAATTATTCAACTAGCAGCGTGGGCCTCGGAGTTTTCCTTGCAGTCGCTGCTCTTTCATCTCGACCAAACACTTCTGTTCGGAATGTTCGTGGACGATGTCTCCCGTCGTCGTAATTAGAGAAAAGTCGATTCCATCGTGCTTAGCCGCCGTGTTACGCCAGGAAGACGTGTCGCGGTCGGTCAGCCAGGATGTCCCGGCCCCAACTCACCGTGTCGCGGAAGGCGTCGCTACGGAAGAAGTCCATGGCGTCGTCCTTCGAGCGCCACTGGCTGGAGATGAACATATCGTTCTCGTCCTCGTGGTTGGCCAGCAGTTCGGAGTCGAAGTGGCCCTCCATGTCGGCGAGCGCGTCGCCGACCGCTCCGAACTTCTCCACGAAGTCCTCGCGGTGTTCGGGCTTGACGGTGTAGAACATCCCCATCGTACCGAAGCCGCTCTCCTCACCTGCGTGGCCACTGCCACGTTCACCTGCACGTGCGACGATTCCGGGCAGATCCGAGAGGAAGCCGCCCGCCGTCTCGGCCGCGCTCTGGGTGTCCCAGATACTCACGACGGCCGCCCGCTCGTTGCCCTCGTACACCGCCGTCTTGACGTGCGTGTCGTAGTGGTCGAAGCTCTCTCGGAGTCCGGTGACCTCCTCGAACAGTTCGTCCACGTCGGCCTCGGAGTACAGGACGATGGAGTACACGTCCTCGCCGTGTGGCTGTCCGGCGTAGATGTCGAGGTCTTCGAGTTCTCCGCGGATGCCCTCGGCTTCTTCTTCGCCGGTTCCGTGTGGGCTATCGGCCTCGCTGGTTTCCCCGTGGTCGCTCTCGCCGTGTGCGTGGCCGCTTCCGTGGTGGCTTTCCCCGTGCGGGTGAGCATCCTCCGGCACTGGGATTTCCTCGCCCGCCATGAATGCGGGGAGGTCCTCCGGCGGGAAGCGCCGCCCGAAGGAGAACTCGCCGAACTCCGCGAAGCGGGAACTCGCCTCGTCGAAGCGCATCTCGTAGAGGATGTCCTTGATGTGGGTCGGATCGTTGCTGAACAGGTCCACGCCCCACTCGTACTCCTCCATTCCGATGCTACCGGTGATGATTTGGGTGACCTTTCCGGCGTAGGTCTTCCCGATTTCGCCGTGGCTCGCCATCATCTCGGCGCGCTCGACGTGCGGTGTGTCGTACCAGTTGGCCTCGGGCAGGCGGAGTTTGCTCATCGGGTAGAAACACACGAACTCGGCGTCCGGAACGTCGGGATAGAGTTTGCTCGCCACGTAGCGGGCCATCCCGGTGTCCTCGATGTCCTCCGGGTCTTTCACCATCTCGTCGGAGGTGTAACTGCCGACTTCGGTGACGGACATGTAGGAGTCGGTCCGCTCGGTGAAGTCCGCGAACTCGGTCCGTTCGAAGGCGCGCTCGGCCGTATCGAGCGCGTTCACCGTCGGACGGAAGTGGAGTATCAGCAGGTCGGCTTCGTGACCCATGACGCTGAAGACGGCCGAGGAACCGTCCTCGGCGTCGGTCACGTCCTCGTGTGCGCTCAGAAATTCGACACCGTCGGCCAGCGCAGCGTCGCGGGTCCGCTCCGGCGCGTCTCGCCACGCATCCCAGTCGATGGTTCGGAAGTCGTGAAGCGCATACCACCCCTCGCGGGTCGGCGGTACTTTTCTCGGCATACGTGGAAGTTGGGAACGACCGGACAAGGAACTTTTGAGTTTCACCTGTGTTCAGTCCATCCAGCGGTTTAGGTTACGCCGGCCGGTGTCGCCCCGACCGAAAGCCTTTCAAAATCTGGACTTAAATCCCCATCCGATGCGGAAAAGTGGCCCGCCGAAAGGCCTGATATCGTACCTCGTGCTCGAACTTCTGGACGAAAAACCACGGTACGGGTACGAGATACTGAAAGAGATACGCGAGATAAGTGGCGGCCACTGGGAACCGTCCTACGGGTCGGTGTACCCCATCCTTTATAAATTCGAGGACAAGGGATGGACCGAACGAATCGAGCGTGAGGACGAACCGGACCGGAAATATTTCAAGCTGACCGACGCGGGACGCGAGGAACTCGGAGAGAAACGCGTGGAAAGCGGCACGAAAGCCCACGAGTTTGCGGACGTGATCCTCGGCTTCTACCACGTCTACGTCTCCTTCGCCACCGACGAGCGCTTCGAAGTCGAGAGCCCGGACGGGGAGTGGCGGTTCGACGAGACCTTCAGCGCGTGGATCGTCGAGCAGATAATTCGCCACCACGAACGTGACTTCGGCGACTTCGAACGCATTCCCGACACGCCCGAGGAGTTCAAAGAACGGATGGGACTCGACGAGTGACGATCGGTTAACGGTCGAAAATTTATTTTCGCGCTTCAGGACAGCAGACGCGGTCCGAACACCATGAGCACGAGGCTCACCAGCATGACCAGCCCGACGGTTGTCGTTATCATCGTGGTGACCTGCCGCCCCTGATCGGTCGGGAGCCTGGAAACGATGGCCTCGGCACCCATGCGGAGGATGTGCCCGCCGTCGAGCGGGAACGCCGGAATGCAGTTGAAGAACCCGAGATTGAGGTTTATCCATCCAGTCCAGAACAACACGTTAGCCAGCAGGAAGACACCGCCGCCGAAGGACGATAGCGGACCCTGCACGGCGTAGAAGTTGCTGTTCCATCCGACGAAGCCTGCGAAGTTGTAACCGACCGGCATCGAAAGGCTGGCGAACGGGAGCAACAGCGTTCCGACGATGCCGAACAGGAACGTCGTCACCGGGCCACCCGAACCGCCGCCGAACATCGAGATGAACTGTCCACCCATGAGGTCGTGGAAGACCCCTGCCGGGTAGAGTTGTGTTCCGAAGCTACTCGTCGAAATACCGGACACGCCCGGCGAGACGAGGATGCCGACGATGGCCTTCCCGTCGCCGTTGTCCTTGAGCGTCACGTCGTAGGTGTGCTGAGTGTACCTGCCACTGTCGTTCACGTAGGCTTCGACGGTCGCCGTCTGCCCGACGTCGTACCCGTCGAGCGTCGAACTCAAGTCGGTACTGTTGGTGATACGCTCCCCGTCGATAGCCGTGATGACGACGGAATCGCCGACGTTCAGGTTCGTCTGACTGCTGAGGGGACCGTCTTGGAGGGTCGAAAGACCGCCGATGGGACCGCTCACTTTCGACCCGTTCACGGTCATCGTGGTGACCTTCTTCCCGCCGAGTTCCCGGTCCAACGCTTTCTCGGTGTAGACGGACGTGCCGTTGGCTTTGGAGATGCTCTCACCTTTCTCGACCCCCGATGCGAACGGGGAGTCCTGTGCAACTCCCGTGATGAGTAGGGAGCGTTGAATGGTCGTCTGGTGCTCCTTTCCGTCCCGGTTCACCGTCACGTCCACCGACCGACCTTGGATGCTCGCGAGTTTGTCGTGCAGGTCGCCGTTGCTCGTCACGTTTGCACCCTCGACGGCGACGATTCGATCACCGCGCTGGAGGTTCGCGTTGTCCGCCGCGGACCCGGGGAACACCCCGCCGACCGCCGCGCCCGACGCGACCGAAATCGCCCCCATCACCGGACCGAACAGCAGCAAGAATGCGATGACTGTGATGGCGAAATTGTTCGTCACACCGGCGGCGAACATCCGGCTTTGGCTCCCCCTGTCGGCGTCTCTCCTGCTTTCCTCGTCGGGTTCGACGAACGCCCCGACCGGGAGGAACGCGAGGAGCGCCAATCCCATCGACCGGATTTCGATGTCCTCGACGCGGCAGAAGATGCCGTGGCCGCCCTCGTGGACGACCAACCCGATGAGCAGACCGAGCAGTATCTCGGGAGCGACCGACAGCGGCAGGAACTGGTTGACCCCCGGAATGACGAGCACGTTCCGGGGTTGCGTCACTGCCGTCGGTTCGGGCGGGTTCTGAACGACGATGATCGCTTGAACGACGAGCAGGAGGAACGTCCCGACCATCACGACGAGTGCGATTCCCAAGCCGAAGTTCCCCCACGCCCGCCAGAACCGTTTCGGTCGCGCGAGTCGTTCGATGAGTTCCTTTCCTTTCTGCGTGTGGAGGGTTAAAACCGGTCCCTGAGTGCCAATATAGGAGGGGAGTAGACCCCTGTCCCGTAGTCCGATGAGGGCCACCCAATAGATGAACAGGCCGACGAGGACCCAGACGAACGTATTCATTGACGGAACGAAGGACCGCGGCGCTCAAAGGCGTTTGGGAACGGACGTGAAAAAAGTGCGAAACGTCGGGCGAAGTCGGTAACTACGGAACTTATTCCGCAGTCTGCCAGTCTTCCTCGAAGTCCTCGACGTCGTCTCCCTTGCCAGCCCGCTTCTGCTGGAGTTTACGGGCGGCGGCGAGTCCGGCGGCGGTACCGCCGAGGACTGCCGCACGACGGACGAAGGTTCGCGCTTTTCCGCGTCCCTTCGTCTCCTCGACTTCCGTTTCCTCGATTTCCGCTTCGGACGCTTCCGTTTCCGTTTCCGTCTCCGGTTCCTCGGTCGTCTCGACTTCGGATTCTTTGACGAGTTCGGTTCGCTTCAACGCTGGCTTCTCTAGATTTAGTTCTATCAGGGCCATGGTAATATATCGGTTTAGTCGTTGACGTGATTAATCGCCATTCCGACTGTACATCCTTCCGTACTACTGGGAAGTACTTTGTTATGTCCTTGCTAGAAGGACGCAGTTGGGAACTACTTGCCAATCAACTTAACTCTGTTGGCATTTACCCTTCCCGCCGCAAACGGCAGAGAACGAACTCCTCGTCCAAGTTCGAGAGGAACGGGCCGAGTTTCGGTCCCTGCTCCTCGCCGAAGAACAACCCGTAGCCGGTGCTGAAGAAATCGCCGATGTCGATATCGTGGCGTTTCGCCGTTTCGTAGATTTCGCCCTGCACTTCCTCGCCGTCGTGGCCCTCCTCGATGAAGTCGGCGAGTTCAGCGAGCGCGGCGTCCGTCTCGGCGTCGATATCCACGTCCGGCATCTCGGTCCGCTTCAGGTCGTAATCGTACTCGTTCCCCGTGCGTCGCGCCCACGCCTGTGCGCGTTCGACGCGTCCGAGCGCATCTTCGACCGCCCAGTCCGGCGCGTCGTCGGAGATGTGCCCTTCACGCCGCGCGATTTCCTCGCGGAGTTCGGGGTCGTCCGTCATACCCAGGATGGCGGCGAAGGTGTACGGAATCCGAATCCGTTCCTGCTGCGGTTCGTCGACGACCATCGGGTACACCCGTTCGGCGAGCGTCCGCTCGCGTTCGTCGGCATCCTCCTCGCCGAAGTAGATCCGTTCGAAGCGGTCGAACTCGTCCACGAGCAGGTCGAGACGGTCGATGTCGAAGTCCCGCGCCTTGCTCGGGTCCTTGGTGAAGAAGTAGCGCAACACTTCCGGTTCGAGCAGTTCCAGCACTTCCGCGACGAGCACGATGTTCCCCTCGGAAGAGGAAAACGGCTTGCCGTTGAGCGTGAACCACTCGTAGGTCATCGGCACCGGCGGTTCGAACTCCATCACGTTCCGGGCGATGTCCTCACCGCTCGGCCACGACCCTTCCGCGTGGTCCTTGCCGAACGGTTCGAAGTCCACGCCGAGCGTCTTCCACTGGGCGGGCCACTCGAAGCGCCACGGGAGTTTCCCCTCGCGGAGGGTCGCCGTCCCTTCGTGACCACAGCCGTCGATGACGTTGTCGCCCGCCTTCAGGTCCGTGCAGACGTATTCGACGGTTCCCGCATCGACGTCGAAGTCGGTGACCGTCTCGGTCACCTTTCCGCACTCCTCGCAGATGGGGTTGAACGGGATGTATTCGCCGTCCACCTTGTCCTGGTACTCCGCGAGCACCTCGCGGGCTTTCTCCGAATTTTCGAGAAGTTCGCGGGTCACGTCCTCCAGTTCGCCGGATTTGTACATCTCGGTGTTCGACACCACGTCGATGGGAACGCCCAGCAGGTCCGCGCTCTGTTGGATGAGGTTCGAGAAGTGCTCCCCGTAGGAGTCACAGCAGTCGAACGGGTCCGGGATGTCGGTGTACGGTTTGCCGAGGTTCCGTCCGAGCGCCCCCGCGTTCACATCGCCCAGTTCCACGATGTTGCCGTCCAAGTCGGCCAGTTTTCGGGGGAGCTTTCGAAGCGGGTCGCGGTCGTCCGCGGTGAAGACCTGTCGAACCTCGTGTCCCCTGTCGCGGAGGACTTCGGCGACGAAGTAGCCGCGCATGATTTCGTTGACGTTGCCGAGGTGCGGAACGCCGGACGGCGATATTCCGCCCTTGATGACGATGGGGTCGTCGGGGTCCCGCGCCTCGATTCGGTCGGCGACTTCGTCGGCCCAGAATGCGTGGTGGTTTTCCGACGCCGATTCGTCCCGCTCATCCATCGGTGCCGTTCCCGCGCTCATTCTTGTACCCAGTAGGTCATCTCGTCGTCCGCGCCCTCGGGAATGATGTCGGTTCCAGTGTGCTTCCCGTCGAGGACGGCGTCCGCGATGCGTTGCGGTTCCGTTCCGTCGAGGACGATGGTTCTGACGCCCGAGCGTCCGATGAGTTTCGCGGCCACGAAGTCCACTGGTGCGGAGCTACCCGCGGTCATTTCGAGGTCGGTGACGATGTCCACGAGTTCGCTCGCCGAGAGTTCGTCGTACTTCGTCGCGTCTTCCACTTCGTTGGGATCATCGCTGTACACACCGTTCACGCTCGTCGCATAAACGAGCAGGTCGGCGTTGGTGTACTCGGCCAGTGCCGCGCTCACGGCGTCCGTCGTCTGGCCGGGCATCACGCCACCCATGACGGCGATGTCACCGCGGTGCATCGCGGTTCCCGCTTCTTCGTACGTTTCCGCCGGGCTCGGGGCGGCGCGTTCGCCGAGTGCCGCGATGAGCAGTCGGGCGTTCAACCGCGTCACGTCGATACCGATATCGTCCAATTCGATTTCGTTCGCGCCGAGGTTGCGTGCGGTACCGATGTAGTCGCGGGCGACACCGCCGCCGCCGACGACCGCACCGATTTCACATCCCTCCGTTGCGAGCGATTCGATGACTTCGGCGTGTCCGCGCACTCGCTGGGATTCCAGATCAGGAGCGAGCACACTACCGCCGATAGAAACGACCACCTTCATACTACAGCCGACTTACCCGGACGCGGCCTTAAGCGTTCTCAACTTCCGACCGAAGGCTAAAAGCGCCTCGCCCCCTGCAATACGTCCATGTACGTAGTGGGAGTCACCGGCGAGGGTGCGGAGACCGTCGCCGACCGACTCACCGATCGGTTCGGGGAATCGGGCACGGTTGGAACCGTTCGTCGTGAGCCGGACGCGTCGGGCGCTCCCGCCCCGTCCGGTTCGGCGGCCTCGTTCGATGCTGCCGCCGAAACGGCGTTCGAACTCGGCGACGGCTGGCGCGCACGCGGACAAAATAAATCGGTGGCCGACGTTCTCGACTTGCTCGCTCCGGCCCACGAGTACGCCGTCGTGGTCGGATTTCCGGATGCCGACATCCCACGGATCGTTCTCGGTGACGCGGACTGCTCCGGCGAGGTCCTCACGCGAGCGGCGAGTCCCGATGCGCTCGACATCGAGGCGGTCGTGACTGCGCTCGAAGCGACAGAACCACACGAGACGCTCGAATCGCTGGTCGCGCGGGTGAAACGTGACCCCGAAGCCGAACGGTCGGGCGCGATTGCCACGTTTACCGGCCGTGTCAGGGCGAAGGACTCGGACGACGATTCGCCGACCGAATTCCTCGACTTCGAGATGTACGACGGTGTCGCCCAGGAGAAACTGGACGCGATTCGTTCCGACCTCGAAGCGCGTGAAGGAGTTTTCAGTGTCCTCATGCACCATCGAACCGGCCGAATCGACTACGGCGAGGACATCGTCTTCGTCGTCGTGCTGGCGGGCCACCGCGGAGAGGCGTTCCGAACCGTCGAAGACGGTATCGACCGTCTGAAAGCGGAGGTCCCGATATTCAAAAAAGAGGTGACGCTCGACGAGCAGTTCTGGGTTCACGACCGATAACGGGACGAGATTAGTCGATAATCTGCCCATTTTGGGCGAGTTGAGTTGTTTCCATACTACTACCGGAATAAAAGACGAGAGGTGTTTGTAAACTATTAAACCGATTCTAGAGTCGTTATAAAATGTCGTTTTTACCCGTGTTCACGACACTTTGTGTTCAATTCACCTGAAGATTCCCGAAACTACCCTAAGCTTCCTTCCTTTATAACATATCCCCGGTCTATGGAGAAACTGGAGTCAGCACATGAGCGCTACACAAGCCGCCACCGAAAGCCCTGAACCGGAATCCAAAGAAGCCCGCCTCAAGCAGTACCTGTGCGAGAAAGCGAGCGATGGAGAGCTCTACTTCAAGAGCAAGTTCATCGCCGACGAAGTCGGCCTCTCCGCGAAGGAGATAGGCGCGCTGATGGTGAAACTGACCGACTGCTCCGAACTCGAAGTCGAGAAGTGGTCGTACACGAGTGCGACGACGTGGCGTATCGCTCGTGCGTAACTTCGGCTCACGTCCCCCGTGTGCTCCTGAAGTCCCCGCGCCCGAGTCACCCACCTCCGAACCCCCAAGCGACCCCTGACAACCCGAACACCCGCCCCCAACACCCAAGCAATCCCTGACGACCCCGACTCGAACCACCACCCTCCCCCCACCAAACCACGACTGTCACACCCCATCCCTGAATCCCCGAACCGAAACTCGATCCCCAGCAGCCACCGAAGCCCCCGGTCCCCCTGGGATGCCGCAGCTGTCCCGCGGATCTGCCACACGCTTCCCCTCCCCCCTTTTCCTCCTTCGACGCTTTTGTAGTCCCGGACTGTTTCCGTTCGACCAGTGTCACTCCTCTCAGCGTTGACGAATGCGATTCTTCCCGTTCTCGCGGTTGCGGCCGTCGGCTTTCTCCTCGGAACCGTCCGCGATATCGAAGTTAGCGCCTTGGGTACCGTCACGATTTACGTGTTGAACCCCGCGTTGGTCTTCTACAGTCTCACGACATCGTCGCTCGACGGGGGGACGGTCGCAACGCTCGCCGCCGGCGTCCTCGTCTTCACGGTCGGAATGGTCGTCGTGGCGGAACTCGTCGGCCGCGCACTCGGCGAGACCGAACCCGTCCTCGGTGCACTGGTTCTGACGAGCGCGTTTCCCAACGCGGGAAACTACGGAATCCCCCTCTCGCAGTTCGCGTTTCACGATGTCGGACGGAGCACCGCCATCCTCTACATCGCGATGCAGTCGGTGCTCACCTACACGCTCGGCGTCTACGTCGCCTCGCGCGGTGACGAAACGTCGAGCCTCGCCGCGCTCCGCGAGGTGTTCAAACTGCCGCTCGTGTACGCCGTGCTCGCGGCGGGGTTGGTTCGGTTTCTGGGTCTCGTTCCGCCGACCGACTCCGCGGTGATGAGTACGCTGAACCTGACCGGCAACGCCGCGATTCCCGTCATGCTGCTCATGCTCGGCATCCAGTTGGCGAACACGGATTCGGGGGCGGCCATCGCGCGTGTCGGGGTATCGAACGCCCTGAAACTGGTCGTCGCTCCGGCGCTGGCCGTCGGTATCGTCTTCCTGCTCGGGTTTCAGGATGTCACCGTCGCACGCGTGTTCGTCCTCGAATGCGCGATGCCCGCCGCCGTGACGCCGCTCATCCTCACTATCGAGTACAATCGAGGGGCGAGCGGAATCACCGGGCCGGAGTACGTGAGCACCGCAATTTTTGTCAGCACGTTACTCAGTGTCCCCGTTCTGACCGTTCTGATCGCTATCCTGCAGTCGGGTGCGGTCGTCTAGGGGTTTATACCTATTCGTTCCGTAGTGTGGACGAATGGCTTCAAGGGAGCCGCCAAACGCAGGACCATCGCTGGAACGGTTGCACTCGGTATTTCGGGTGTACGATGTCCGAACTGATGGCGAGCAGTTAGTTTACTATGGAGAGCCACTCGTCACTCAAGAGCACCTGATGCAGACGTTATGGCCGCTTTTCCGTGAGCAGGGGTACGAGGTCTCGCTTTCGACGCGAATGGGGGAGTACGTGCTGGTCGCCGAACCGATTCACCTCGGTCCGGACGGAATCCCGTGGAAGAACGTCGTTCTCTTCGTCGCAACCGTCCTCTCGACGCTGATAGCGGGTGCCTCGTGGTACCACGTCCATCCGTTTACTCATCCTGTGAAGGCCGTCCTGACCGCGTGGCCGTTCGCGTTCGCCGTGATGGGCGTACTGGGAACGCACGAGCTCGGCCACTACGTGATGAGCCGCTATCACGGCGTGGACGCGACGCTTCCGTACTTCATCCCGATGCCGACCCTCATCGGGACCATGGGCGCGGTCATCCGGATGAAAGGGCAGATGCCGGACCGGGAAGCGCTGTTCGACATCGGTGTCTCGGGGCCGCTCGCCGGACTCGTCGCGACGGTCATCGTCACCGCCGTCGGTCTGACGCTCGATCCAGTTACAGTTCCCCAGTCGGTGATGAACAGCGCGAACCTCGTGGAGATTCAGTTCGGCTACCCGCCGCTCCTCAAGGGAATCGCCATGGTGATGGGCCAACCGCTCACGTTCGATGATCCCGCAAAATCCGTCAACCCCGTCGTCATCGGCGGCTGGGTCGGCATGTTCGTCACGTTCCTCAACCTCATTCCGGTCGGGCAACTCGACGGTGGGCACATCGTCCGCGCGATGATCGGCGAACGTCAGGAGAGCATCGCCGCGCTCGTTCCGGCGGTCCTGTTCGGTCTCGCCGCGTACGTCTTCTACGTCCTCGACGTGAGCAACGCCACCGTTCTCTGGGTCATCTGGGGGTTCCTCTCGATGTTCTTCGCGTACGTGGGCCCCGCGACGCCCATCGACGACGGCGACCTCGACACTCGCCGGAAGATACTCGGGTTGCTCACGTTCGTGCTCGGCATCCTCTGTTTCACGCCGACGCCCATCAGAATCATCTCCTGAGTCGAGGACGCTCTACTCTCCGTCCGTCCGCCCGTGCGTGTAGCCGCGGTCGGGTAACGGTTCGCCATCGATCGTGATTTTCGAGTCCGAATCGTCCCCCCCGTCAGTGACTTCGCCGACGACCGAAATCGGCGTCGGCGCGGCCGTCCGTGCGTCAGCCAACCGCGATTCGGGAACGGTGAACACGAGTTCGAAATCCTCGCCGAAGTAGAAGCTCAAATCACGTTCGTCCCCCTCATCCGCCGCGACCTCCCGAACGCTTTCGGCGACGGGAACCGATTCGCCGTCGAGTTCGAAACCACAGCCGCTGGCTTCGGCGAGTTGATGGACCGACCGCGCGAGGCCGTCGCTCGAATCCATCATCGCGGTCGCAAACGGGGCGAGTGCGAGGCCGTCCTCGACCCGTGGCTGGAACCGGAACAGATCGTTCGCTCGCTCCACGTCACCCGCTTCGAACAGTCGAAGGGCCGCGCCGCTTCGGCCGAGCGTTCCGGTGACGCAGAGCAGGTCGCCGACGGTCGCTCCCGAACGCAAAACGGGGTCGTCGGTTCGACCGAGCACCGTCGTAGACGTGGTGAACTCCTCGAACGTGTCCAAGTCGCCGCCGACGTACCGCGCACCGACGGACTTACAGACGTCGCTCGCGCCCTCGACGAACGACTCCAGTTCCGTCGGTTCGAACTCGGGTGCCGCGTAGACGGCGACGCCAGCGACTGCGCTCGCGCCCATCGCCGCGACGTCGGAGAGGGACGCGCCGACTGCTCGCCAGCCAGCGGTGTATCGGGTCGTTCCGCCCGGGAAGTCCGTGGTCTCGTGGAGCATGTCCGTAGTCAGCACGTGTCCGTCGATGACGGCGGCGTCATCTCCCGCGTCGGGGAGCTCGCCCGCAAGTAACCGGAGCGCGGCGCGTTCGTCCATACACGTCGTTTGCTCGCGGTGAGGGAAAAAGCCGAACGGTCTTCGTTGGCTTCAAGCCACCCCCGCGTTATTAGAAATGTGATGCGTCTCGACTTGGGTGACATGCGAACGATAATCGTCGGCTTCGTAGCCGCGATTGCCGTTCTGCTCGTCATCTTTTCACTCGCTGGTATCAACGAAATTATGACGTCGCTCACGATGGCCGACGGACGAATCGTCATCGCCGTCGCCGTCGTCGCCCTAGCGTGGCTTTTCTCGTGGTCTATGTCGCTCCGTACCGTCCTCGGCGTTCTCGGGATTCGTATCTCCGTGCTGCGCGCGTTTTCGCTCTACGCCGGTGCGACGTTCGCCAACAACGTCACCCCGTTCGGACAAGCGGGCGGCGAACCGTTCGCCGCGCTGCTCATCTCGCGGACGACGAACGCCGATTACGAGTCGAGTCTCGGCGCTATCGCCAGCGTGGACTCCATCAACTTCGTCCCGTCCATCTCTTTCGCGCTCGTCGGTGTGGCCTACTACGCGACAGTGCTCACGCTCGGGCACGCCCTCGTGATGGTCGGACTCACTATCGTCGCAGTCGCCATCGCCGTTCCCATCGTCGCAATCCTCGGATGGAGGAACCGTGACCAAGTCGAGATGAAAATCGCCGACATCGTCGTGAGGGTCGTCGGCGGCTTGGCCCGGTTCGTACCGCGGCTCACGCCGACGAGCAAAGCGGCGGTAGTTCACCGCCTCCGCGGGTTTTTCGACGCTATCGAACGCGTCGCGGGGAACCGTCGTGGCCTCGCGCTTTCGATATTTTTCTCGGCGTTCGGATGGTTTCTCTCGGCGGTGTCACTCTGGCTGTCGTTCTACGCGCTCGGATACACCGTCCCGTTCGCGGCCGTTCTGTTCGTAATCCCCCTCGGAAGTATGGCCAGTATCACCCCACTTCCCGGTGGTCTCGGCGGAGTCGACGCCGTGTTGGTCATCCTGCTCGTCCCCATCGCCGGGGTCTCGGCGACGACGGCGAGCGCGGCAGCGCTGATTCACCGTGGCGCGACGTACTTCCTTCCGGTCCTCATCGGCGGTTCCACGACGGCGATGTTGGAAGCCGACAACGCGAAGACCGGCAGCGTCAGAAGCGACTGACGGTGGGTCCCTACTCCGTAACGATGGCTTTAAACGCCGTCGCAAGGAAATCTGTCCTATGACGACGCTCTACGACGTTCCGGCGGATGCGCTTATCGACGCGCTCGCCGACGACCTCGAAGAACGATTCGACCGACCGGACTGGGCAGAATTCACGAAGACGGGTGCTCAGCGCGAACTGCCTCCGGAACAGGAGAACTTCTGGCACATCCGCGCCGGAAGCCTCCTTCGCAAGGTCGCCATGAACGGCCCCATCGGTGTCGAGCGACTTTCGACCGAATACGGCGGCAGCAAGGGCGGTTCGAACCGCTACGCCGTCGCTCCGAGCCACCGATCGGACGGCAGCAAGAAGGTCATCCGAACCATCCTCCAGCAACTCGAAGAGGAAGACCTCATCCAGTCCAACGAACACCGCGGCCGCGAAATCACGGCTGACGGTCGAAGCCTTCTCGACGACACCGCCGGTGAAGTCCTCTCCGACCTCGACCGACCGGAACTCGAACGCTACGCCTGAATACGTCCGTTTTTCCGTTTTTCACCTTCTTTCGACCAGTCGTGGGTATTCGACTCCACGTCACGGCGTCCGAGAGAGAACGTCCGTAATTGTTTTTGGTCGTGCGGGGTAAACAACCGATAAGAGATGAGTGGAAATCCCGACGACGAACGATTGGAAGAGCTTCGAAAGCAGAAAATGGAAGAGCTACAGGATCAGCAACAGCAAGAAGAAGCTCAACAGCAAGCACAGCAGCAGGCGAACGCCCAGAAACAGGCGTTGCTTCGACAGTACCTGACCGACGGCGCGCGAAAGCGGCTGAACTCGGTTCGCATGAGCAAACCGCAGTTCGCGGAACAGGTCGAACAACAGATACTGGCGATCGCACAGAGCGGCCGTATCAACGGAAAAATAGACGACGCGAAGATGAAGGAGTTGCTACGCGAACTGAAGCCCGATAAGACGAGCTTCAACATCAAGCGCCGCTGAGATGGAGCTCGGACTCCTCTACAGCGGCGGCAAGGATTCGACCCTTGCCGCACTCATACTGGACGATTTCTACGACATCACCCTCGTAACGGCTCACTTCGGCGTCACGGACGATTGGAAACACGCCCGTGACACCGCCGAAGCGACCGGTTTCGACTTCGAGTCGGTCGAACTCGACCGGGAGGTCGCGGCCGAAGCCGTCGAGCGGATGGTCGAAGACGGCTATCCGCGAAACGGCATCCAACACGTCCACCTTCACGCGTTGGAAGCCGTCGCGGCGATGGGGTTCGACGCGATTGCCGACGCACGCGCCGTGACGACCGCGTGCCGACCGTCTCGCGTGCACAAGCCCAAAGCCTCGAAGACCGCCACGGTATCGACTACATCGTTCCGCTCTCCGGATTCGGCCGGGGTGCCGTCGACCGTCTCGTCGCGGCGACGCTCGACGTGGAGTCCGGGCCGAGCGACGAGATTCGGAAGGCCGACTACGAGGCCGAGCTTCGAACGCTCCTCGCCGACGGACACGGGGACGAGACCATCGCCGACGTGTTCCCCGCCCACGAACAGACCTACGTTACGGGATTCACCGGGGAACGTTAACCCCGGATTTCGAATATACTCCGAGGATACTCGATTCGAACAACGGCCCTGTTTTCCGGTACGATTTCCCAGCGAACCTCCGCAGAGGCGGTAACAACCGACGAACTAAAGGCTCGGCTCGTGTACCGACTGTCGATGCGCGCCTTTCGAGTCGCCTACGACGGTAGCCCGTTTTACGGATTCCAGCGACAGCCGGACGTCCCGACCGTCGAGGATACCCTGTTCGATTCCCTGTGTGCCCTCGGCGTCGCGGACAACGTACCGGAGGGGTACGCCGCCGCCGGAAGAACCGACGCGGGCGTGTCCGCCCTCGCACAGACGGTCGCCTTCGAGTGCCCAGAGTGGCTCTCCCCGTCGGCGTTCAACAGCGAACTCCCGGGCGAGATTCGCGTCTGGGCCAGCACGGACGTCGATCCGGCGTTTCACGCGACTCACGACGCCTACTACCGGGAGTATGTCTATCATTCTCATGCGCCACGAGCCAACCTCGGGCTGGCAAAGGAGGCATCGAGACGGCTCTCGGGCGAACACGACTTTCACAACCTGACCCCGGACACCGAGGGAACCGTCCGCGACCTCGATATCGACGTGCTCCAGGACGACGATTACCTCGTCTTCACGCTTCGCTCCAGCGGCTTCGCCAGAAACCTCGTCCGGCGGGTCGTCTCGCTGATTCACGCCGTCGCGACCGGCGAGGAGGAGATGGCGAAGATCGACCGCGTGCTCGCGTCGGAACCGCTCGACGGGAAGGAAGGCGTTCCGTGCGCACCCGCCCATCCGCTCTACCTCGCGGACGTGGGCTACGATTTCGAATTCGCGGTGGACGGCGCGGCGACGAAAAGCCTCCACGACGTGTTCGGCGACCTCCGAGTGGAACGGCGGACGAGGAGTCGCGTGGCGCGGGACATCTGTCGAACTATCGAGTAGATATATACCGAACACGCCTTTCTTTTCGGTATGGTCAATGATGGATTGCTGTGGGAAGTAACGGTAAATATCGTGCTGGGGCTGCTGGCGATGTTTTTGGGACGAACGCTCGGCGTGTTCGTGATGGGAGCGTTCGGGTTCCTCGGAACCGTCGTCTTCGCCCTCCTCGCGCTCGCATCGCTCGTCGGTGGCGTGTATCTCATCGTTCGCGGACTTGCGATACTCGTCGAAGAAATCGTTCAGGTGGAAATCACGAACCGAGCCTAGTTCCAGCCGTCGGGCCAGATACCCGCCGCTCGCATTCCCTCCTCGTACTCCTGTTCGCGGAGGTTTTCCACGATTCCGTCCGGTTCCGGACGCGGAATCTCGCCGCGCGATGCGACCTCCCGGATCAACAACGCCGCCAGCATGGCGTGTTCGCGGAGGTTGCGGTCGTCCACCTTGTCCCGCGTGTCGGCGTGCGTGTGACCCCACCCGCGTCCCCGAAGACCGGGTGCGCTGACGTCGGCTTCACTGTGGAGTTGGAGCGCCGGAACACCTGCCTTCAGGAACGGCCAGTGGTCGCTGAACGGATGCACGCCCTCCTGAATCGAGATCGGTTGGTTCGCCTCATCCGAGACGGTTTCGATCACCGAACGCATCGTCTCGGAGCCGTGCATGTACGCCAGCATGTCACGGAACCGCCCGGCACCGTCGACGTTCACGACGGCTTTCGTCCGCTCCGTATCGAGCGACTCGACCAACGCTTGTGCGCCCAGTAACCCGATCTCCTCACAGCCGACGCCCACGACCCGGACGCGCGTGTCGAGGTCCATCTTCGCGAGCACGTGGGCCGCCGCGACGACGGTAGTGATGCCACAGCCGTTGTCGAGTGCCCCCTCCGCGATGTCGTGTCCGTCCAAGTGGGCGACGACGACGACCTCTTCGTCGGTCTCGGGACCGAATTCCGCGACGGCGTTGTGACTGGTTCCCGGTTCGGTCGTCGCGTCGACGACCAGCCTCGCGGTCGCACCCGTCTCGGCGTATTCGGTCAACCACGCGCCGGTCTCCTTGCTGACGCCGACGGCGGGAAGTGCGGCTTCGTCCCCGAACGTGAGCGAACCGGTCGGCGGAAGCTGTCCTGGAACGTGGTTGTGAAAGATGAACGCCTCCGCACCCGCGGCGGCGGCGTGTCCGAACTTCTCCATTCGGTGGATGAACCGGCTTCCGTCGGGCGTCGTCGTGCTGGCGACGGCGATCTTTCCGGCCACGTCGACCGCGTCTATCTCCTCGGGCATACCGTGACCGACGTCTACCAGTTCTCCCTGCACGTCACCCGCCAGCGAGTACGGGAGCGCGATGGTCTCGAACGACCGTTCGACCGGGTCGGTGACGGCGAGTTCGGCCGACCCGCGGGTCCAACAGTTCATGTCGAACGCCTCGGTGTGTGCATTCCGTGCCCCGGCACGTTCGAACGCCTCCACGACCAGTTCCGCCGCTCGTTCCTCGCCGGGATGGCCGCCCATCCTGTTTTCGAGTTCGGTCAGTTTCGTCAGGAAGGCCCACGGGTAGTCGTCCTGCCACATTTCGCCGAGTGCGCGTGCCGTCTCGTCGGTCATACAGCCACTGCGTCGTCATCGGTTAAAAACCTCGTTTCAGCGGAAATCCCCTCATTCCGGAATATCAACGTTTACGGCGGGGCTAGTCGTAGTTCGTGGTATGAGTTCTGTTCCCGAACGGAGCGATATCGACGCCCAATACAAGTGGGATCTGGAGAGCATCTACGCGACAGACGACGAGTGGGAGGACGCCTACGAGGACGTGGAGGAGCGGTTGAGCGAACTCGAAGAGTACGAGGGACAGGTCACCGAGGACGGCGAGACGCTCCTCACGATACTTCGACTCACCGACGAACTCGGACGCGAAGTGTCGATGGTCGCCTCCTACGCTCGAATGCGAAGCGACGAGGACACGTCCAACCAGGAGTACCAAGCGCTCGCCTCGCGTGCCCAGTCGCTCGCGTCCCGTGCGGGAAGCGCGACGAGTTTCATCGAACCGGAGATACAGTCGCTCGACCGCGAGGAACTCGACCGGATGATCGCGGAAACGGACGGATTGGAGGAGTACGAACACGCGTTGGACGACACGATCCGGATGAAAGAGCACACCCGCTCGGCCGAGATCGAGAACCTGCTCGCGGAGTTCGGCGAAGTCACCGGCGCGCCGAACGAGATTTACAGCATGCTTTCGAACGCCGACATGACGTTCCCGACGGTCGAAAACCCCGACGGGGAGTCGGTCGAAATCACCCAGAGCAACTTCGTCAACCTCCTCAAAAATCAGGACCGCGAGTTCCGCCAGACCGTCTACGAGAACTATTTCGACGAGTGGAGCGACGTTCGAAACTCGGTCGGTGCGGCGTACAAAAACAGCGTCAAATCCGACGTGAAGTACGCCCGCGCCCGGAACTACGAGACCGCACGCGAGGCCGCGTTGGACGGCCCGAACGTTCCCGTCGAGGTGTACGACAACCTCCTCGATACCGTCCGTGACAACCTCGACAAACTCCACAAGCACGTGGAACTCAAACGCGAGAGTCTCGGCGTGGACGAACTGCAGATGTGGGACGTGTACATGCCGATGACGGACACCGAAAGCCCGGACCTCGATTACGACCAAGCGGTCGAGTACGTCGTGGACGCGGTGGGAGTGCTCGGTGACGACTATCAGTCGCGTGTCGCCGAGGGGATCGAGTCGCAGTGGATCGACGTGTACGAGACGAAGGACAAACGAGCGGGTGCCTACAGCGGCGGAACCTACGACACCCAGCCGTTCATCCTGATGAACTATCAGGACGACATCTCCTCGATGTACACGCTGGCACACGAACTCGGTCACTCTCTTCACTCGCAGTTGACGAGCGAGGAACAACCCTACGCGTACAGCGGGTACGAAATCTTCGTCGCCGAAGTCGCCAGCACGGTCAACGAAGCGCTGTTGACCCACCACCTCCTCGAAACGGTCGAGGACCCCGACCTCCGCCGACACATCCTGAACGAGTATCTGGAACGGTTCCGTTCGACGCTCTACCGACAGACGCTGTTCGCCGATTTCGAGCACCAAGTACACCAACTCGCGGAAAACGACGAGGCGCTCACGCCCGACAGGATCGACGGGGTGTACGGCGACCTGAAGCGCGAGTTCTACGAACCCGCCGTCGTCGACGACCGAATCGAGCGCGAATGGATGCGTATCCCGCACTTCTATCGCGCCTACTACGTCTACCAGTACAGCACGGGGATCAGCGCCGCCGTCGCGCTGGCGGACAAGATTTTGGAGGAAGGCGAACCCGCCGCGGAACGGTATCTCGACTTCCTGCGTAACGGGTCGCGCGAGTACCCGCTCGAACTGCTTCAAGGTGCGGGCGTGGATATGAGTTCGCCCGAACCCATTCAGCGCGCGCTGGACGTGTACGGCGAGCGACTGGACGAGATGGAAGAACTGCTCTAACGCGCGTCGTTTTTTCCACTCGTCAGCGCCTTTTTTGCTTTGAATTTCCCGGCAATCCGCGCCGATAGATGCAGCTATACCAACTTTGTGGATACCCCGCGACCCAAAGGCACTTTTAATGTGGCGCCTTACGAACGAATAACAAATGTCACGTAGTCCATCCGTTCCCGACCGTCCAACGCTTGAACTGGACCCGGACATGTCCGACGAGGAGCGCCTGTCGGCACTTCAAGATCATTTTACGGATATCACCAAAGTCAACGACAAACTGCGTGAGCGCGTCGATGCGGCCGCGGAGCGACACGACAACCTCTCCGAGGAAGTCGACAAACTACAGCGCGAAAACGAGATGCTGAAAACGACTTCGCTGTACGTCGCGACCGTCGAGGACGTTACCGACGACGGCATCATCATCAAACAACACGGCAACAACCAGGAAGTGCTGACCGACGTGGCGGTCCAGATGCGGTCCGATATCGAGGCAGGGGACCGCGTCGCGGTCAACGATTCGTTCACCATCCAACGGGTGTTGGACACCGAAAAGGATGCCCGTGCGCAGGCGATGGAAGTCGACGCGTCGCCGAGCGTCACCTACGAGGACATCGGTGGCATCGGCGACCAGATTCGGGAAGTCCGGGAAGCGGTCGAGGAACCGCTCGTCAACCCGGAACAGTTCGAGGAGGCCGGTATCGAACCCCCGAGCGGCGTCCTCCTCCACGGACCGCCGGGAACCGGGAAGACGATGCTGGCGAAAGCGGTCGCCAACGAAACCGACGCCACGTTCATCAAGATGGCCGGGTCGGAACTCGTCCAGAAGTTCATCGGCGAGGGTGCGAAACTCGTCCGCGACCTGTTCTCGCTCGCGGCCGAACGCGAACCCGCCGTCATCTTCATCGACGAAATCGACGCCGTCGCCTCGCGGCGGACCGACTCGAAGACATCGGGCGACGCCGAAGTCCAGCGGACGATGATGCAACTGCTCTCGGAGATGGACGGCTTCGAGGACCGTGGCAACATCCGCATCATCGCGGCGACCAACCGCTTCGACATGCTCGACAGCGCCATCCTCCGCCCCGGTCGCTTCGACCGCCTCATCGAAGTGCCCAACCCGGACGCGGAGGGCCGTCGCCGTATCCTCGAAATCCACACCCAGCGCATGAACCTCGCCGACGGCGTGGACTTCGACCGCCTGTCCGAGGAAACCGACGGCTTCAGCGGTGCGGAGATAGAGAGCCTGACCACCGAATCCGGCATGGTCGCCATCCGCGACGAGCGGACCGAAGTCACCATGGCCGACTTCGAAGACGCGCTCGAAAAGATGGAAGCCGGTGACGACACGACGGTCCCGAACCTGCGGTACGCCTACTAAGAACCCACCTTTTAACTGCCACCTTTTGCTGCGGTCGCAGACCGAAACGACGACCACTGTCGTCGTTTCGGCTGGCTCTCTGGCAAAATCTGGACCAAAACCTCGGTGCTCCCTTCGAGGCACTTCGTGCCTCTCCGGTCCGCGCCGAGTCCGTTCGCTTCGCTCACGGGAAGTAACGAGGAACCTGCGGTTGCGTCGATTGCTGTTCTCTGGCGGTTGTGTCCATTCGAGTTTCCGGTGGTTGTCTCAATTGCTGATTCTGGTGGTTGTGAAAATGCGAGATTCCGGCAGTTGTGCCAATCGCTGATTCCGGCGGTCGTGTCCGTTCGAGAAACGACGACGGTTGTCGGAACTTCCGTCCCGACGGAACGCCGACCTACCGTTCGGGAACTATTTTCTCGCCTCGAAGGGGGTGTCTTTTTTACGTCCGACGGTGGGGAATTTCGTATGCGAGTTGATCTCGGCAACGCTCTCGACAGCGTCGCCTCGCCCGGCGTCTCGCGCGACACACTGTCCCGATTGGACGACCGCGTCGCGGACGCCCACGAGCGAATCGAAACCGGACGAGCGAACGACGAACACGGCTACGCGGCCCTGAACCTTCCGGAGACGACGAATCCGGCGGAGATCCGGACCGCAGTCGAACCGTTCGCCGACGTCGAGACGGTGCTAACGGTCGGCATCGGCGGCAGCGCGCTCGGCGCGGCGACGCTCGCGCACGGACTGGAGTCGGACGTGGACGCCTACTTCCTCGACAACGTGGACCCCGAACACGTCGCGTCCCTGCTCGACGGGATTTCGCTCGCCGACACCGCGGTCAACGTCGTCTCACGGTCCGGAACGACGGCGGAGACGCTGGCGAACTTCCTCGTCGTCCGCGACGCGATGGAGTCGGCGGGCGTGGATTGGACCGAGCAGACGTTCGTCACGACGGGCGAAGAGGGGAACCTCCGCAACCTCGCCGACCGTCACGACCTGCCCGCGCTCGACGTTCCCGACGGCGTCCCGGGTCGATTTTCGATGCTCTCGACGGTCGGACTGGCGTGTGCCGCGATCCAGGGCCACGACATCGAGGCGGTCCTCGACGGCGCGCAGGCCGAGGCCGATAGATTAGGGGGGTCGCTGTTCGAGTCGCCAGCGTACGCCTACGGGGCCATCACCTACGCGCTGGACGAACGCGGCGCGGGGATCAACGCGATGATGCCCTACGCCGAATCACTGGAGACGTACGCGGAATGGTTCGCGCAACTGTGGGCCGAAAGTCTGGGGAAAGACGGCGTGGGACAGACACCGGTACGTGCACTCGGTGCGACCGACCAGCACTCACAACTCCAACTGTACCGGGCCGGACCGTCGGACAAGATGGTGACGTTCGTCCGTCCGACGGAACGGGCGGACCGTTCGATTCCCGAGACCGACCTCCCCGGTCTCGAATATCTGGGCGGGAGCAGTCTCGGAACGCTCCTGTCGGCCGAGTTCGAGGCGACCGAGGCGAGTCTCGCGGCGTCCGGGCAACCGAACGTCCGTCTGGAAATCGACCGCGTCGACGAGTACGGGCTCGGCGAACTCTGTTACTGCTTGGAAGCGGCGTGTGTCCTCGCGGGCGAACTGTACAGCGTCGAGACCTTCAACCAACCCGCCGTCGAATGGGGCAAGCGCGCCGCCCGCGGCCTTCTCGGTGGCGGCGAGTTCGAGGAGGCGGAAGCAGTCGCCGAAAAATCAAAGCTGGTTGTCGAATAACTCGCGCGTTCACAAAGCATATACCGGACCACGAATTTTCATTCGACATCAACTGCGTCGTCTCCCGGACGGCGCGTTTCCAGCATGAACAGACGAAAATCACTCTGTATGGCACTCGTGGCATTTCTCACTCTCTCGCTCGTCACGGGTGTGACAACGGCCCACGGACGGTACGCCCCCGATTCGGTGGGGAGCACGCCGTTCAGCCACGACAAAACACCGGCAAACAACAGCGCCGTTTCGATCCGGCACGGAGGGGATTCGATCTCCCTCGACGCTGCGTCCAATCAGACGATTCGCGGGAACACCACGCTCGATCCCGGGACGAAGCTCGAAGTGCAAGTCCACGCCACGAAGCAGTTCTTCATGTCCGATTCGGTGACCGTGCAACCGAACCGCAGCTTCAACGCCTCGTTCAACTTCAGCGAATACGAACCCGGCACGGAGTTCGGCGTCGCCGTCGGTTACCCACGGAACAACTCGACGGAAATCGACGTGCTGGCGACTGCCGACGGAGTCCTCCAGCGACCGGAGAAATCTGCCGCCGGTTCGACGACTACGAGGAACACGACAGCCACGATGACTTCGACGACGGCGACGACACGGACGGACGCGACGATGGCATCGACCACGTCGAGCACCACGCCGACCAACCGAGCGATAAACGACACCACCGACACGGATTCCGTGACCGAAACGATGGCGAACGAACGGACGGCGAGCGACGGTCAACCGGGATTCGGAATCGTGATCGCACTGTTCGCGCTCGTCGGAATCGGTCTCGTCCGTCGAAACGCATAGCGGTCGGAGCACATTTACTGCCCAACTCCTAGTTTTTCACATGGAAGACGGTACCGCGACGAGTTCGGGCGAGTCCTCGAACCAGCCTTCACACGCTCGGATGGTACAAGCAGTGCTCCGAAGCGGTGCCCTCGGGGCGCTTGGTCTCTTCGCTATCTCCCTCTGGGCGACCGTGCTAGTCGCTCTGGCGGGGGGAACGGGCGTCGGCGTGATGGTACAGTCCGCGCTGAGCATCGTTTCGCTCGGACTCGGAACCGGGACGATTGCGCTGGCCGTCATCGCCAAGCGTGGACTCGATTACGTCGATTTCGAGGTTCCGAGTAGGCGTGATCTCGGCTACGCCCTCGCGGGGATCGTGGCGATATTGCTACTAACGTATCTCAGTTCCGCGCTCCTGTCGCTGTTCGGGGTCCAAGAGGCGAGTCACAGCGTCGAGCAGACGGCGAAAAGCGGGAATCCAGAGATACTCCTCCTTTTCATCCCGCTCTCGTGGCTCATCATCGGGCCGTGTGAGGAACTGTTGTACCGGAACATCATTCAAAAATCGCTGTACGATACGTTTTCAGGCTACGGTGCCGTCGTCGTCGCGAGCGTGATCTTCGCGCTCGCACACGTCTTCGTGTACAGTTCGGGTTCGACGCCTGCACAACTGGGAGGGACACTCGCCACGATATTCCTCCTCTCGCTCGTGCTCGGGACGGTGTATCTCAAAACGGAGAACCTCACCGCGTCCGCGCTCGTTCACGGCACGTTCGACGCCATCGCTTTCGCCACGATATACCTCCAGTTCACGAGCTAACGAGTCAGTTCGGGTTTTTCCGCGTGAGGGGACTGCCACAGATCGGACAGCGCTCTTTCTTCTCGTCGAACTCCCGACCACAACCCGCACACTGGAACGACCAGTTTCGTTGTTCCTCGATGCCGTCCTGCGCGATGACTTCGACGGAAACGTCGAGTCGGTCGGAGACGTTCTGCATCGCGTAGTCGTCGGTGACGAGCGTTCCGTCGAGTTCGAACGCGGACGCGATGAGCCGGATGTCCGTGTCCGAGAGCACGTCCAAATCGCCCGTGTGGTCCGCCGCGCGTCGGACTTTCTCGACGGCGTCGTCTCTCGGGATGTGAATGTGCATTCCCGAACCCTCCATCGCGTCGAACCGGAAGGCGTGTTCGCCCTCCAGTTCCTCCTGAACCATCGGAATTGACGCGGTCTGTTGGGTGGTGTGGTACTCGTTGATAAACGCTGAGGAATCTAGGATGTACATTTACCGCTGAACGACGATGTAATCTTTGACCGCCTGCACTCGGTTTACGGGCAGTTCGAAATGACCGTCCTCGTTCATGTCGAGGTTCACGGTGTCGGTGTCGAGCTGTTCGTCGGGTTCGACGACGAGACTCGACAGCCCCCCCGTCTTCAGGTTCATGGTGATGTTGTAGAGCATTCCCAGTTCCGTACCGTCAGAACCCATGACGGCCTTCCCCGAGAGGTTTTCAGCGAGTATGCTCGGCATACGAGGTGATTACCGAGCGCTACTACATAAACTCCACGGGGAGGACTTGCTTCCCGACGAATTCCGATGAATGGAGTTCGAAGGCCGCACAGGCGTGGCGATGGAGTTAAATGCCGTGCGGGGCTGTTCTGTGATAAGAACTTCTCCCGGGTGGTAGGTATGTCGGACACAGATACACACGAAACGGAAACTCAATCCCTCAGGACTCCCATCGTCGCAGTCCTCGGTCACGTCGACCACGGCAAGACCAGCCTGCTCGACAAGATTCGAGGCTCGACGGTCATCGAGGGTGAGGCGGGAGCGATTACACAACACATCGGCGCGACGGCCGTGCCACTCGACGTGGTGTCGAAAGTCGCCGGGAAACTGGTCAACCCGGACGACTTCGACCTGCCGGGGCTACTGTTCATCGACACCCCGGGACACCACTCGTTCACGACCCTTCGGTCACGTGGCGGCGCGCTCGCGGACATCGCCATCCTCGTCGTGGACGTCAACGACGGCTTTCAGCCACAGACCGAGGAGGCCATCAACATCCTCAAACAGTCACAGACGCCGTTCGTCGTCGCGGCGAACAAAATCGACACGACGCCGGGGTGGAACCCCCAAACCGATGCGCCGGTGCAGCAGACGTACGAGGCCCAAAGCGACCGTGCGCGCTCGACCCTCGACGGAAGCCTCTACGAACTGATCGGCGAACTCAGCGACGCGGGCTTTTCGGCCGACCTCTACTGGCGCGTGCAGAACTTCCAGAACAACATCGGCGTCGTCCCCGTCAGTGCGGAAACGGGCGAAGGCGTCCCGGACGTACTCACGGTGTTGATGGGGCTGGCCCAGCGCTACATGCGCGAGGACATGGAAATCGACGTGGGCGGACCGGGTGCCGGAACCGTCCTCGAAGTCAAGGAAGAGAAAGGGTTCGGGACCACCATCGACGTGGTCTTGTACGACGGTACTATCCACGCCGACGAAACCATCGTCGTCGGTGGGAAGAACGAACCCATCGTGACGGACGTTCGTGCCTTGTTGAAGCCGCGACCGCTCGCCGAAATCCGAACCGAGGACAGATTCGAGAAGGTCGATTCCATCGCGGCGGCATCGGGTGTGAAAATCGCCGCACCCGACCTCGACGACGCGATGGCCGGAGCACCGGTCAGGGTCGTCCGTGACCGTGAAATCGACGACGTCATCGCCGAGGTACAAGCCGAATTGGCGGAGGTCGAAGTCGGGACGCAGGAGGAGGGAATCACGGTGAAAGCCGATACCCTCGGAAGCCTCGAAGCCATCGTGAGCACGCTCGAAGAGCAAGAGATTCCCGTCATGCGTGCGGAAGTCGGCGACGTCGCTCCGCGCGATATTCGCTTTGCGACGACCGCCGACGAGCCGAAACACCGGACGATTCTGGCGTTCAACGTGGACACGCTCGCCGAGGCCGCGGACGAAGCCGACCAGCGGGACGTTCGGATGTTCGACAGCGACGTGATCTACCAACTCATCGAGGAGTACGAGGAGTACGTGGACGAGATGGAGCGTGCCCAACAACAGACCGTCCTCGACAACATCACCCGCCCGGCCCGCTTCCGCATCCTCGAAGACCACGTCTTCCGACAGAACGACCCCGCCGTCGTCGGCGTGGAAGTCATGTCGGGGACCGTACGGAACAACTCCTTCGTCGCCAAGTTCGAAGCCAACGAGCCGAAACGCGTCGGTAGCATCAAAGGCATCCAAGAACAGGGCGAGGACGTGGACGAAGCGCGCGCCGGAAGCCGAGTCAGCGTCGCCATCGACGGGCCGACCGTCGGCAGGCAGATAGACGAGGGCGACGAGTTGTGGATCGAACTTCCCGAGAAACACGCCAAGATTTTGGAACAGGAACTCTCGGACGACATCCCGGCCGACGAACTCGAAGCGTTGCAGATGTACCTCGACAAACAGCGAAAGCGCGATCCGTTCTGGGGCAAGTAAGGGTTCAACACGGCCGATTTCGTCCAAAGAGTTACGTTTTAGTTTTCGGCAGTAATACACTCTCCCGGAGGGATGCATAGTGAGTATACAGGAAAAGTTCCAGAGTCGTATCGCTCGCTGGTCGATTTCGTACTACGACATCGTTCTGTTCGCCTTGCCGGTCGTGTTGCTCGTCGGAGCGGTCGCTGAAGTCCTCCTTCCGGTTCCGTCTCACGCAGGAATAACTGCTGCAGGAATCGTGTCGGCGCTCGTGCTCGGCGACGCGATGTTCAACCGGCCGCCTAGCGGGCGGTCGGTGTGACTTGGTCCTCGATGGCCTGTTTCACTTGCAGCGCGGCACTGGCCGCGAGGCCGCGAGCGACTTCGTCGCGTTCTTCCTCGCCGATGAGTTCTTCGTCGTCGAGTTCGTCTCGTTCCGGTTCGAACCCGGCGCTGACGATGTGACCGACGGGCGGTTGCACCGACACCGACGCCTGCGGCCCGGTCATACTGTTCGTCACCTGCGAGCCGATGATGTACTCTTCGGGGAGATATTTACGGGTCAAAGTGGCGATATCGGAGACGCTGTCCCGCAGAAGGCGGCGCTGTTTTGGAGTGAGTTCTTCGACATCCACGGACGCACGCTGTCCGGCCTGCGTCACGTCGGGAATGCCAGCGTAGGGAGTATTTCCATTCATGCGGTCAACTACCCTCTGATAAGTTAGAGCACGGTATAAACCCGTCGCCCCCGGAAACTAACAAATCGGCTCGCTCCGTCCGTACACCGCGAGAACGACGGCGGTGACGTACGTCCCCGATTCGGCGTCCGCGGTGACGACCTTCGTCGTCTCGTTGGAGAACTCCCAGTCGCGCAGGGCACGGCCCGCTTCCAATCCGGCGCGGACCCGTTCCTCGATTTCCGTCGCGTCGGTGTCGCCGGACGCCTCGTAGAACAGTCCTGCACCGTCGCTTTCGCTCCATCCGAGTCCGGCGGAGACGTGACCCGGACCCGGGCGCGTCGCCCGCGCTTCCACGACGGTCAGACGGTTTCCGGCAGGGCCGAGGTCGGGCGCGGTTCCGACCGCTTCGACCGGCGTGTCGGCGGGGATGACCGACGACACCGAGACGAGATTGTAGTTGTGGACGTTGGCTTCGGCCAGTGCGGCGTCGTACGACGACATCTTCGTCGGTCCGCTCGCGGTTCCCCAGACGACCCGAATCGTGCTCATGGTCGGTGGTCGGTCCGTCGCGGGAAAGGGTCTGTCGATTAGCGTTCGACTTCGACCGAACTCCCGAGGTATTTCGATATCACTTCCGACACCGAATCCGCCTTGAACGTCGCCAAATCCGCCGCGATTTCCGCCTTTAGCGCGTCGTAGTACTCCTCGTCGGTTTCGAAGGCGCGGTACTCGACGCTCGTCACGGGGACGCCGAGCGCCTCGCTCGTCAACTTCCTGAAGTAGCGTTCGTCGCCGACGTCCCCCCGCCAGAGGTTGTCCCGGAAGAACCGCCACCCGTCCTCACCGGGCGGGTCGGCACGACGAAAGAGCCGCGTTTCGAACTCTTGGGGTTCGAGCGAGACTCCAGAAACGTCCGGTTCGAGGCGGAACCGAACCGCGAACACGTAACGCGCGTCCATCAACGCAGGTCGTCGAAGCGCTCGGCCATCTCGACGTCTTGATCCGTAATTCCACCCTCCTCGTGGCTGGTCAACCGAACCTCGACTTCCTTGTAGCCGATTATCATCTCGGGATGATGGAACTCCTCCTCGGCGACCTCCCCGACTTCGGATGCGAACGCGACGCCGTCCAAGTAGTCGTCGAACTCGTAGGTGCGAACGATTTCGTCACCGTCACGCTCCCAGTCGCTCGGTTTTCGATTCTCCACCTCGTCATCCGAGAGCAAGCTTGCCATACGTCGCCTCACGGCAGGGGTGTAAATAAAGCCACTCGCCCACCTTTTGCTGCGGGAGCGCGGCGTCGCCGCGCTCCCTGGCAAAATCTGGACCAAAAGCCTTCCTCACCCCACTTCGGGGGTTCGTCGGCCCGGAAAATCGGAGATTTTCCGGAGAGATGCTAGTGATTAGCGGTTGTGTAGTCGGCCGATTCTAGTGGTTGTGTCACCGGCCGTTTCCGGCGGTTGTGTCGCCTGCTGATTCGAGAGAAAAAATCCTCTGTGCGTTTCCGGCGGCTGTGAAAACCCGCGATACTTCAGTCGTCGGCCGTCGATTCGAGGTGTTCGGTGACGAACGCGGGCGCTTCGTCGCGGAACTCGGGGTCGAACAGTTGGAGCGCGGTGTTGATGGTCGTCCAGTCGTCGTTCGCGGCGGCGTCGCGGAGGCTTTTCGTTGGGGGTGCGAGCATCTGGGAGATCAGCGCGTCGGCCATCGATTCCACGATGGCCCGTTGCTCCTCGTCCAATCCTTTGGCTTCGAGGCGCGAGAGCGCGGTCTGCAGTTCGCGCTCCTTGACCCGTTCTGCACCCTCGTACATCCCGGCGATGACCTCGTCGGCCCGCTTTCGTTTGTACTGTTCGAGCAGGTTCTCGAACTCACGGTCAACCATCGCCTCGACCGATTCGGCGGCGGCGCGTCGTCGCGCGCGGGTCTCGTCCGTCACGGATTCGAGCGCCTGCATATCGTGGACGGTGATTCCGTCGAGTGCCGAGACGGCCGGGGACACGTCACGTGGTTGGGCGATGTCCACGACCAAGGTCTCGCCACAGTCGTCGAGCAGGGTCGCGTCGAGGACGTGTCCGTCGCTTCCGGTCGCGGTGACGACGACGTCCGCGTGCGACAGGCAGGCCGGGAGCGCGTCCAATCCGACGGCGCGGGTATCTGTCAGGTTCACGGCTTCGGCAACGGTTTCGGCGCGTTCGATCGAGCGGTTGGCGACGATGAGCGTCTCGACGTCCGAATCGGCGAAGGCGTGGGCCGCAATGGTCCCCATCTCGCCCGCGCCGACGACGAGAGCGGTCGCGTCGTCCAATCCCGACTGGTCGGTTGCGAGCGCCACGGCGGCACTGCCGACCGAGACGACCCCTTCGTTGATCGCCGTCTCGGTCCGGGCGCGTTCGCCGACGTGAAGCGCCTTCGTCAGCGCCTCCTCCAACGTCGGGCCGACCGCACCGATGGTCTGTGCCGAGGTGTAGGCGTCGCGCACCTGCCCGATGATCTGGTCCTCGCCGAGGACGAGCGATTCCAATCCCGCGGCGACGCGGAGGAGGTGTCGAAGGCTCTCCTCGTGGCTCATCTCGACGGCCATCTCGTTCACCCCGGGAACGAAATCGGCGAGCACCGCTCGGCCCGTCGCCGGTGCGCCGGTGACGACGTACGCCTCGAATCGGTTGCACGTCTGCAACACGAACGCCTCCGATACCTCGGATTGCGCGGCGAGCGCAGCGACGGTGTCCTGCTGGTCGTCGTGGCAGGCAGCCGCCACGTCATCGAGGCTGGCCCGGTCGTGGGAGATGCGGATACCAGAGATGACGCCGGTACTCGGTGTCACTGGTTCTGCCCCCGGTGAATAGAAGATACACAGTTCATACGAAACACTCCGACGGTCTTATCACGTGATTAGAAAGGAACGTACGTAAAGCCTTCTAAGTCGGCACGAATATCTACCCTTCGACGCCCGTGACTTCGAAACCGAGGTTGCGGATGCCCGCCAGGATCGCCTCCTGGTCGGCGCTCGCCTCGTAGTAGAACACCATATCGAACGTGCCGTTCCGAAGCAGTTGTTGGCACTCCCAGACGAACTCCTCGCCGTCGAGGGTGAGCCCTTGGTGCTGGTTCGACGCGAAGTCCGTGTCGTCGGTCCCGGAGTAGACGTAGGTGTCGCGCGGGTCGTGACCCGCGTGTTCCGCGATGACGTCACCGATATCCACCGACGCTTGGTGCATCTCGATGTCCTCGTCGCTACCGAGGTCGGTGTGAACGATAGCCCCGTTGAGTTGTATCTCTCCGGGTTCGAGCAGTTTCAGTGTCCGCTGATACAGGTCATCGTCGATGGCACTGTCCATATTCACGGATACGCGTCCCGGGTTATACGGCCTACGGTTGTCACCGTGGCTCAAAAATCGTTGTTTTCGCGCGGCAGCGTCAACTCCCGCGAGAATCAGTTACTACTGATGCCGTTTACAGGCGCTGGACGTTCGTCGCGCGCGGTCCTTTGTCAGCCTGTTCGATGTCGAATTCGACTTCTTGCCCCTCTTCGAGGTCAGGGCCACCGACGTCTTCCATGTGGAAGAAAACGTCTTCGTCAGAGTCCTCTGTGTCGATAAAGCCGTAGCCACCGGTGTCGTTGAAGAAGTCAACCGTACCTTTCGCCATTGCGTTTTACCAAAGTAATTCCATACTTAAAAAGCTATGCAACTGCCAATGAGATGAGTGAACAGCCCGCACGACCCCAAGAGGACAAGGCTGATACCCGTCGGGTGAGTGGAAACGAACAAGACGATGTTGACGCGGCTTCGGCGACAGTTGGAAACGGCGTACGAACGGCAGTTACAACGCAGCGTTTCCGGTGCGCCGACGCACGTGGCGGTCATTCAGGACGGCAACAGGCGCTACGCCAGCAAGCAGGGCGACGAGGCGTCGGACGGTCATCGAGAAGGGGCGAAGACGACCGAGCGCGTCCTCGACTGGTGTGACGACATCGGTGTCGAGGAACTGACGCTGTACACGTTCTCCACCGAGAACTTCGAGCGGCCCGAACAGGAGAACGAGTCCTTGTTCGACCTGCTTGAGGACAAACTGTACGAGTTCGCCGACGCCGAGCGCGTTCACGACAGCGGCGTCTGCATCCGCGCCATCGGAGACGTTCCACGACTCCCCGAGCGCGTCAGGGAGGCCATCGACTACGCCGAGCGACGAACCGGAGAGTACGACAACTTCGTCCTCAACATCGCGCTGGCGTACGGCGGCCGGAACGAACTCCTTCGTGCGGCCCGCGACGTGGCCCACGAAGTCGAATCGGGGACCCTCGACCCCGACGACATCTCCGTCGAAACCATCGAGTCCAGACTCTACGACCGTCCGCTCCGCGACGTTGACCTCATCATCCGAACCGGCGGGGACGAGCGAACCAGCAACTTCCTCCCGTGGCACGCCAACGGTAACGAGGCGGCCGTCTTCTTCTGTACGCCGTACTGGCCCGAATTCTCGAAGATCGACTTCCTGCGCGCGGTCCGAACGTACGAATCCCGCGAACAGTCGTTCCGGCAGGCGAAAGTCCAGCGCGCGCTCGCGCTCGTGCGCGCCGTCGGCGGTGTCGAACTGGACGAAGCGCGCTCGGTCCTCCGGAAGTTCAAGGAGTACGTTCCCGACAGCGTTTCGATGGAGGAGATCGAGAGCGGGGAAGAGCGACGAACGACAGAGTAGACGGACGATTTCTGACGACCCGTTTTTCGATTCGGACACCGTTACAGGGTATCGAGCAATGAATCGCCCAACTTCGAGAGCGATCCGATTCCGCCCGTCTCGACGTTCCTCGTTATCGGCGTCGAGTCGGCCACTATCGGCGTGCCGCTCACGCGGAAACGAACGTCGTTGAGCGTCGTCCGTCGGCCGTTCTCTATCGTGATTCCGTCCCGACTGCCGAAGTGGTGTTGGACGGAAACCCCCGAAAACCGACAGCCGTCCCGTCCAGTGAGCAGAATGGCGGTTCCGTCCGGGGCCGCGCCGTAAATCGAGAGGTTCTCACAGGCGACGCCGTGGTTCGATGGCAGTGCTTGCATGCTCGGCATCGTGGCCGGGTCGTATTCGGTGGCCGGAGAGCGGACGTTGACGGCCGGGACGCTGTAGTTGGTCTGAATCGTGGTGTTCGTGATTCGTGCGGTGCCGAACTGCTTTCCCACGACGACACCGCCGGAACTGTACGTTCCACTCAAGTCCGTAATCTCGACGGTACAGTTGTCGATTTCCGCGTTCGTTCCCTCCTCCATCCAAATCCCGCGCATGTTCGGTTTCGCCTCCGGATTCCGCGGGTTATCGATTCGGACGGTCGCGTTTTCGACGCGCGCACCGCTCGTTCCCCCACCGATGCGTATCTGGTCGATGCCGTTGTTCGCGTACGTCCCGCCCCGAACGAGCAGCGGGCCGGAGTGGGGGGACGCGTAGAGGCCTTCGGTCCAGTGTTCGACCTGACAATCGACGAACCGTAGCGAACCCTCTCCCGTGTGCGTGAAAATCGCGTTTCCGCCCCGTGATCCACCTCGCATGTGAACCCGTTCGACGAGCAGGGACGCCGACCGCTCGGGCACCTCCAGTTCGAGACCGCTCCGGGAGGACGTTCCGTGGTCACCCTCGAACCGAAGGTTTCGCAGGACGTTCCGGGAACCGGCGACCGAGAACGCGACGACCGGGGAGGCATCGGGCTTCGTGTAGTCGAAGGTGAACCCGTCGAGCACGAAGTTCCGAACCGGTTCACCGTACAGCCAGTTCCCCTGGTTCCCCGACGGAACGCGGAACGTGGCGTCGTTTCCGACGAGTCCACAGTTCGAGTGACGGGAGCAATCGAGGTTCGAAAGTCGGTATGTTCCGGGCGGGAAGTAAAGCAATCTTCCGTCCCGTAGCGCCCGACTGACCGCCGCATCGACGGGTTCGGTACCCGTGTCGTCCACGTCCAACGAACCGACGTCGACGACTTCCTCGAACCGGTCGCGATATGGACCGACGACCGACTCCTTGCTCCGCCCGGAGTTCGTGTCACATCCCGCAATCGTCGCCGCGAGGGCGACACCGGCCGCTCGGAGGTACGACCGTCTCGTAGTCCTGTCGCTCGGCGTTCCCATCCCAGTCGGAGTCACAGCGGTGCGCTATTTCACGGTTGCGGGGGTAGAGGAAGTCTACAACCGCGTTTCAGGGAGTAATCGGTCCCTTCGAAGTCGAAGCGTGATGCGCCGCGGAGTCACACGGTGCCTACCGTGGGAACGGTTCGTTCACGAATCCGAACACGACACCGGGACGAACACGAATCGGCGGTTACAATCGTGGCAGGGCGTACGTCCCGACGAGAACGCCGATTCGGCTCACGGTGTACGCGATGCCATACAGCGTGCTCGCGGCGGGTTGCAGAACGAGTAAGAGAACGAACGTCCCGAACGTGAACGAGAAGCCGACGGTTCGAGCGGAACGGGAATCGCTCATCTCCTTCCCGATAGCGTCGATTCGTTGCATGAGAACGGGAACGGCCCCGCCGAGCACGAGGCCGATGAGGATTCCAACGACGGCGACGAACGTCAACGATGGGACTCCGGTGTCGAACAGTCGGACGACGTTCTCCAGATCGTCTATCAAGTAGGCGAGAAGTACGAAGACCACGAGCACCAGTACCAACTGGAAGACGTTCACGACGAACGAGGGGAACTCGGTGAGATCGAACTCGATATCGGAGTCGGCAACCCGGAAGAACCGAAGGGAAATGACGCCGGAGAGGACGACGACGACGCCGAGAACGATGTCCACACTATCGTCGGTGAGGACGCTGAACCCGACGAAGACCGCGCCGAGCAGAACCAACAATACCGACAGATACCGCGCGAGTCGTCTTGCTCGTGTGTCGTCCATAGGCGATTATGTTAAATAGAGAACAAAAGATTTCGGATATCGTCGTTCGAAAAACCGTTCTCGGGATGTGAGTCGGAACGCTTCGCAAAACCGGGATTCCTACCGGCCGAACCGCCGCTGTCGGTTCTTGTAATCCAGAATCGCCCGCAGGTAGTCACGCTTGCGGAAGTCGCGCCAGTTCACGTCGGTGAAGTACAGTTCGGAGTACACCGACTGCCAGATCATGAAGTCCGAAAGGCGTTCCGCGCCGGTTTTGATGACGAGGTCGGGGTCGGCCGGGAACACCAATCGGGATTCGATCTCCTCCTCGCCGACCTCGTCGGCCGAGACCGTCCCGGCCTCCACGTCCTCCGCGACCGCACGCACTGCTTCCGCGAATTCGTGTTTGCCGCCGAGGCCGATGCTCACTTGGATCGGCGCGTCGGCGGGGGTGAGGTCTTCGGGGCCGCGGACGGCGATTTCTCGCGGTGCGCGGACGTTTTCGAGTTCGCGTTGAAGGGTCGGTACTGCGCCGGAATCCAGCACGCTCACGTAGACCGTGATGCGTTCCGCGCCGTAGTCGAACGCCCACTGGAGGAACGATTCGAGCGTTTCGTACGCGCCTTGTTCCAGCAAGTCGCGTTCCGTGATGACGACGGCGATATCGCTCGGCGGGTCGGCGTTCTGACGGCGAACGCGGGCCGTGAGGTACTGGTCGTAGAGTCCCACTGGAACGGAGTAACCACCATCGACGCATAAACGTCACGCCCCGCGCCGTTCGCTTCCTTCGAGAATATTAAGTGGCCCTCCGCGAAAACGAAACTCGTGACTTCGAGCATTCGGCGGGCGGCGGCGTTCGCAGGGGTTGCGACGCTCTCGCTCGCCGCGTCGGTGCTGGTGGCGGCCGTAGCGGCGTTGTTCGCCGCAATCGGTGCAGTCGCGCTCGTCCTCGACGAAGGGACGTTGTTCGACCTCTTCGCGCGGCCGAGCGACCGGAACGAGGGACGCCTGCGCGGATTGGCCGCGTTCTCCTTTGCAACTGCCGCGCTCGCCATGCTCGTCATGCTCGTCGGGTTGCCGACGAGCGTCTTCGTCGCGGCGGTCTGTCTGCTCGCGTACGGGAACCTCACGGAACAGGTCGTTCGAACGCGGAGCAGCGCGACCATCGCCGCGACCGCCGGGTTCACCACCGGCGGCTTCGTCGCCGCTGTTTTCGCGCAAATGATCGTCCGGGGTATTCAGGGGAACCCAATCGGCCCGAAGGTTCCGGAACTGGTTTTTCTCGCAGCGAGCGGTGCGCTATTGGCGGGGTTGCTCCGCTCGGTGCTCTTCGAGCGGGACGATCCGGTAGTGATGTTTTCGGTCGCGGTCCTGCTGTGGCTGTTCACCGACCTCACGATGACGGTGACGAAGTGGGACATCATCCTCGCCATCGCCATCACGGTCGGCTTCGGCTACGTCTCGTGGGCGCTCGACACGGCGTCCGTCACCGGCATGCTCACCGGCATCCTCCTCGCGTTGCTCACCATCGTCCTCGGGGGCTACCCGTGGTTCGCCGTCCTCATCTCCTTCTTCGCGCTGGGGGGACTGTCCACGAAGTTCAAATACGAACAGAAACGTAAAAACGGCGTCGCGGAGGCCAACGAAGGCGCTCGCGGCGGCGGTAACGTCCTCGGCAACGCCGCGGTGGCGCTGGTCGCGGTACTCGCGTTCGCCGCCAGCGACTGGCTGCCGGTCACGAAAAGCGTCTTCCTCTACGCGTTCGCGGGAAGTATCGCGGCCGCCATGAGCGACACCCTGTCGAGCGAAATCGGCGGCGTGTTCGACAACCCCCGACTCATCACGACGTGGCGGCGGGTCGACCCCGGCACCGACGGCGGCGTGACGTGGCAGGGCGAACTGGCCGGAGCGACCGGGTCGTGTATCGTCGCCCTCATCGCCGTCTCCCTCTTCGGCTCCATCGGTCCGCTCGGCGGCGGCGTCATCGCGCTGGCCGGAATCGGCGGCATGACGGTGGATAGCCTCCTCGGTGCGACCGTGGAGGGAGAGGGACTCGGCAATCAGAGCGTCAACTTCCTCGCAACGCTTGCCGGGGGACTCATCGGTGCCGGGTTGGCGTTGGCGGTGGGCCTAGCGACGTGATCCGACCGGCGACGCCCGACGACCTTCCCCGACTCCGGGAGGTTCGGTCGTGGCTTTCCGAACCGACGCCGAAACTCCTCGAAACGACGATTTCCGAACCGGGTTCCGTCTTCGTCTCGACTGCTGACGACGAACCAGTCGGCTACGTCCTCTGCCTCGTCGGCACCGATGCGTACATCGCCGAACTCGTCGTGGAACCGATACACCGCAGGGAGGGTCGGGCGAGACGGCTTCTCCAAACCGTGCTCGATTCGGCCCGTGACCGCGGTTGTACTCGCGTCTCGCTCACGGTTCACGAGGAAAACGAGGGCGCTCGGTCGCTCTACGAGTCGATGGGGTTCGAACTCGTCGGGCGCGAATCGGAATACTACGCCGACGGTGGAGACGGGTTGCTGTTCGAGAACCAACTCCAGTGAAAAGGGAACGCTACTCCTCGTGGAACCGATCGGCCGTGATGATACGGACCGTCGTCGGTTTTTTGACGAACTCGCCTTCGTCGCGGGAGACTATCTGTTCGACGCCGCGCTGGGCGGCGACGTCGAGGACCCGCTGGCTGAGCGTGCCATCGAACACGACGGCGTGTGGCACCGTCTCCGACCCTTCGATGGCCGCGAACGTCTCGTCGGACGGTGCTTCGGACAGAATACCGAAGTCGTCGTCGAGTAGTCGAACCGTCGCCGCCCCGTCGTCGATGACCGCTTCGACATGACCGCGAAGCGTCGTCGGTTCGTCCGTCGTGGCCGAATCGGTCGGGTCGGAGTCGGCCACCTCGGAATCCGCCGTCTCGGAATCCGCCGTCTCGCCCGTTTCCGACCCGTCAGTCGTTTCGGCCGTCCCGTCCGTTTCAGCGTCTTCGTCGGTTTCAGCGCTTTCCGTCGGTTCGACGGTCGTGTCAGTTTCTTCGGTAGACGATTCGCTCGTGGACGTCGCGTCCGCTTCCGAGGCGTTCGTTTCGGTGGACGATTTCAGCGGTCGAACGGTCGAGGATTCGTCTATTTCGGGTGCGGGAAGCGTGCTTCCGTCGGTTGCGGCCATCACCGTCTCGTCCGCGTCGAAGCGGTCGAACCGACGCTTCCCTCGCAGGGACGCCATCACTTCGTCGCGCGAGAGATCCTCGACGGATTTTCCCGTCGGCGCGACGGCGACGTAGTCGATGTCGCCGACCTGGTCGAGTTCCTTCAAGATCAGGTCGCCGCCGCGGTCGGCGTCGAGAAACGCCGTGGTCGTCCGCGCCTGCGTGAGGTCGGCGACGGTGTCCGGGACGTTCGTCCCCTCCACCGCGATGGCGTTTTTCACGCCGTAACGGAGCAAGGTCAGTACGTCGGATCGACCTTCGACGACGATGATGGCGTCGCTGTCGACGACGTTCGGTCCGGCCGGGAACCCTTCGTATTCGGTGATATCTTCGACGCGGATGCTCTGTCTGACTTCGTCCAGAATCTCCTGGCTCGTCATGACGCTGTCGTCGAACGACGACGACAGCAGGTCTTTCGCACGGTCCACGACTTCGCGTCGTTTCGCCGCCCGCACGTCTTCGATGCTCGCAATGCTGACGCTGGCGCGACACGGCCCGACGCGCTCGATGGTTTCGAGCGACGCCGCTAAAATCGCCGTCTCGACCTTGTCGAGGCTGCTGGCGATAGTGATGGTCCCGAACGACTGGCCGTGTTGGCTCTCGACGTGCACGTCGATTCGACCGACTTTCGAGGACTGTTGGAGGTCGCGTAGATCGAGGTCGTCTCCGAGCAAACCCTCTGTCTGCCCGAAAATCGCCCCGACGACATCACTGCGTTCTACCACCCCGTCGGCGGTAATGTCTGCGTGAATGAGGTATTTCGCTGTATCGTCCATGAGTGATGAACTGCCCTCCGGGAGGGCGTGATTGTACCGTCCATGAGCGTGGCCATGGATACGTCTCAGTGTGGCGCTCCAACGCCCAAATACCTGTCGTCACGGGGGTTCCCTCCTGCGATCCTACCACAAATTCGCGTGTAAAATCATCACCATTGATGGTCGGATTGATGATCGGCCCGCTACTCGTTCAACTTCCGGAGATGTTCCGCACCGTGAGCGAGCGACGCCAGCGGGTCGCTCGGCGCGTCGTGTTCGTAGACGAGCCAATCGGTCCCCGCGTTCCGCGCCGCGTTCACGCAGGCGGACAAATCGACGTCACCCTCGCCGAGTTCGACGGGTTCCCCGTCGAGTGTGTCCTTGACGTGAACCAACGGGGTACGATCCCCGAGCGAGTCGATGAGCGCGACCGGGTCCCGTCCCGCCGCCACGGTCCACCCGAGGTCGAGTTCGATTTCGAGTTCGGACTCGTCGAGAAAGACCTCGAACCCGGTCTTCCCACCGACGTCCACGAACTCGTGGTCGTGGTTGTGATAACAGAGCGACGTGCTGTGGCCCTCCATCCGCGCCGGCGAGTTCGTCCAGTCGCCGCGCCGTCCGCGTCGCCTCCTCCACGCTCTCGAAATGCGACGCGTCGAGATACGGAACGACCGCCCACTCACAGCCGATTTCGTGATAGATGCGCGCCGCCCGTCCCGGGTCGTCCTCCAACTCGTCGATGGGGACGTGGGCGGCGGCAACATCCAACCCGGTATCGTCCAGCGCGTCGGCCACGTCCGCCGGGTCTGCGTCGCCGAGTCCCGCGAATTCAACGCCGTCGAATCCCACCTCGCCGACTCTCGCGAGTATTTCCGGGAGGGGTTCGTCGATCTCACGGAGCGTGTACAACTGAATTGCCGTTCGCATCATACGTTCCCGTGCGCGGGCCACGGAGTTAGTGATTGTTCCTCCAGCGACGACGTGAGACTGCAATCGAAATAGTCACGCCAGTAGACTCGAACCGCACCGTCCCGCTTCCGAAATCCACGAACGTTTTACCCGGCGACCCGAAGTGGGGGATATGTTGCTAACGCTGGAGGGACTGGACGGGAGCGGAAAGACGACCGTCTGGGAGGTGCTTCACGAGGAGTTTCCCGAAGCGGTGTTCACCCGTGAGCCGACGAACACGTGGTACGGCGATGCGGTCAACCGCTCGATAGGGGACGACGACGCCGACTCGATCGCCGAACTGTTTCTCTACACGGCGGACCACGCGGCCCACCTCGCGAACACCGTTCGACCCGCGCTGGAGGAGGGAAAACTCGTCATCTCCGACCGCTACTCCGATTCGCGGTACGCCTATCAGGCGGTCGCACTGGACGGGGCCGTCACTCGCCCGATGGAGTACATCATCGGCGTGCACCGACCGTGGACGCGGCCACCGGACTGTACCATCTATCTCGACGTGGATCCGGAGACGGGCGCGGCGCGAAGCGGCGCGACGAACAAGTTCGAACAGGCCGGATTCCTCGCGCAGGTACAGTCGAACTACGAGCGACTGATGGAAGCCGAACCGGGGCGGTTCGTTCGCGTCGATGCGACCAATTCGCCCGAGACGGTTATCGACAACGTCGTCTCGACGATCGAACGCGTGCTCGACAGAGCCGACGAGTAGGACCCGTCAGACCGCGCCGCCGCTTCCGAAACCGGGATGGCGACGCTGGAATCCGATAAGCTGTTCGACACGATCCGCTTTCGCCAGCAGGACTTCCTTCAGTTCGGGAGGGTTACGAATACGAGTGTTGTCGAGCAACTCGTCGGGAATCACGAGTGTATTGTCCGGGATATCGTCCTCCGCATGAACGGAGAAGTGTTGCTGATCGATTTTCATCACGAGCGGCCAGTCCAACCGCTCGACGCCTTCGCCGGAGGAGTACAGGGCTTTGTTGACGGATTCGTGATCGTCACGACACATGACGGCGTGATCACCCTCGTATGGCTCGACGTAGAGCCGACCGAGGTAGTATCCGCTGGAAAACGATTCGAACATGAGTGACAATAACACACAAGGGCCAATAGTTATATAGGGCTTATGCGGAAGCGTTATGTCGAACGGCAATCACTCGGGTTTTCGTTCCGAAGGTTTCGGGGACGCAACGGTGATAGCAGTTCTTTTAATAACTCGCTACGCGGGTAGAATATGGCAGTTCCCGAACGCTATGCCCGCTACTATCTCGAAAACGCTCCGAGTTTGGTGGTGCTTATCATTCTCAACCTCGCGCTCGTCCTCGTCGGCGTCAACTTCTACGTGGAGACGATGCCGGGCGTTCCGCTCTTTCTCTGGCCGTTGTATGCCGATTCGCCGACCGCAGTTGCACTGTTCGCCGCGTCGCTTTTCACCCTCCTCCCGAACCTCGGCAGGCGTCTTTCGGACTCGCCGCAGAACCTGCCGCTCGCGTATCTCAACACCATCGCGTTCGTCTGGCTCGTCCAATTCGGCCTCTGGACCTTCACCGCGCTCAACCTCGGCTTCTCGCACTACTACGCCCCGCCGTGGACCGACTCGGGTATCCTCGACTACTGGGGCATCATCATCGCTCACCTCGCGTTCATCCCGGAGGCGTATCTCATTCCAAACTACGGAAAGACGACGAGAGGTGCGCTGGTGGCGGCATTCGTGTTGATGATGGCGAACAACGTTTTCGATTACGTGTTCGGTTACCACCCTCCGCTTCGCTACAAAGTCGGAATCGTACTACCGATTCTCTCCGTCGGAATCACGTTCCTGTCCGTCTTCGCCGCTTCACACGCCATGGACCGGTTAGAGTGATGGAGATGTCTTTTTAAACGTTCTTCCCTCCTCTCGATTCCTCGTTACGAGATGTGAACAGAACGAACGAATTACCCCCTTTTTAAGTGATGGCTGAGTACTAGAGCGGTAGATGAACGCCCTTCGTGCCATCCTGTTAGCCGTCCTCGTCGTTTGTGGATGTGCCGTAACCATCCCAGCGGCGGCGGCCCCGACGCCGAACACTCCGGCAGATGTCACCTCCATCCAACGGCAGCAACAAGCGAACAACAGTACGGTCCGAATGAACAACAGCACGCTCGGTGCCGAAATTTCGTCGTTCATGCAGGTCAGTACGTCCCAGGCCGAAGGCTCGGTCGATACCGGTCTCTGGGTGGCCAGATTCAACCAGACGAAGAACAAATCCGCCCAGCAGGCGCTCGTTCGACACCGCGTCGACGACATGCAAAAACAGCTATCGGACCTTCGGGATAGGAAGCAAACGCTCGTCACGAAGTACAAAAACGACCGTATCAGCCAACTCAGATATCAATCCGAGATGAGCAAGCTAGTCGGCGAAATCAGTTCGCTCCAACACTCCATCGCGGCGACACACCCGCGGGCCGTCACCGTCGGAGCACAGGTGAACGAGTTGAACAAGCTAAACAAGCAGTCGAAGACCGTTGGAGGTCCCGAAGCGAGGGAGATCGCCAAATCGATGCACGGCGTCACTTTCGATGAGAGGATTCGATCCCCGGAGGGGATTCGAACAACACCACGCAGGGTCCCGGTACGGGAACGGAGATCGGCGCAGGAAATGGAAGTCTCAGCGGGAACCACACGGTCAACACTAACGGAACGGTCGGCACCGGAAATGGGTCCGTCGGCGTTGGCAAAGGAAACGGAAGAAGTAACGGGAACGGAAACGAGGGCGGGCAGGGGCACTGAAGGGGAACTGAAACGGAAACTAAAACGACCGCCGGATCGAGGAAATCGGGCGCGATACCCTATATTTCACCTGAAATCGGCGTTTACCACCGAGAGACACCCTTTTCCGTTCGGGTTGCCAAGATGAAGACGCGAATGGATTCCGCCGCGTTGCTCGATATACTCGGAAATGAAAACCGACGGCGTATCCTGCGGCTCCTCTCACACAAGCCCTGCTACGTGACCGAGATTAGCGATTATCTCGGCGTCAGTCCGAAGGCGGTCATCGACCACCTTCGGAAACTGGAGGAGGCAGGACTAGTCGAAAGTCGGACTGACGACCAGCGTCGCAAATATTTCAACATCTCACGGAACCTCCGACTCGAAGTGGACGTCTCTCCCTACGAGTTCGGAATGAAGAGCGCGTATCCCGCGAGCGCCAACCTCGACGTGAGTTCGTGCCAGTATCTCTCCTTGAACGTCAAATACCTCAACGAGCAGGTCGAGGACGACGAAGACGACGAAGACGTCGAGCAGATGAGCGACACCGAGGCGAGCAAAATCGCCGACCTCGCGTCCGAGCTCAACAGTTTGGAGGAGTTAAAGAGCGAGTTATCGCTCGCACAACGGTGGGTGCACGGGCGGATGACGAGCGTCCTCGACTCGCTGAGCGACGCGGTGGACGGCAACGGCGAAAATCGGATCCGCGCGGAGATTTTGGCCGCGCTCGCCGCCGGTGCGGAGACCACCCGTGAGATCAGTCGGGAGGCGAACGCGCCGGAACACATCGTGGAAAACCACCTCGGGAGCATGGCGGAGCGCGGAGTCGTGGAGTCGGACGGCGAAAGCTGGACGTTGTCCGGATAACGGATCGGATTCTACGCACGGACATCTAAGCAACCACACCTGACGAGTGTACACGCCGTCGTATTGAACTACGAACCGGGGGACGTGACGCGACGAAAACGAGTAACGGAATCGACCGACTACAGGTCCTTGGTCAGACCGTCGCGCAGGTCGCCACCGAAGTACGCACCGAGACCGCCAGCGACGAGACCGGCGACGAGACCGATGGCGAAGATGGGGAACCCGGCGACCGAGAGCGCGACGATGTTCTTGAGCGCGAAGACGACCCCGCCAGCGACCCCACCGGCGACCGCCGTCTCCGCGATTTTCGAGTCGCTCGTCACCGCCCCGAGGACGAACGAGACGGCGAACATGGCCACGAGGCCAGCCACGCTACCGAGGATCGGAATGACGCCGCCGAAGAACATCGCCACGCCGAGGAGGAGCGTCGCAACGCCGAAGTAGCGAACCGAGAACAGGTTCCCAGCGCGCTTTTTCGCGCGACTCGTGTAGCTTTCGCTGCTCGTCTCCTCGGCCCCCTCCCTGCCGTCGATGTCGTTGAGGAGGTCTGAGACATCGGTATCGGTTTCGCGCGTCCGAGTGCGCTGAGTCATGTTTCCGAATTGACGCCGTTAGGTAATGTGCCTTTCCCCGAAACGAGTGGATTGAAGTCGAACGCCGCGCTACCCCGAGATATGAATCCGGGAGACCGCGTTCGCGTCGAGCGAGCGGACGAAACCTACGAGGGAGTTTTGCTTCCTTCCACGACGGCGGCGAACCTCGTCGTCAAACTCGATGGTGGCTACAACGTCGGTATCGACCGCGACGACGCGACCGTCGATGTGCTCGAATCGGAAGTGTACGACATCGAAGACACGGAATCTGGCGACTCGTCGGTCGTGGAGTTCGACCCCGACCTGCCGACGATTTCGCTCATCAGTACCGGCGGAACCATCGCCTCGACGGTCGACTACCGAACCGGCGCGGTGACGGCCCAGTTCGACGCCAAGGACGTGCTTCGTGCAGTCCCCGACCTCGCCGGGCGGGCGAACTACCGCGGCCGCGTCGTGGCCAACATCCTCTCCGAAAACATGACGCCGGACGTGTGGCAGGAGTTGGCCCACGCGGTGTACGAGGAGATCGAGAGTGGGGCGGACGGCGTCGTCGTCATGCACGGGACGGACACGATGCAGTTCAGCGCATCCGCCCTCTCGTTCATGCTCGACACGCCGGTTCCCATCGTGTTCACCGGCAGTCAGCGCTCGGCCGACCGGCCGTCCTCGGACAACGTGATGAACGCGGTCTGTTCGGTCGAAGCCGCGAAATCCGACTGCGCGGAAGTACTCGTCTGCATGCACGGGAGCGAAAGCGACGACGTGTGTGCGCTTCACCGCGGCACGCGCGTCCGGAAGAATCACACCTCTCGCCGGGACGCCTTCGAAACCATCGGCGCGAAACCACTCGGCGAAGTGGACTACAGCACCGATGACGTCACGGTCCGCTTCCGACGGGACTACAACGAACGCGGCGCACAGCAACTGGCGCTCGACGACGACATCGAAAGCGAAGTCGAACTCATCAAGTTCACGCCGGGCATGACCGTCGATTCGCTCGATTACGCCGAAGGCAAGGCCGGACTCGTCCTCGAAGGGACCGGATTGGGCCACGTCCACTCCGAGTGGGTCGACCGAATCGGCGAACTCGTGGACGACGGAACGACCGTCGTCATGACCAGCCAATGCATCGGCGGGCGCGTCTGTGACCGCGTGTACGACACGGGCCGCGACTTGCTCGATGCGGGTATCGTGGAAGGCGAGGACATGCTCCCCGGAACGGCGAAGGTGAAACTGATGTGGGCGCTCGCGAACAGCGATACGCCCGAGAAGACCATGCGGACACCAATCGCGGGCGAGATCACCGAGCGGTCGGTGCCATGGGAGTAAGCTGTATCGAACTCCGTGAGGCCACGCACGACGATTACGATGACGTCGTGGCGTTCACGGAGGATACGTGGTCCGACCGGGACAGCAGCGACTACATTCCACACGTCTACCACGACTGGATAGACGGCGACGACCGTTACACCGTGGTCGCCGACGCCGGGGACGCCATCGCCGGAATCGTCCAGTGTGTCATGCTCTCCGAGTGGGAAGCGTGGGGACAGGGAATGCGTGTCAATCCCGATTTCCGTGGCCAAGGCATCGCAAACCGCATGACGAGCGAACTGTTCGACTGGGCACGCGATCAGGGTGCGACCACGCTCCGCAACATGGTCTTCTCGTGGAACATCGCGGGACTCGGACAGTCACGAGCGACCGGATACGAGCCGATTACCGAATTCCGGTGGGCCTACCCCGAACCCGACGCGAACGCCGACCCGGCCATGACGGTGACCGACGACCCGGACGCCGCGTGGGGATACTGGACCAAAAGCGACGCGCGGTCACACCTTCAGGGCCTCGCCCTCGACTTCGAGGAATCGTGGGCGCTCTCGGAACTAACCCGCGACGACCTCGAACGCAGTGCCGAAAACGACGGACTGCTCGTCGTGCGGGAGAACGGAACGCGCGGATTCGCTAGCTTCTTCCGGGAGGAAGAGCGGAAAAACGAGGACGGCGAACCCGAACTGTGGGCCGAGTATACCATCAGCGCGTGGGAGGATGCCGACGCCGCCCGGTCGCTGTTCGCCGCGATGGCCCGCGACGCCGCAGCGCGTGGCGCGGACAGAATCCGAACGCTCATCCCCGAGACGCCGCGTTTCGTCAGCGATACGGCCTACTCCCGGGTGAAAGTCGATGGCGAACCGGACTTCGTGATGGGGATGGATTTGACGAAGGATTATCGCTGATCGACGGCACCGGCTATTTTCGAAGCGATTTCCGTATCCCGTAGCTCGTGTGCGACGCCGAGCGGGGAGATGCTGATTTCCCCGTCCGCGAGCGCCCGGCGGTCGGTTCCGACCGGGTCATCCAGCGGTTCGGGTCGGTCCGGCCGAAGCGGGTCGTAGAATTCGTCGACGAGGGCGATAGCATCGCGGTCGTCCCCGTCGAGGTCCTCGATTCGTACGTCGAAATCGCGTGCAGGGTGCGTGATTCGAACGTTCGGAGAACCGTCCGAGACGGGGGCATTGACGTTCAGATACGTCCCCGAATCGATGGCCTCGGCGTGTTCGACGAGCGAGCGGGTGATTCGGGCCGCCTGTGCGAAGTTTTCACGGTCGAGTCGGGGGAGTGCACCATCGACGGGGTCGTAGGCCGAAACCGCGATTCCCGGGATGCCGAGGAAGGCGGCTTCCTTCGCGGCCCCGACGGTCCCCGAGCGGTCGAGTTTGTGTGCGCCGAAGTTCGGCCCGTCGTTACAGCCCGCAACGACGACGGCGGGATTCGTATCGAGCGTTCGGACACCGACAGCGACACAATCACAGGGAGTCCCGTGAACGACGAGACCGCGCTCGTGGTCGTCCACTTCGACGGTGTGGGAGTTCGACCGGCCGACCCCGCTCTGGTCCTCCGCGGGGGCGACGACGGTCACGTCGGCGACGGTCGAAAGTTCGTCGTACAGGGCGTCGATGCCGGGCGCATCGATGCCGTCGTCGTTCGTCAGGAGAACGTCCACGCGCTACCCACCACTCACTGGAGGAAAGAGCGCCAGCTCGTCGCCCGGTTCGAGCGGGGTTTTCAAGCCGTCTTCGGAGGAGACGTCGGTCCCGTTTCGAAGGACGTTGATGTGGTCGTGGAGGCGGCCATCGTCGTCCAGAACGCGATGTTCGAGTTCCGGCCGCGGCGCGAGAAGGGCGTCCAACGCGTCGCCCACGGAATCGCCCGGTTCGGCGTCCACGGGCACCTCCTTGTCGCCGGCGATCTCGGCCAGATCCGCGAAGAGTTTCCACTGCATGGTCGGTACGACGGTCGGAGACGGGAAGTGAGTTTCTTTCCCACGAAAGACCGTGGAGAAGCCGGTGAACGAATAGGACCACGAGGGCAGTGACGACCATCGAACCGATTTGGTTCCGGTATCCTACATAAAAACTCGGGGAAGGCGATGACGACCGATGAGATAGTAGCCATCGCCTACGGCATCGCAGGGACGCCCTGATTCTCGGCGAGAATGGATGGTCACGGCGTTCGACCGATGGGGCCGTGATGTCGTTGGTTCGGGAGCGGTCGGTCAAGCACGCTGACGGGTATCATCACCAAAACGTCCGTTCCCGTTTCGTTGTGGCGTCGTCCCGTGAATACCGTTCCGTCGATGGATGACACATCGACCACCCCATTTATCCCACCGGGCGTTGCACCCATGGTCGTATGGCGGGGGGGTTCCGACGGCGGTTCACGTCGGCACGTGTCGTAGTGTGGTTGGTAATCGGGGTCGCGCTCCTCTCGATAGCGACGGGTCTCGTCACGACGGCGACGGGGTCGACCGGCGGTAGATTGTTCGGCGGACTGATTCCGGAGGCCGTCCGGCAAACGACGTCGTACACCGGAACCATCGTCGGGTTTCTGTTGCTCATCGCCGCGATGGGACTGCGGCGGGGGTTCCGCGCCGCGTGGTACTCGTGTGCCCTGTTGGTGCCGATCACCGTCCTTCACGGATTCTTACAATCGACGCCGTACTCGCTTCCGCTCGTCGCGTTCGCGCTCGTGACGGTGCCCGTGTTGTTCCTCGTCCGCGGGCGATTCCAGCGGCCGATAGAGCTCTCCACCGCCCAAATAGCCACCGCGGTCGCCGTCGTCGGGGCGCAACTGTACGGCACCATCGGCGCGTACGCGCTCCGCGGGGATTTCAACAACCTCAGAACGTGGTTCGACGCGTTCTACTTCACCCTGCTCACCGCCAGCACGGTGGGGTACGGGAGCATTCAACCGACGACTCCGGCTACCCGAGCGTTCGCGATGACCGTCGTCGTCTTCGGAACCGGCAGTTTCGCGGCGGCGTTGGGGGTGCTCTTCGCGCCCATCGTGCAGAACAGTTTCGCCAGCGCGCTCGGCAAATCACCGAACTCGAACATCGACCTCATGGAAGACCACTTGCTCGTCCTCGGCTACGGACACCTGCTCACGGAATCGATACTCGACGAACTCGGCGGCACGACCGAGTACGTGGTCGTCGTGGAGGACTCCGACCTCGCGGACGAACTCCGCGAGCGGAAGAAGGTCGTCGTCCACGGCGACCCGAGCGACGAGGACGTGCTCCGGCGCGTCGGCATCGACCGAGCGAAGTCGGTGCTCGTCGCCACGGAGGACGACGCCGCCGACTCGCTCGGGGTGCTGACCGCCCGGCAGTTGAATTCCGATATTCGAATCGTGGCGGCGGCCACCGAACGCGAAAACGTGAACAAACTGCGTCGGGCGGGAGCGGACATCGTCGTCAGTCCGACACTCATCGGTCGCATGTTGGTGCAGGCGGCGCTCGGTGGCGAGCACGTCGAGGAGATGGCCGAACAGTTGTCCGGCGACGCATCGAATCGAACGCTGACGGATTTCGAGCGTTAGCCCCGGTGTACGACCGCCACGTCGCACTCGATCTCCTGCAGTCGCTCGAACGTCGGTGGCGAGATGAACCGCGATGCGGCGCTCCTGTCGGTGCTCGCCCCGATGATGATGAGGTCGTAGTGGGAATCGTTCGCGGAGAGGAATTGTAGAATTTCGTGGCGGGAAATCCGCGTCTCGAACGACCCCGAAAACGCCTCGACGAGGTCGGCGAGGGTCGATTCCGCGCTTCGCCGCTGGGATTCGCGGTCGATGCAGGTGCAGACGCTCACCGTTCCGGTCTTCCCGGCGAGTCGCTGTGCGAAATCGAGCATCACGTGGGACGTATCGCTCGCTCTCCGGACGGGAACGAGAACCCGTTTCCAATCGAGTCGGGTGGAATCAGTCGGCTCGGGTGCCACGCTGGGACGGTACACGATGGCGTCGGTTCGCCCGCGGAACAGCGTCCGGACGAACGACGAGAGTCCACCGTGTTCGTCCTCGTACGGAACGACGACGAGGTCACAGTTCTCCTCCCGGACGGTCCGCAGTATCGTCCGTGGCCGCGTTTGGTCGTCGCTGGCGACGATGACTTCACAGGCGACACCCATCCGGGTTCGAATGCGTTGGGCCTGGCGTTCGAGGGCGGTCGCCGCCTCGTCCGCCGCCTGTGTCTCGGCCTCGTCGTCGGGTTCCATGACGAGCGTCTCCGTTTCGCTCGATTCCCCGCTTCCCCTCGCCTCCTCGATGGCGTCCTCGTCCACGATGTCCATGAGGACGACCTTACCGGCGTCGTGTGCCGCCGCCAGTTTCGCGGCGAACATCGCCGCCCCTTCGGCGTACTCGCCGCGCATCGGAACCAGAACGTGGTCGTCGCCGCTCGTGGACTGATAGAGGTAGCGCGAGCGTTTCTGGTACACCTCGGTGTGCCACACGCTGAAAATCGAGATGACGATGAGGCTCGAAATGATGACGCTGAGGACGTACGTCGGTTGGTGGACGCCGACGACGACGGCGAGCAGCGCGGTCGAGAACGCCGCCGGGAGTTCGAGCGAGAGCGACCACGTCGTCACGAGCGTCAGAAACACGGCCAGTGCGGCGGTTATCGGATGTGCGTGTAACGGCTGTAGGTCGGGAATGTGGAGGTACGTCTCGGAGAAGTAGACCGAAAACCAGCCACACACCGCACCCGTTCCGAGGCTGCCGACGAAGTTTCGAGGCGAGGCGTATCGCCCGTTCGGGTCGCTGAACAGGGTGTACGTCCCCGAGGCGAGCGGCGGATAGAGCAGAAACGACAGCGTCGACACGCGGTCCGAAAGCGCCGTTATCCCGGCGATCAGGAGCGGTAGCGCGAAGAGCGCGGTCAGGTGACGAAGGTTCGCACTCGTCTCCAACCAGCGACGAAATTCCTCCGTCTCACGGCGTCTGGTCCGGCGAAGGCGGGACAGTACGCGCTCGTACATCGTCCGCAGCGATTCTCGCATCAAAGAAGAGTTGTCCACCCCGGTGCATATTCGTTTCTGCCGATTCGCCCCTGACTGAATCCGTTCTGGCTGTCCACCCGAGTCGAGAATCCACTTCGTTCGTCCACCCGAGTCGATTTACTTGTCCGCGCTGGTGTTGGGGAGTTTCGGGTCGGTGACGACCGGGATTTCCACCTCGTTGCGCGACAGTTCGGGCACGTTATCGTAGGCGTCGAGGATGTCGCTTCGAGTGACGATGCCGACGGGGTGGTTGGCCTCGTCCACGATCGGAATGCGACCGACGTCCAGTTTCTCCATGATATCGACGACGGAAAGCAGGTTCGCGGACGGCGGCACTGTCAGCACGTCCGTGGACCCGATCTTCTCGACCGGGGACCGGTCCTCGTCCGGCAGGTCGATCTCTTCACGGCCTTCGATGGTGTGGATGATGGAGTTCGTGAGTTCGGATTCGAGGTCGGTGAGCGTGATGATTCCGACGAGGCTTCCGTCCTCGTCCACGATGGGAAGCCCGTGGTGTTTCGTCTGTTGGAACATCATGAGGGCGTCCTCGCAACTGGCCCCGACCGATAGCGTATCGACCTTCGTCGTCATCACATCCTTTGCACACAAGTCCTCCAGGCTCCCGATACGTCGTTCCTGAACCGTGATACCGAGTTCGCGGAGCTTCTCGGTGAAGATCGTTCCGCGGTTGAGCAGTCGTTGGGTGACGATACTGCCGATGACCGTGACGACGAGGAGTGGAAGGATGATCGTGTACTGCCCGGTCAACTCGAAGATGACGAGCGTCGCCGTCAGCGGCGCGCGTGCCGTCGCCGCGAACACGCCGCCCATCCCGACGAGGGCGTAGGCTCCAGCCCCAGCGATTGCGAGGGCGGGGATGAACGCGAACGTGTGGGAGATATCGGTGAACAGTATGCCGGAGAGGATACCGAACCCGCCGCCGACCATCGCGCCGATGTAGAGTCCCGGCGAGAACACGCCACCGGAACTGCCACTGCCGACCGAAAAGGAGAACGCCAGCAGTTTCAGCAGTGCCAGTGCGAGGATGACCTGCAGCGAGAGGTGGCCCGCGATGGCCGTGTGAATCGTCGTATATCCCACACCGAACAACCAATCGGCGGTCGTGATCGGCGTCTCGTGGAGGAAGACGGCACTCAAGAGGACGGTTCCCCCGAGGAGCAGGCCGCCGACGGCCGGTTTCACGTACTCGGGGACGTCGAGGCGGTCGAAGACGTGTTCGGTGCCGTAGAGGGTTTTCACGATAACAGCACCGATGACCCCGATGACGAAACCGAGCACGATGTACAGCGGGAACTCCAGCGCGGGCGTCAGCATGTGATAGTGAATGCCGTTTCCGTTGTTGACGCCGTGGACGAGGAACTCCTGAACACCGGGACTCGGGGTGAACTGGAGAATCGTCCGCGCGACTGCGGTGGACATCACGGAGGCCAGCACGACGACGATGACGTTCTGGAGGTAGTATTCGGCGAGCAGAATCTCCAGCGCGAACATGACGCCCGCCAGCGGCGCGTTGAACGTCCCCGCGATTCCGGCCGCCGCCCCGGCGGCCACCAGGGTTCGGGTGTATTTCTGGTCCATGAATCGACCGAAGAACGAACCCGCCGCGCTGCCGATCTGAATGATGGGACCTTCACGACCGAGCGATCCACCACTGCCGATGGCGATGGACGATGCAACGGTCTTGTACACGGATATTTTCGGGTCGATCTTCCCCCCACGGACGAGCATCGATTCCATGACCTTCGGCACGCCGCTGCCCTTGACCTCCGTCGTCGTGAATTTGATGACGATACCGACGAGCAACCCGCCGATGGTCGGGATCAAGAGCAGTTCGAGCGGGCCGAGAAACGAGAGCGCGGCGTAGACGTTGGGGATATCGATGAGGTTGAACTGAACGCTGCCGGGGTTGAGCTCCTGTCCGAAGAAGACTTCCTGTGCCGCCCAGATACTCAGTCGAAAAATAACAGCGCCGAGTCCGGCGATGACGCCGATGACGATTGCGATGAGGTTCATCCGGATTTCTTCGTCTTTGAGTGAGAGCCCGGATGAACTATCACCTGACTTCGAATTTGAGCTGGAGAGGATAGGTAATGCGCTCGATAACCCCATTTATGTGCCTATACTGAGCCAGGGGGGAATTCCCTTTCGGTATCGGGACGACGCGGGAAGTGGACGATCCTAAACGAAAGACGGCATCCGGTCGTACGCATCCAGCACGTCGCTTCGGGTGACGATACCGACCACGGTGCCGTCGTCCACCACTGGCAATCGTCCGATATCTAGCGATTCCATCCGGTCCACGACCGAGAGCAGGTTCGTGTCCGGGTGAACGGTACAGACGTCCGTGGTGCAGACGTCACCGACCGTCCGTTCCGCCTCGGGTCTGTCGGTTTCTCCCTCCGCACGACCGGTCATGAACGGTTCGAGGTCGGTCAACGTGATGATACCGACGATGTGATCGTTTTCGTCGGTGACCGGAAAACCGCCGTGGTCGCTGGTTCGAATCGTCGGTATCGCCTCCTCGATGGACAGGTCCTCCGAAAGCGTCTCGACCTTCGTCGTCATCACGTCGCTCGCACACAGGTCTTCCAGACTCCCGATACGCCGCTCTTGGACCGTGATTCCGCGCTCACGGAGTTTTTCGACGTAGATGGTACTGCCGTGGAGAAGGCGGTTCGAGAGTTCGTTACCGAGAACGCAGACGAGCAAGAGCGGGAGGATGATGTCGTACTGCCCGGTCAACTCGAAGATGATGAGCGTCGCCGTCAGCGGTGCGCGTGCGGACGTCGCGAAGATACCGCCCATCCCGACGAGGGCGTAGGCACCCGGCCCGGCAGTTCCGGGCACGAACGCGTGGACGATGGTGCCGTACGTCCCGCCGAGCATCGCGCCGATGTAGAGGGAGGGAGAGAACACGCCGCCGGAACTGCCGCTGCCGACCGAGAGGGAGAAGCCGATGGCTTTCATTAGCGCGAGAACCAACAGCAACCCGATGCCGAAGTTCCCGAGGATACTGTGACGTATCGTATCGTATCCGACGCCGAACAGCCACGTCGCACTCCGAAGGTCGGAGACGCCGAACACGGCCGCCGTGACGAGTGCCGAAAGGCCGAGCAACGCTCCGCCGAATGCGGGTTTCGTCGCGGCGGGAACGTCGAATCTGTCGAACACGTGTGCGGTACCGTAGAGCAGTTTCACGACGCCAGCACCGACGACGGCGACGAGCAGACCGAGTACGATGTACAGCGGGTATTCGACCAGCGGGGAGACGAGGTGGTACTGAATGGGCACGAGAAACGAACGGACACCCGGTTTCGGGGTGAAATCGAGGAACGCCCGAGCGACGGCCGTCGCCGTCACCGCACTCAACACGACCGCGATGACGTTCTGGAGGTAGTACTCGGCGAGCAGGATTTCCAACGCGAACATGACGCCACCGAGCGGCGCGTTGAACGTCCCCGCGATTCCCCCCGCTGCTCCCGCCGCGACCAACGTTCGGGTGTAGGCGTGACGCTCCACGTACCGTTCGAAGAACGATCCGGCCGCGCTGCCGATTTGGACGACGGGTCCCTCGCGGCCGAGCGACCCGCCGCTCCCGATGGCGATGGACGAGGCGACCGTTTTGTACACCGCGACTTTCGGGTCGATTTTGCCGCCGCGAACGAGGATGGATTCGAGCACTATCGCGACTCCGGTACCCCTGACCTCCGGCGACGTCAGTTTGATGATGACGCCGACGATGAGACCGCCGACGGCGGGAAGCAGGAGGAATCGAACGGGACCGAGAGCTACGAGAACCGAAAAGGCGTTAGGAACGGCAACGAGCGGGAACTCGACGCTACCGGGGTTGAGTGCCGGTCCGTAGAACAGTTCCTGGACGATCCAGATGCCGAATCGAAAGACCACTGCGCCGAGTCCGGCGACGATTCCGGTCGCGAGGGACAGGACGAGCATCCGAAGGTCGCCGTCCAACGGGAACGACCGTAGGGACGATGGAGACAGGGACGGAACACCGTCCACTGCCGGGTCGTCGCCCCCTCGCCCTCCAGCCATGGACACCAACACGACGGGGAGTTGCTACACTCTTGTGGTCCGCCAGACGAAAAACGGCCGTACTTACGACAGCGAGACGACCGCGTCGAGCGTGATTCGAATCGCGCGCTCGACGTTGTTCTTCGCCTTCTCCGGCAGTTCGTCGTCCTCGGTGTCGGTTCCCTTCTGGGTTCCTTTCACGAGGTTGCCATCGACGGTACAGATGGCACCCGAGCGCATGCCCTTGCGGCGCGCGACGGAGAAGACGGCGGCCGCCTCCATCTCGACGGCGAGGATGTTCGCTTCCTCCCACGCTTCGACGTACTCGTCGTCTCGGCGTAGAACGCGTCGTCGGACGCGATGGGACCGACGTGAACGTCCTCCTCGTTGCTTTCGGCCGAATCCACGAGCGCCGAGAGGACGCCGTAGTCCGGCACCGCCGGGTAGGTGTCCTTCTCGTAGCGACGGGTCGTCCCCTCGTCCTTCGCCGCACCCGTGGCGACGATCATGTCGCCGATTTCGATGTCCTGCTGGAGCGCACCGATGGTCCCGACGCGGATGACGGTCTCGACGCCGACGGCGTGCATCTCTTCGAGCGCGATGGTCGCCGAGGGACAGCCGATACCGGTCGAACAGATCGTGAGCGGAACACCGTCGTACTCCGCGTTGACGACCTTGTATTCGCGGTTCTCGGCGACGACTTCCGAGGAATCACACTGGGCCGCGATTCGATCCACGCGCCCGGGGTCGCCGGGGATCAGCGCGATGTCGTTCAGGTCGCCCTCGTCAACGAGCAGGTGCGGTTGCATTGCCATGGCCGAGGGTTTTCAGGTGAGATAGAAAAGGTTAGCTGTAGCGAGTGAGGATGTCGCGTTCTCGAAGTTCCGAGTACCCCTAACAAATACTGTTATGTATTTTGAATAAAAACCGGAATGCGATGTCACACTGCCCTGATTGCGGCGATGAGATAGAGGACTTGGCCAAAGGAAACTCGACCGCCCGGCACACGTTCAGCGCGGCGACGGTGTGGGAGTGTCCCCACTGCGGGGTGATCCTCGGCGTGAGCGACAACGGGTGAAGAACCATTCTACGGCAAGTACCGAACGCTCACCGTTCCGTCCTCCGAGCGGATTTCGACGCGGTTGACGCCCAATCGGGCCGCGCGTGCGAGCGTCCCCTCGTCGTTCAGCACGTCAGCGACGGCGTCCCCGGTCTCCTCCGGCGGAACGGATAGAACGTGAATTTCGCCGATTCCGGCGCGTTCGGTCCGTTCGAGGTCGCCGACGTCCTGTTCGGCGGCGACCTCCCGTTCGTGGCTGGTCGGCGGTTCGTCGCTCTCGTGGACGGTGAGGGGCCGTCGCTCGTCGAGTTCGACGACTTCCCACGTCACTTCCATCGGCGGTTCGGGGGCGACGGTCGCCTCGACCGCATCGTCCGTTTCGACGCCGGGGTTGGTCGAGAGGGTGTGTACCTGTCCGTCGTGAACGTCCTTCAGCACCGCCGACTCCTCTTCCGCGTGGGTGACGAGGAACGTGCTCGTCTTCTCGGTCATGGCGGGAGGTATGACGCGGTGCCTTTTCCGGGTTGCGCTCCCGTCCAGCGGTACATCGCGGAACGCTCTTCGACGATTTGTCGATGGTTTCCGAAGAACGTTTGAAACGGATGGTTCTCTATAGCGGTATGAGCACTGAGAACGCCGCCGACTCGCCGGATGGGAGCGCCGAGAGCGCCGCGACCGACGAGCGCCACGAGAACGCCCGACAGAACGTCGTCGCCGTGGACGGGGACGACAACGAACTGGACATCGTCAACCGATTGGACGCCCACATGGGCGACGGCATCCGCCACCGCGCCTTCACCGCCCTCATCTTCAACGAGGACGGGGACATCCTGCTCGCCCAGCGGTCGCCGACGAAGCGCCTCTGGGACACCTACTGGGACGGCACCGTCGCCTCCCACCCCAACCCCGGCCAATCCCAAGAGGAGGCCACTCGCCAGCGCCTCGAAGAGGAACTCGGCATCTCGCCCGACCAGTACGACGACCTGCGCGTGACCGACAAGTTCGAATATAAACGCTATTACCCGCAGGAGGGCGTCGAACACGAGGTCTGTTCGGTGCTCAAACTCACCCTCACCGATACCTCACTCGACCCCGTCGAGGAGGAGGTCGGCGGCCTGATGTGGGTTCCCTACGAGCGTCTGTACGAGAACCCGCGCTGGTACCGTCAACTTCGCCTGTGCCCGTGGTTCGAAATCGCCATGCGGCGAGACTTCGAGTAACAGGCGTTCGGAAATCGTGAGTTCGAGTACCGCGAGTTCGATTTTTCGCCCTCGTGGAAACCCTTACGCGTCCGGCTGATGCTCGGAGATAGATACAGGGCGAGTATGCAGTGTGCTTCGACGGCAGTCGGGGAAGTGTGATGATTGCTTGAGACGATACTCACGTCTCACACGGGTTCTCGAACCTGCGGTATTGACCACCGTCCTCGATTCGGATAGACAGTCGCAGGCACTGTGACTCCGGTGGATCAGACTCGGTGTACCTGATGTGGTGTATTTCGCCGCTGTCTATCGTCACCGAGACGGTATCGGCTCGCCGTTCACCGATCGGTGCGGAGATCGTACGGCTGTTTCCCAACGTGTTATCATCGGAGGCTGGTGGAGCGACATTGTAGGTTTCCGAAAACAACTCCCGCCCGGAACGAGTGATTCGAATATCGACCGTTCGCGGTTGTTGACTGGCATTCCGCAACACTATTTGGCCGGGAGTAAACGGTGCAGATTCCGATTCGTTCAGAGTACAGCCACTACCCCCGACTAACGTGGCGACGAGACCGCCAAGGAGGACACGGCGTGACGGACGGTACATACCTGCGATTTATTTTCCTATGTGGTAAAAATTATCTTTACCGCATTTGGACAAGTCTCGCATTTTCTCGCAGGTCGAAAGAGGTTACAGGGACGCACGCTCAACTGAGCGGGTAGCTGCAATCGTATTTCGCGGTAGAAACAGGGAATCATTGCTGCAGAGATCCTCCCCCTTCAGTACGGCATTTCCGTCTCCTGTTGAAGATTTCGACAGAGCCGATTTTTCGGTACGTCTTCTCGCCGCCAGTGATGCCGACGAGGAGCCGTCGAGCCACTGTGCTAACGGTTGCCAACGTATCAAAAGAGCATTAATTGGGCGCGAAAAACCGGTGTGACGAATGAGTCACGTTCGAAACCTCGCGCCCGACGACGCAGAGGAACTCACCGACCTCTACGAGGAGTACGAGTGGTGGGAGGACCGCGAGGTGGACGACGTTCGAACCGCCCTCGCCGAAACGGAAGTCGCCATCGGCGTCGAAGACGAAGAAAACCTCGTGGCTGCGGCGCGAATCCTGACCGACTACACCTACTACGCGAACGTATTCGACGTGATAGTTGCCGCGGACCGCCGCGGGGAGGGTTTCGGTAAAATCCTGATGGAGGCGGTCGTCGACCATCCCGACCTCCAGAGCATCGTCGGCCTGTCCCTGCTCTGTCGTCGTGGACTGGTGCCGTACTACGAGTCGGTCGGCTTCGATTTGTTCGACCCGGAGATGGAAATCCCGGAGGGTGGCGTCGAGAGGCTGGTTCGGATGACGTACGAGCAAACCGACTGAACCGATGGCCGGGCGAGCGAACCGCTCTCGATGGGAGAAAATATCGAAAACGGAATCCTCTGTTATCTCAGTTGCCGCGACCCTGCATCTTCTCTTCTTCGGGCAGGTCCACGTTGGCCTCGCCCTTCATGCCTGAACCGATGTCCTTGCTGATGTCGGCGAGGCGCTCCGGGTCGTCCCAGTTGTTCGTCGCTTCCACGATGGCGTTGCCCATCAGTACGGGGTCCTCTGCACCGAAGATGCCCGAGCCGACGAAGATGCCGTCACAGCCGTGGTGCATCATCAGCGCCGCGTCGGCGGGCGTCGCAATGCCACCGGCCGCGAAGTTGACGACGGGGAGTCGTCCGGCTTCGGCCGTCTCGTGGACGAGTTCGGCGGGGGCTTCGAGTTCGCGGGCGATCATCTCGCGCTCCTCGTGGGTCTTGCCCTGAAGCTCCCGAATCGCGCCCTTGATCGTGCGCTGGTGGTGGACGGCTTGGTTCACGTCGCCGGTTCCGGCCTCGCCCTTCGTGCGGATCATCGCCGCGCCTTCGTTGATGCGGCGAAGCGCCTCGCCGAGGTTACGCGCGCCGCAGACGAACGGCGAGGTGAACTCGCGCTTGTCGATGTGGTACTTCTCGTCCGCGGGGGTGAGGACCTCGGACTCGTCGATCATGTCCACGCCGATGGATTCGAGGATCTGAGCTTCCGTCGTGTGGCCGATTCGCGCCTTGCCCATCACGGGAATCGAAACCTCGTCGATGATCTCCTCCACGTCGGCGGGGTCGGCCATCCGCGCCACGCCGCCGCGCTTTCGGATGTCCGCCGGGACGGCTTCGAGCGCCATGACGGCGACCGCACCCGCGTCCTCCGCGATGCGGGCCTGTTCGGGGTTCACGACGTCCATGATGACGCCGCCTTTCTGCATGCGGGCGAAGCCGCGCTTGACCAGTTCCGTGCCGCGCTTGAGTTCCTCGATGTCGGTTGGCTCTGCCATGGTGGACCCTAACGAAGCCGGGGGTTAAGACGTACCGATTACGGCACGGGGAAACCAGTCAAAACGCCAATCGAAGCCTCTTTGGGACGACAATTCCTCGCCGAGGGTATGACGAGCCTTCCGGCCCGCGAAACCCTCCCGCGGTACGTCGCGCCGCTTCCAGAGTGGCTGGAGGATTTCGGCCTGCGAATGGCGTGGCCAATCGTTATCATCAATCTCATCGGCACCGCGTTCGGTTTCTGGTACTACGGCTTTCATCCGTACCCCTTTTCCGACCCGCTCATGACGTGGCAGTTCGGCGTCGAACCGGCTTCCATGTGGCTCTTCGTTCCGGACAGCCCGATGGCCACGCTGTTCATCGCGATATCACTCGCCCTGTGGAAACTCGGGCGAAACAACGAGTGGATGAACATGCTCGCTTTCTTCGGCTGTCTCCAGCTCGGCCTCTGGACGCCGTTCGTGTTGGCCGTGTTCCACAACGGGTTCCTCCAGGACACGAGCGGGCCGATGTACGCGTTCCTGTTCTGTAGTCACCTCTCGATGGTCGTGGAGGCGTTCCTCATCTATCGCTACAGTAGCTTTCCGGTCGGAGCCATCTCGTTCGCCGTCCTCTGGTACGGCTTCAACGACGTCGTGGACTACTTCGTTCCCATCGTCGGAACGCCCCACCACACCGCACTGCCAGCACAGAAACTGATGGCGAACGGCTGGTTCAACCATCCGGTCCACACGCACCGAATCGCCGCGGCGGGCGCGGTGGTGATAACACTGTTGGCGACGTTCCTGGCGCTCACGACGCGAATCGAGAAGTTGGAGTCGAGGGTAAAAGACTGAAGGATCGGAGTTATTCGTCGTTCGTGTGCGAGCGCACCCACAACTCGCCGATTCGTGAGAGCCGCGTGCGGTAGGATTTCCCCTCCTCTTCCTGTTCGATGTAGCCCTTTCCGCCCGGGCCGAGCCTATCGACGTTGTAGATGACCTTCGACCGGAAGCTGTCGGTGTACTCCTCGTTCAGGTCGCGGGCCAGCGTCTGTGCGAGTTCGCTCACGCTCTCGAACTGGCCGTGCTCGCCGAGCGTGAACAGGATGAGTTCCTCGAACGGTTTGACGTTCGAAAACGACGCCACGGGGAGTTCCACGATGTGCCCCGTTCCGACGCGTTTCGCGCCGATGGTCGTCCCGCGCTCGTCGAACTCCGAGAGCAGGTCGCGGGCGTGTTCGAGGTGCGTCTCGATGCGCTCCTCGTCAACCTCGCCGTTCAGCACGGATTCGAGCAGTTCGGTCTCCTCGCGCAGTTCCTCGGCGAGTTCCGTTTCCAGATACTTCTCGGGTGCGGTGTAGTAGGTGTGAATCTTCTCGCGGTCCTCCTGCCGTTCGACCATGATGGAGTGGGCCGCGGTGGCGAACGCGAAACTCACCGTCCGGGGCATGGCGCTGACGTTCACCCACACCTCGCCGCCAGCGTCGAGTTCGGCGTTGATGCGCTCGTAGGCCTGCTCGAACGCCGTGTCGTAGTCGTAGACGTCCTCGATGACGACGCGTTCCGTTTCCGCCCCGAGCAGGTTTTCGAAGTCCTTGCCGAGTTTCCGGGAGAGGTTACGGGAGTACTCCACGTTCGCCTCGCTCCCCACCGCGCCCTCCAACAGGATGACCCGGTCAACGTCCAGTTGGTCGCGCACCAGCGGCGCGATAAGCCGGTCGTAATCGAACCCGACCGGGACGATGTGTGTCTGCATGGGCGGGGATTCTCGGGAAACGGGTTTAAAGTCGTCGTCAACGGGTCTCGGAAAGACGACTTCGAGTGCGGGATGGACGGCGTTGGAGACGTCATTCGTCGGATTCCGTACCCGTCAGAGCCAATAGAATTAACTCCCCATAGTCAATACTCCCATCCGAAGCAGACGGGGTATCCGCCGAAAGGCCAGTGTTCAAGGCACTGACCTCGTGTGCTTCAGGAGGTTCCCTAAAGCATGTCGGACAACGAACTTTCTGATGAAAAACGTATCGCCACCACCCAAACCGTCCTCTGTCTCAAAGGCATCGACCGCGAGGACGTGGACGAGCAGTTGTTGGAACTGATCCACGAGCATTTCAAGCAGCGGGACATGCTCGTCCGGGATATCTCCGTTCACGCCCAGCGGCGATACGCGTCCGGTCGTTCGTGGCGTGAAACACCGTGAAGCAGGCTAGGAGATGCTAGAGTTAGCTATTCTTCTTTAGTGCGAACTGGTTACTCCGGTTTTGCGATTGCAGTTGCCGAGAACACTACTTCGAAATCCCTCGCCCGCTCGCTTCGACGAGACGTATTTGATAGCTTTGTAATTGCAACTACTGGGGAGCAGACCGCCTCGAAAGCCCCCGCCCGCTCGCGGCCCCTTTCAATCCACCCACACCACCGCCGCAACCACCCACACACCTCCCCAGCCGATTGCGCGCTTCGCTCGTTTCACTCGCTCCAGTGCCTGCGGGCTACGGCCGCAGGTCATCGAGACGCGGAGCGTCTCGCAAGTCTCATCCCTCGCACGGGCGCACTGGCGTGCACCACCGTCAGAGCGAAGCTCTGACGAGCCACTCGTTCGCTGTGCTCACGAGGACGTCGCGCGCCGTGCAGTTGGTCAGTCTCTGCCACCCCGTCCAGCCGGGTGGCGCGCGCTGACGAGACGGGTTGGCCAGTTGTCGGCCAATCCGTCTCGTTGACACCGTGCGAGGGATGACGGAGGGAGCGTAGCGACCGGAGGAATCGGCTGGGGAGGGTGTGGCGGCGGGGCGGTAGCTGTCGGGTGGGACTGGAAGGGGCGCCCGGTCGCGTTTACGTGGTTGCTGTGCAGGCCCTATCCGCGAGTTGTGCGGAGAGCGGATATCCTGCACAGCAACCGCGACCGGGCGGGGGCTTTCGAGGTAGTATTCTCGGTAACTGCAAAGTTATCTCGTTGTCGTCGTCGTGTTCGCAGAAGGTTGAACACGGATGGGACACCAACTCTCGGTATGTACAGTGTCGTGGGTTGCAACGGCTGTAGCAACCTGTGGATCGTCGAGGGGCGGCCGAAGACGACGAGTTGCCCGCGGTGTGGAAAACAACGGCAGTTCCGGAAGTTGAAGAAGTTCGTGGAGACCGACGACGAGGACCACGCTCGGGAGTTGCGGGCGTCGATGCTCGCCAATCGACAGGGACAGGGCGAGGCGTTCGCGGAACTCGACTCGTTCGCCGACATGAACGAACAGGCCGACGAGGCGGGGATGGACGACGAGGAATTCCTCGACCGCTCGGGACTGAACACGGAGGAGGTCGCCGCCGCCGGGAAGCGAACGAAGCGCCGGGGGAACAAGAAGAGCAAGAAGCAAGTCGTGTTGGACGCCCTCGACGCGTTGGACGAACCGACCGAGGAGGAGATTCTCGACTACGCGAGCGAGCGACGGGTTTCGGGGGAGTACGTCGAGAAGGCGCTCGTGAAACTCGCTCGGCGGGGAGAGATCAGCGAGAGTCGGGGCCAGTATCGTCGTATCTAAAATCGACACCCCCTATTCTTCATCGATGAAAGTCGGGACGGGCCCGACTTACGGGAACGGGCCACTCAGCGCTTTCCACACCGCGACGAGCAGTGTGACGACTGTGAGCAACAGCTTCAGGAACTGGAGGACATGATATGCCCGGGAGTCGGTTATCGGCGCGTCCCCGTCGTGGGAGGATGTTGCCATCGGGAGTCACCATTTGGTGGTACGGCGGGAACCGTTCCCCCACACGCACCGACAGCACCTTCGCGGCCGCGTACAATAAATTTCTAGTACTTTTTTCGTGATTTTATGTGGTTTTTCGTGCCGGTCCGTCGGCAAGGAGTCCTTGCTATCCGCTCTCAAAAACTGATAATAAAGTTCGATCCTACCGACCCAGTTCCTCGTGTGCGCTGGAGAGGTGGCGCGCGGCCAGCGCGGCGAGGAGGGAGAGTTCGCCCGCCAGCGCGCCGACGGCGATGATCTCGGCGAGGGCGTCGGCGTTGCTTCCGGCGGGGTCGCCGCCGCCGCGAAGACCCAACACGTCCAAGGCTTCCGACTGGGTGGGGAGTTTCGTCCCGCCGCCGACCGTTCCGACCTCCAGACTGGCGATACTGACGCTGGCGTACAGTTCATCCTCGCGGGCCTGAACGGTCGTGATGGCGTTGCTTCCCTCGACCACCTGCGCGGCGTCCTGCCCGGTCGCGAGAAACGCCGCCGCCACGACGTTCGCGGCGTGGGCGTTGAAGCCGAGCGCCCCGGCCTTCGCGCTCCCGACGAGGTTCTTGCGCGTGTTCGCCTCCTCGATTGCCTCCGGCGTGGTGTGGAGTCGCTCCTCGACGACCTCGCGCGGAATCTTCACGTCGGCCGTGACGCTCCGGCCGCGGCCCTCGACCGAGTTGATTGCGGCCGGTTTCTTGTCCGAACAGAGGTTGCCCGACAGCGCGACGAGGCTCGCCGGGGTCTCCTCCTCGACGAGCGAGGCGGCCTCGCGCGTCGCGATGGTCGCCATGTTCATCCCCATCGCGTCCTTGGTATCGTAGACGAACCGCAGGAAGACGGAGTCGCCGACGACGTACGTCGTCACGTCCAGCAGTTCCCCGTGGTTGGTCGTGGATTCGGCGACCGCGGCGAGTTCGTCGCGGTTGTCCCGAACCCAGTTCACGACCGTCTCGGCCTCCGCGATACCCTGCACGCGGAAGACGGGAGCGCGGGTCATCCCCTGCTTCGTCACGCGCGCGTCCGCACCGCCCGCGGAGTCGATGACGGAACAGCCACGGTTGACGCTGGCGAGGAGCGCCCCCTCCGTCGTCGCGAGCGGGAGGTAGTACTCGCCGTCGGCCGACCCGCCGTTGACGGCGACCGGTCCGGTCACGCCCAGCGGCACCTGAATCGTTCCGACCATGTTCTCGATGGCGGTTTCGGCGTCCTCGGCCGGGAAGGCGTACTCACCGACCGTGTCGAGTGTCGCGTCCGTCTCCGATTCGAGGAGTTTCCGGCGCGCCTCCGTCGCCGTATCGGCATCCGTGTGGTCTTCGAGTTCGTGCAGGCGCAGGTCTCCCGCCAGTACCTGCTCCGCGAGGTCGTCTGCATCGGTCATGATTCGCCGGTTGTCGTTCCATCCCCTAACAGTTACCCATTCAATGCCGTTTCTTATCCATTCAATGCCGTTTCTTATCCATTCGGTGCCGTTCCATACCCATTCCCCGAGTATGGCAGAACCGTTCCAAACCACCGCCAACGCTATGATTCAGCGTGGAATCATATCCGTATGGAAATCAGACCCGCGACGGCAAGCGACGCGGCCGACATCCGCCGAGTCGCACGCGCGGCGTGGCAGGAGGCCTACAGCTTTCTCCCTTCCAAGGAGCACGATGCCGCGTTCAACCAATGGTACACCGTCGAACAGATCGAAGCCCGAATGGCCGACGACGAGGCGGAGACCCTCGTCGCCACCACGGACGACGAACTCGTCGGGTACGGTCACGCCACTGCACAAACCCACGCCGACAGCGTCGGCGAAGGAGAACTGACCGACATCTACGTCGACCCCGACCACTGGCGGACCGGAATCGGCACCGCCCTCCTCTCCGGAATCGAGGACCGACTCCACGAACGCGGCCTCACCCGACTGAAAGCCCCCGTCCTCGCCGACAGCGTGTCCGGAACCGAGTTCCTCGAATCCAACGACTTCGAACGCATCGAGGAGCGCATCACCGACCTGTTCACCGGTGGGACGAGGGAACAGTACGTCTACCACCACCAGTTCACGGGATAGCGTCGTGCTGAAAGGATCTGGGAATGGAGTCGCGGTAAGCTCACACATCCTTTCGTAGCGAATTTCCAGCGACGACAGCCGTGAGAACCGCCACTTGCTCAGACAAGCGACCCGCTCAAGTAGCTCGAATTCCTACGAAAGATACCATGAGCGACACCCAGTCCGGCCCGCTTCGGCCGGACAACCCCGACGCCGAAACCGACTTTCGAGTTGACGCGCCATTCGACCCGGCGGGCGACCAACCCGAGGCCATCGAGCAGTTGGCGGCGGGGTTCAACGAGGGGATGGAAAAACAGACCTTGTTGGGCGTCACGGGGTCGGGGAAGACGAACACGGTTTCGTGGACGATAGAGGAAATCCAGAAACCAACGCTCGTCATCGCACACAACAAGACGCTGGCGGCACAGCTATACGAGGAGTTCCGAAACCTCTTCCCGGACAACGCGGTGGAGTACTTCGTCTCCTACTACGACTACTACCAACCGGAGGCCTACGTCGAACAGACGGACACGTACATCGACAAGGACGCGTCCATCAACGAAGAGATCGACCGCCTTCGACACTCCGCGACCCGCTCGCTGTTGACCCGTGACGACGTCATCGTCGTCGCCTCGGTCTCCGCGATTTACGGCCTCGGTGACCCGCGAAACTACGAGGACATGCGACTACGACTGGAGGTCGGCGAGACCATCGAACGCGAGGAACTGCTCGCCCGCCTCGTGGACCTGAACTACGACCGGAACGACATGGACTTCACGCAGGGGACGTTCCGGGTTCGCGGCGACACCGTCGAAATCTTCCCGATGTACGGTCGGTACGCCATCCGCGTCGAACTGTGGGGTGACGAGATCGACCAGATGGTGAAGATCGACCCGCTCGAAGGGGAGGTCAAATCGCAGGAACCCGCCGTGCTCGTCCACCCGGCGGAGCACTACTCGATTCCGGAGGAGACGATGGCGGAAGCGATTGCGGAAATCGAGGGGGATTTGGAGCGACGAATCCGCTACTTCGAGCGCAACGGGGACTTGGTGGCCGCCCAGCGGATCGAGGAGCGGACCACGTTCGACCTCGAAATGATGAAGGAGGCGGGCTACTGCTCGGGTATCGAGAACTACTCGGTGTACTTCACCGAGCGGGAGGTCGGCGACGCTCCGTACACCTTGCTGGACTACTTCCCGGACGACTTCCTCTGTGTGATCGACGAATCCCACCAGACGGTGCCCCAGATCAGGGGGCAGTTCGCGGGCGACAAATCCCGAAAGGATTCGCTCGTCGAGAACGGCTTCCGCCTCCCGACGGCCTACGACAACCGCCCCCTCACGTTCGAGGAGTTCGAGGAGAAGAGCGACAAGACGCTGTACATCTCCGCGACGCCCGCCGACTACGAACGCGAGCAGAGCGAGCAGATCGCGGAGCAGATCGTTCGCCCGACGCACCTCGTGGATCCGAAAGTGAAGGTCGCGTCCGCGTCGGGCCAAATCGACGACCTGATGGATCGTATCGACGAGCGCATCGAGAACGACGAGCGCGTCCTCGTGACGACGCTGACCAAGCGGATGGCCGAGGACCTCACGGAATATCTGGAGGAAGCAGGCGTGGCAGTCGAGTACATGCACGACGAGACGGACACACTCGAACGGCACGAACTCGTTCGTGGACTCAGGTTGGGCGAGTTCGATGTGCTCGTCGGCATCAACCTACTCCGCGAAGGGTTGGACATCCCGGAAGTGTCGATGGTAGCCATCCTCGACGCCGACCAGCAGGGCTTCCTGCGTTCGGAGACGGCACTCGTCCAGACGATGGGCCGGGCGGCCCGGAACGTCAACGGCGAAGTCATCCTTTATGCCGACGAGGTGACGGACGCGATGGAGAGCGCGATGGACGAAACCCAACGCAGGCGGCGGATTCAACGGGAATTCAACGAGGAACACGGCTACACGCCCGAAACCATCCAGAAGGAAGTCTCGGAGGCGAATCTGCCGGGGAGCAAGACGGACACGGGCGGCATCTCACGGAGCGAACCGGAAACGGACGAGGAAGCGGCCGAACAGATTCAACAACTCGAAGACCGCATGGAGGAGGCCGCAAACAATCTCGAGTTCGAACTCGCCGCCGACATCCGTGACCGGATCCGCGCCATCCGCGAGGAGTTCCACATGGACGAGGAGATGGGCGGCGTCGAACCCGAACGCGGGGAGTTCTGACCGGAAACTCCTGCCTCATCGTTCACCGGGATTCTCACGAACACCAACCTTTTTCAGTGTCAACTGGTGTGTAGCAGTCACGATGTCACGATTACACCGAGCGACCGCACTACGTCGTTCGTCAGTCGATTCCAAGGAAGAAAGCGGAATCCGATGCTGGACCTCCCCGAACGAAGGTGTTAGCTGAGATGTCGCTTCCGCTGGGATTCTCGCCGACCGGACTCGGCGTTTTCGTCTTGCTGACCTTCCTCATCGCGACGACGGTCAACACGTTCGCCATGGAGGCGGCGGTGTTGTTCACGCCCGCGTTCCTGTTCGTCTATCCGGAAATGGTGCCAGCGTTTCCCGACCTGGCGTTGCAGGGTGCCATCGGACTCGCGCTGTTCGTCGAACTGTTCGGATACACGAGTAGCGTCTCGGCCTACTGGTTCCGCGGGCAGGTGGATTGGACCGTCGCCAAATCCATTCTCGTGGTCAGCATCCCGATCGCAATCCTCGCGAGAGCGGTGTCCTACTTCGTCCCGTCCACCGCGCTCAAACTGCTGTTCGGCGGGATGTTGATCGTGCTATCGACCGTCCTCTATCTCTCACACCGCGACGGGAAATCGCTCGGTGACTTGGTCGATGAGAGCCGACTGTCGGGAGTGCTTTCCCGGGAATCGACCCGGATTCGAACGGACGGGGGGACACGAACGCCCCGGTTCGACCGCTTCGACCGCACCATCGCGGGCGTCGGCGGGGCGATGGCGGGCCTCGTCGGCATCGCCATCGGCGAACTCGCACAGACGCTGTTGACGGTTCGGAAGAACGTGTCCATCCGCATCTCCACGGGCACGAGCGCGCTCATCCTGCACGGGACCGTCGTCTCCGCGCTCGTCGCAAACCTCGTCCTCCTGCGCTACGCGCCCGAATCGCTGAGCGGTCACAACTTCACCGTCCCGTTCGAGTACGGTCTCGTCGCCGGGGTGACGTGTGCAGTGGGCGGCCAGATGGGGGCGTTCCTCAACAGTCGCGTTCCGGAGCATCGGACCGTCCAGACGATGATGGTCGTCTATTCGCTCGTCGGAATCTTCACGCTCGTCCGCGTGTTCGCCCTGGGGTGACCGAACGAGCGGTTTTTAGATTCAGTCCGATTCGGTGGCCGTCGTCCCACCCAGTTGCGAGGTTTCGTCCACCTGCGTGTCGAGTTCGGAGAGCATCTCGTCCACGTCGTCCAGTCCCAGCAATTCGCGCGTCTCCGTGTCGAATGTATTCGATTCGAGGAGGATGGTGTCCTCGCGCACGTCGCTTCCGGAGAGGTGTTTGCCGTAGCGACCCAACAGCGAGGAGAGTTCCTGTGGGAAAACGAACGTGGACGACTTGCTCTCGCCGACGCTCCGAAGCGTTTCGAGTCCGCGGTCGATGACGGCCCGCTCGCCCATCGATTCGGCGGACTTCGCACGGAGCACGGTCGAAACGGCGTCCCCCTGCGCTTCGAGGATTTGGCTCTGTTTTTCCCCCTGTGCCCGCGTGATGTTGGCCGTCTTCTCACCCTCCGCACGTTCGATGGCACCCCGACGGCGGCCTTGCGCTTCGAGGATCATCGCGCGACGTTGCCGCTCCGCGCTCGTCTGTTGTTCCATCGCGCCGACGACGGAACGGCTCGGCATCACTTCGCGCACTTCGACGCTCTCCACGCGAATCCCCCACTCGTCCGTCGGCGGGTCGATTTCCTCCCGGATTCGAGTGTTGATGACGTCCCGGCGCGACAGCGTCTCGTCCAGTTTCATGTCGCCGAGGACGGCCCTGAGCGTCGTCTGCCCGAGATTCGAGACGGCCCGCTCGTAGTCGTTGACGCCGAGAAACGCCCGCTTCGCGTCCATCACGCGAACGTAGAGGACGGCGTCTGCGATGACGGGCGAGTTGTCCTTCGTGATTGCCTCCTGTTTCGGCACGTCGAACACGCGGGTTCGCATGTCGAAACGGTGGGTCGCGCTCACGAACGGCGGGACGAAGTGAATGCCGGGGTCGAGGAGGCGTCGGTACTCGCCGAACACGGTCAGGACGCGTTTCTCGTACGGGCCGACGATTTCGATGGCGCTGTTGACCGTGGCCGCCGCGAGGACGAGAATGAGAAGTCCCGCTATCGCCGTCGTGTCGAGAAACGGAAGCGCGAGAAAGAAGAACGCGACGAATCCGACGGCGAACAGGGACTTCCCTGCACTGGCCCCCGACGAGAGTTTGCCGAGGGTGTAGAATGGGTTGTCCATGTGAAAGGTTACGCCACGAATCGCTTAACAGTTACGTGCTAACAAACCACATCGGAGGCGTGAATCCAACGACGTCGCGGGGGAAATAGAAGTCCCACTCCGCTTCGACTGCCTATTCGGCCTCGACGGGTTCCATCGGCTTGGGGTCCGGTTCGTCCGGCGATTCGAGTTCCGCCAGCGTCTCGTCGATATCGTCCAACCCGAGCAGCGTTTTGGTTTCGGCGTCGAACTCCTTGCTCTCCAGTTGAGCGCCGTCCTCGCGCACGTCGCTTCCCGTGAGGTGTTTGCCGTAGCGGCCGAGCGTGGAAGTGAGTTCCTGCGGGAGGACGAATTTCGTCGATTTGCCCTCGCCGATTGCTTGGAGCGTTTCCATTCCCTTCTCGATGACGGCGCGTTCTCCCATCGCCTCGGCGGATTTCGCGCGGAGCGTGGTGGCGACCGCATCACCCTGTGCGGTGATGATGTCGCTCTGTTTTTTCCCTTGCGCCCGGATGATGTTCGACGTCTTCTCACCCTCCGCACGCTCGATGGCGCTGTGTCGTTCCCCTTGCGCTTCGAGGATCATGGCGCGGCGTCTGCGTTCCGCGCTCGTCTGTTGTTCCATCGCATCGACGACGGTGGGGCTTGGCATGACTTCCTGCACTTCGACGCTTTCGACGTGAACGCCCCATTCGTCCGTCGGCGGGTCGATCTCCTTGCGAATCCGCGCGTTGATTTCGTCGCGGCGCGATAGCGTCTCGTCGAGACTCATGTCGCCGAGGACGGCCCTGAGCGTCGTCTGCCCGAGGTTCGAAACCGCACGGCGGTAGTCATCGACTTCGAGATACGCCTGCTTCGCGTCCGTTACCCGGACGTAGATGACGGCGTCGGCCATCAGCGGCGAGTTGTCCTCCGTGATCGCTTCCTGCTTCGGCACGTCGAGCATGTGTGTCCGCATGTCGAAACTGTGGGTCGCGCTCACGAACGGCGGGATGAAGTGGAGTCCCGGGCCGAGCAGTCCCCGGAAATCCCCGAAGACGACGAGGGCGCGTTTTTCGTACGCACCGACTATCTCGACGGCGCTGTTGATGGCGACGACCACAAGTGCGAGCAGGAGGAATCCCACGATTTCGACGCCGTTGAGCGTCGGGAGCAAAAAGAGGAAGACGAGGAGGGCGACGACTGCAAAGAGGAGTTTCGAGAGCCCGGAGCCTCCCGAAATCTGTCCCAGTTTGTAGAACGGGTGTTCCATACTCGAACAGAGAGACACCAGTCGTTTAACATTTTTGTGTCATTCGACGTCACGGTACTGAAGCGGAGACGGTGGAGAAAGAAATGAGGTGGAGAAAGAAATGAGGTGGAGAAAGAAACGAGGTGGAGAAACCGGCCGTATCGGAACTGTTGGGGGCGTATAATCCATTTCTGATTATGAAAACCCCGTTTCGAGAGATAGAGTTAAGCGTGGAAACGACGCAGTTCGTAGTGGAATGATAGTCGTCGAAAACAGGCTGTTCGTGGCAGATGAGTACGCAGACCAGTTCGTGGAACGGTTTCGAGACAGCATGGGCAAGGTCGAGAGTCAACCCGGTTTCGTCAAATTCGAGTTGCTGACGCCCGCCAACTCCGAGACGGATTCGTACATCTCTCAGACCTACTGGGAATCGATGGAGGATTTCGAGGCGTGGACCGACACCGACGCGTTCGCGGAGGCCCACGACGACCACCCACCGAAGGACATGTTCACCGAACCCCACGAACTCGAAATCCACGACGTGGCGTTCGAGCGAACGGCGGAGTGATCCGGTCTCTCGCGGCAGAATATATCGAACTCACAACCGACGCCGCAACGCGGTCACCGTCTTTTCGCCGACGCCATCGACCTCGCGGAGTTCGTCGTCGGACGCTCCCCGAATCCCGTCCAAGCTACCGAACCGACGGAATAGCTTTCTGCGGGTTTGCGGCCCGACTCCCGAGACGTCGTCCAGTTCGGTCGAAACGTCGTCCCGAAGCGTCTGGTGATACTGGACCGCGAATCGGTGTGCCTCGTCCCGCACTCGCTGGAGGACGTGGAGTTGTGGCGCGTCGTTCGGCCAGTTGTAGGTCGCGGTCGGCGTGACGACGATTTCCTCCGCCTTTGCGAGGCCGACCGCGGGCACGTCCCATTCGACGTCGTCGAGCGCTTCGCGTGCGGCGTCGAGTTGCCCCTGCCCACCGTCGATGAGGAGCAGGTCGGGGTCGGGGCGGTCGTCCCGACCCTCGACCGCCCGTTTCGCCCGCCAGTGGATCAGGTCGTGCATGTTCGCGTAATCGTCGTTTTTCTCCGTCAGTTTCTTCCGGCGGTAGTCGCCCTTCTCGGGCGACCCACCGACGAGAACGACGTTGCTCCCGACCACCGACGACCCCTGTGCGTGACTCACGTCGAACCCCTCGATTCGTTCGGCCGAGGGGAGCGAGAGCGCGTCCGCGAGCGCCCGGAGTTCATCCGGGTTGCCCGACCCCCTGCGGGCGTTTTTCAACGCCAGATCCACGAGCGTCGCCTCCCGTCCCGCCCCCGGCACGCGAACGGCGACGCCTTCGGTTTCCAACCACTCCATCACGTCGACGTCGTCCGGACGCTCCGAAAGCAACAGCGCGTCGGGAAGGTCGCGCTCGGCGTAAAACTGCGGGATGAACCCGCCGAAGACGGCGGCCACGTCGTCCCCGTCCGGTACCGATAAGGAGTGGTGGTCACGGTCCACGAGTTGGCCGCGCTCGCTGTGCAGTCGCGCGACCGTCGCCCGTTCGCCCTCGACTGCGGCCCCGAGCACGTCCACGGTTCGCTCGTCGGTTTGCGAGGTAATCGCGTCGGCGTCGCCGCCGTGGAACGACTCGACGGCGTCGAGTCGGTCGCGGAGGTTCGCCGCCCGCTCGAACTCGTGGCTCTGGGCGGCCGCCTCCATCTCGCGGCGAAGCGGGCGTGCGAGCACGTCCACCTCGCCACCCAAGAATCGCTCCACGCTCTCCACGTCGCCGAGGTACGCTTCACGGCCGATTTCGCCCGTACACGGCGCGGTACAGAGACCGAGGTCGTGGTCGAGACACGGCCGGTCGCGGTTTGCGAACTTGTGGTCCGAACAGCCACGGATACCGTACGTCTCCCGAAGCGCCTTGACGACCGTCTCGACCGTCGATTTGTTCGTGAACGGACCGAACACCGTCGCTCCGGCGCGGTCGGGGTCGCGGGTGATCTCGATCCGCGGGAACGTATGCCCCGTCACCTGCACCAGCGGATAGGATTTGTCGTCCTTCAGGCGGACGTTGTAGCGTGGCTGATACCGTTTGATCAGGTTCGCTTCCAACAGGAGCGCCTGCGTCTCCGTATCGGTGACGGCGAAGTCGAGAGAATCCGCCCGTGCGACCATGTTCCCGATGCGGTTGCTCCGTGGGTCGGCGTACGACCGAACCCGCGCCCGAAGATCGACGGCCTTCCCCACATAGCGAACCGTGTCGCCTTCCAAGAATTGATACACGCCGGGTTCTCGCGGTAATTCGCTCGCGTGCTCCCGGACGGTCGCCACGTCCATCGATTTCGATTAATCGGCGCTCGGCTTTGAACCTGTCCCTACCGCCGCCCGAATGCGGCGAGCGGCGTCCTCGGCCTCGTTGCCATCGACGGGAATTCGAATCGGGTCGCGTCCGGCGCGTTCGATTATCAGTTCTTCCGAACGGGTAAAGAGGTAGAGAATCCCGAGGATGAGGCCGACGAGCAGGAGCACCCCCCCAACCAGCAGCAGGATACTCGTCAGCAGGGAAAAGGCGTGGACCATCGTGCCGACCATCCCTTGGACGCCAGCGACGGCCTGTGCACTCGCCGTGTTCGTATCGCCGAAGCCGGTGAGCAACCCGCTGCTGTCGAGTAGGTACCCACCGCCCACGAGGAGCAAGCCATAGATGAAGCTCCGAACACACCACGAGAGGTAATCGGGGTGGCCAGCGGCTTGCACACGGGCATCGAGGACGTTCGGTCGGTCTTCGTGGTCGAACCGTCGGTCCTCCCCTTCGGGCATGAACGCGAGAAGGCGATGACTCGTCACCGCGATTCGCGCACCCTCCAGTTCGATTTCCTCTTCGATTTCCTCGCCCGCAAAGAGCATGTCGAGCAGGCGGTCGTCGGACGCCTGTGACAGCGGGGACTGTCCCATCGTTTACCGGTCAATCAGGGAGATAAATAAGGTTGCGGCTACCGACACCTCGCCAGATACAAATTCGATACCCACGAACGGCCAGCCATGAACGAGGTTCGAGTGTGGTTGGTCGAACGGACGTACAGCGACCGCGACCTGTTGACGCTGGTGTACTCGACGCCCGACGGAGAATGGTATCTTCGCAAGGAACGGGCGGGGAGACTCGGTGGCGAAACGACCGCCGCAATCGAAGTCGAACGGGAACGACTGGCCCGGGTCACCGACGAAGCCGAGAAGGAACGATACGCCACGGAGGCGACACGAATCGCGGAAAAGCGTGACCCAGATGACACGGTATAGCACGGAGCAACACCGTTATGTGTGCGTTGGCGGAATCTGAACCGATGACCGCTATCCGATTGGACGACGTGACGAAGCGATACGGGGACGTCACGGCCGTCGAGAATCTTTCACTCGACGTGAAAGAGGGGGAGGTGTTCGGCTTTCTCGGGCCGAACGGAGCGGGGAAATCGACGACCATCGACCTCGTTCTCGATTTTATCCGCCCGACGAAAGGTTCGGTCACCGTTCTCGGACACGATGCACAGACCGAGAGCATGGCGATTCGCAAACGAACCGGCGTTCTCCCGGAAGGGTTGTCCGTCTACGACCGCCTCACCGGAAGACAGCACATGGAGTTCGCCATCGAAGCGAAGAACGCCGACGACGACCCGGACGAACTGCTGAACCGGGTCGGAATCCCCGAGGCCGCCGACCGGAAAGCGGGGGGCTACTCGAAGGGGATGGCTCAGCGACTCGGACTCGCGATGGCGCTCGTCGGCGAACCCGATCTCCTCATTCTCGACGAACCGTCGTCCGGTCTCGACCCGACGGGTGCCCACGAGATGCGCGAGATCATCGATGAAGAACGGGAGCGGGGCGCGACGGTGTTCTTCTCCAGTCACATCCTCGGGCAGGTCGAAGCCGTCTGTGACCGAGTCGGAATCCTTCGCGAGGGCGAACTCGTCGCCGAGGACTCCATCGAAGGGCTTCGAGAGAACGTCGGCGGCGACACCGTTTTCCGAGTCGAGACCGCCTCGCTCTCCGCCGGTGCGATCGATCGGGTGTGCGCGATCGACGGCGTCGAGAGCGTCCGGCGCGACGGGGAGACACTGCTCGTCGACTGTGCGGCGAACGTCAAGACCACAGTCCTCACCACGCTCGAAGACACGGGCACGCAGGTCGAGGACTTTGAAACCGAGGAAGCGTCGCTCGAAGACCTCTTTATCGCATACACCCGGCAGGAGGCGACGCCATGACGTGGCAATCCGTCGCCCGAAAGGATTTCCGGGACGCGGTTCGGTCACGATGGCTGTGGGTGTTGACGGGGCTATTCGTCGTCGTGTTCGCAGTACCCCCGATCATCGCGTTCGTCCTGGATAACGGCGGGAACGCGGGGCAGAACACCAATCAGTACATCTCGCTGATGGAGCAAGGCACCGCGATCCTGATCCCACTCATCTCAATCGTTATCGGCTACGCGGCCATCACCCGTGAGCGCGAGTCGGGAACGCTGAAACTCATGCTCTCGCTTCCCCATTCGCGTGACGACGTCGTACTCGGCAAGGTGCTCGGACGGAGCGGTGTCGTCGGTATTTCCATCGTCATCGGGTTCGTCGTCGCCGCGGTGATCCTCCTGCTGACGAGCCTCCAGTTCAAGGTCGTCGATTACATCCTGTTCGCACTGCTCACGCTCCTCCTCGGTCTCGTGTTCGTGGGGTTGTCCGTCGGCATTTCGGCGACCGCCAAGACCGGCCGCCGAGCGATGATCGGCGCGGTGACGTTGTACATCGCCTTTCTCGTCTTCTGGAGTGGATTGGCAAACCTCGTTGCGAGTCTCCTCGGAAGATATGCTGGAATAGGAATACCCGGACGGGTATCCACGATGCTGTTCATCCGACTTCTGAACCCCGTAACGGCGTACAAGACGTTGGTTAATTCGTTGATATATTCGAGCCACATCGACGCACGGATAGTGCTGTTCGACGGACTGATCCGAACGACCGTCGCGAGCGTCCTCGGTAACTCTCTCCCGATATACTTCAGCGATGCGTTCGTCCTGATCTATCTCTTGTTCTGGCTGTTCATCCCCGTCGCAATCGGGTACTCGATCTTCCGGCGCGCGGAGCTCTAACGCGCCACGCCTTCGTCTTCCAGCAGCTCCCAAAATTGGGCTTCCGACAGGATCGGCACGTCGTTTTCCTCCGCATCGTTGGGTTTCGACTGTCCGGGGTTTTCTCCCACGACGAGGTAGTCCGTGTTACCCGAGACGCTTCCCGTCGCGTTCGCGCCGTGGCTCTCGACGAGGTCCGCGATATCCGACCGTGGTTCCGACAGCGACCCGGTGAACACGAACGTCAAATCCGCGAGTTCGTCGCCATCCACGACTTCCTCTCGCTCCGGTTCGACGTGTTCCAACAGTTCCTCGACGACGCTTCGATTGCGCTCCGAGTCGAAGAACTGCCGGATGCCGGTTGCGACTTTCGGCCCGATATCCGAGACGGCCTCCAGTTCGTCGGTACTGGCATCCATCACGGCGTCCATCGAGTCGAACTCCCGCGCCAACTCGCGGGCCGTTTCGCTCCCGACGCGTGGAATACCGATCGCCGAGAGGAAATGCGCAAGCGAAGGGCGTTTCGACGCTTCGAGTTCGGCGAGCAGGTTGTCCGCACTCTTCTCACCCCAGCCGTCCAATTCGAGCAACGCCTCCCGGTCGAGTTCGTATAGGTCGGGCAACGATTCGACCAAGCCTGCGTCGATAAGCTGGCTCACCCGTTCCTCGCCCAGTCCCTCGATATCGAGTCCGTCGTCGCTCCCGTAGTACGCTACTGCCTGCCGAAGTTGCGCATCGCACGCGAGTCCACCAGTGCAGTAGGCAATCGGTCCGTCACGTTCGACCGGACTGCCGCAGACGGGACACTGGTCGGGGAGTTCGTAGTGGCCTTCGCTGTGTTTTTCGACCACTTCGGAGACGTAAGGGATGACGTCACCCGCACGCTTGACGCGAACCTCGTCATCGATGTTGATATCCTTTTCAGCGATTTCGTCCGGATTGTGGAGGCTAGCGCGTGAGACGGTTACCCCACCGACATCGACGGGTTCGAGTAGCGCAACGGGGGTGAGTCGCCCCGTTCGTCCGACTTGCACGGTCACGTCCATGATCGTGGTTTGCTCCGAACGAGCCGGGAATTTGTACGCGTACGCCCATCGATACGAGCGTGCCGTCGTCCCGAGTTCGTCGCACTTCTTCCGATCGTTCACCTTGATGACGACCCCGTCGATTTCGTAGTTCAACTCCTCGCGCTCGGCCATCAACTGGTCACGGTAGTCGAGACAGGCCTCGATATCGTCCACGAGTTCGGTGCGGTCGTTCACCTTCAACCCGAACTTCGGCAGCGCCTCGTACTCCGACCAGTGGGTCGGGAAGTCCTCGCTCGCGTCGAGCACGTCGTAGAAGAAACAATCGAGGGGGCGCTCCGCCGTCACGGACGGATCGAGTTGCCGGAGCGACCCGGCGGCCGCGTTTCGCGGATTGGCGAACGGGTTCTCGCCGCGTTCGACCCGCTCGCGGTTGAACGCGGTGAACGCATCCAGCGGGAGATAGACTTCCCCCCGAACGGCGAGATAGTCCGGATAGTCACCTCGGAGGTGGTGCGGGATGCTGGCGATGGTGCGGACGTTCTCGGTCACGTCCTCGCCCGTCTCCCCGTCGCCGCGAGTCGCGGCGCGAGCGTACTCGCCGTCCTCGTAGACGACTTCCAGCGACAAGCCGTCGAACTTCGGGTCACAGACGTACTCCACCTCGTCGTACGCCCGATGGATTCGCTCGTCGAATCCACGCACGTCCGCTGCCTCTCCGCTGGAGTCGATGGAGAGCATCGGGGCGACGTGCTCGACGCTGTCGAGTTCGTCGAGCGGTTCGCCGCCAACACGTCGGGTTGGACTGTCAGCAGTCTGGACGTCGAACGCCTCCTCTAATTCTCGCAGTCGCGTGAAGAGAGCGTCGTAGGTCCGGTCGCCGATGAGCGGGTCGTTTTCGACGTAGTAGCGATAGTCGTGGTGGCGGATCGCCTCGCGAAGCAGTGCGGCCTGTTCGCTGGCCTCGGCTTCGCTCATCTCGACGACGGGTTCGAAATCCGTCCCTGGCTCTTCGACGTACGGGTTCTCGTCCGCGCTCACCTCTGCCATCGCTCGAAGGTTGTTCGTCGTCCGGTAAATACCTCATCACCGCTGTTGGAGAGGAAACAAAGCCCTGCAGTAACAGTTCCAGTATTCACACTGGCCGCCCGTCGGACCTGAAGTCGATGACGGACTACAACGTGCACGAACCGGAGCTCGGCGGAACGACCGACGACGACTGGAGCGCGTCCGAAGAGAGGGGTTTCGGGACGGACGACCTGTCGGATACCGCCAGTCACTTCGTTCTCTCGTCGTCCGGATTCGACAGTCCCCGACCGTTACGAAGTTTACCCGTGATTCGGACGCCGATCAGTCCGAAATTACAACAATTCGGTGACGTTCTCGATGGCGTTTCGGCAGAACGGACAGCGATAGTTCGTCGAAAATCCGCTGGATTGGGCGACGGTTCTGGTTTCCAGTTCGTGAAACGCGATGTTCCGCCGACAGTCCGGACAGACAACTTTTGGCACGATTATTTCTATTCAACCGTAGCTACTTAACTCCAAGGTGACACAACACATATATATCAGATATTCGTGGTGCGCTGTTTCGAGAACGGTCAACCGGCGAAGAAAGAGTTCACGCCGACAGGGAGTTCAGTATCAGTCCGTCTCGGACGGATTTTGAACCGAAAGATTGCGAACAGGCGGCACGACAGTTTGACGTGGAGGTGTGCCACACACCCGCCTCGGCCATCCACGCGGTCGTTTTCAGGAGATACGGACTCTGGGTTCGTTTCAGTATATAAACGTTCGTCGCGGTCGCTTGGTCTCGAATATCCGTAGTACGCGACGAAAACAACCCGCTCGGTCAACTCACGGCTCACTTCGTTCGCCGTTCGTCTTGCGAGGCGCAAAGCGCCTCGTCTCCCTCCCGGTTATTCCTCGAACCCGTCCTCGAAACGGAAGGTACCGTTGCGCTGGACGATTTCGCCGTCCACTTCGATGAACGAGTCCTCGCTCATGTCCACGATGATGTCCACGTGAACCGCGCTCTCGTTCGGTTCCCGGTCGTCGGGAACACAGGTATCGTAGGCCATGCCGACGGCGAGATGGACCGTATCGCCCATCTTCTCGTCGAAGAGCATGTTGTAGGTGAACTCGTCGATGTCGCGGTTCATGCCGATGCCGAGTTCGCCGAGTCTGCGTGCGCCGTCGTCGGTATCGAGAACGCCCGCGAGGACGTCCTCGTTCTTGTCGGCGCTGAAATCGACGACCTCGCCGTTCTCGAACTTCAGCCAGACGTTTTCGACGATGTTGCCCTGGTGGACGAGCGGCTTGTCGAACAGCACTTCCCCCTCGACCGAATCGGGGACCGGCGCGGTGAACACCTCGCCACCGGGGAGGTTGTTCTTGCCCTCGTCGTTGATGGTTTTCATACCCTTCACCGACATCGTGAGGTCCGTCGTCTCGCCGGAGACGATACGAACTTCGTCGGCGGGGTCGAGGATTTCGACCATCTGCTCTTGGAACTCGCGCTGCTCGTCCCAGTCCTTGTTCATCGCGCTGTACACGAACTCCTCGTAAGCGTCCGTGCTCATCTCGGCGAGTTGCGCGCTTGCGGGGGACGGATACTGGGTGAGACACCAGCGCGACGAGAGGATTTCCTGCTGAATCGGCTGGTACGCCTGTCTGTATGCCGCGTGGGTCTCGGCGCTAATATCGCTCATGTCGGAGGCGTTCTCGTGGCCCCGGATGTGAACGATGGCGTCCGCCGCTTCGAACAACGCCTGTTCGTGCTCGGGGGTTTCGAGGGCATCCGCATCGACAGAACGAAGGAACGCCGCTTGTTTCTTGTCCCGACGCCCGGCGGTGACGAGTGGGAACGCACCGCGCTCGCCGAGTGCTTCGGAGAGGGCAACCGCGAGGTCGTCCGAGACGGTCGGCGAGCGAACGACGACCGTATCGCCCGCTTCGATATCGAGAGAGTGGTCGACGATGGTTTCGGCGTGGTTCCGAATTCGTTCGTCCATGTGGCAAAATTTCGTGGATACCGGAAACCGCTTTCGGTGTGGGCATCTCCGTCGATGAACTGCTTCTACCCTCGATTATTTGGTCGCCGCGGCGGAACGGTCGCGTATGATAGACCTGCGGAGCGACACGGTCACGAAACCGAGCGAGGAGATGCGTGCGGCGGCGGCCGAGGCCGAGGTAGGCGACGACGTCTACGGAGAGGACCCGACGGTCAACGAACTCGAATCCGCTGCCGCCGAAATCGTGGGGATGGAAGCGGCCCTCTACGTCCCGACCGGGACGATGGGCAATCAGATCGCGGCGCGCGTCCACACCGACCGGGGAGAGGAGATACTGGTCGAACGCGAGAGCCACATCTACAAGTGGGAACTCGGCGGACTCGCCCAGCACTCGGCGCTGCAAGTCCGAACGCTCGATGGCGGCGACCGTGGAATTCCGACGCCCGAACAGGTTCGAGACGGCTACGTCGAGGCGGACGCACATCGACCCGGAACGGGATTGTTATCGCTCGAAAACACGCACAACAGCAAAGGTGGGGTCGCAATCGCTCCCGAAAAGATCGACGCGGCGGCGGAGGCGGCCCACGACCTCGGAATTCCGGTCCATCTCGATGGCGCACGGGTGGGCAATGCGGCCGTCGCCCTCGACGTATCACCGGCACGTATCGTGGAGAACGTGGATTCCGTGATGTTCTGTCTCTCGAAGGGACTCGGTGCGCCCGTCGGGTCGATGCTCGCCGGAGACGAGGAGTTCATTGCGCACGCACGACGCGTTCGAAAATTGCTCGGCGGAGGGATGCGACAGGTCGGTATCGTGGGCGGGCCGGGACTGCTCGCGTTGGAGAACGTCTCACGGTTGGCCGACGACCACGAGAACGCCCGTCTCCTTGCGGAGCGACTCGCGGACGTGGACGGCCTCTCGGTGCAACCACCCGAGACGAACATCGTCCTCGTGAACACCGAACACGCGGGACTCACCGCCGAGGAGTTTCTCGAACTGTGCGCGGACGAAGACGTCATCGGGTCGGCGTTCGGGACACACGTCGTCCGGTTCTGTACGCACTGGAACGTTGACCGTGAGGACATCAAAACTGCCGCGGAGCGGATTCGAAACGCGCTCTGAGGGGAATCGACTATCGCTGCCCTTTCTGAATACCTTCCTGAAATCCGGTCATGATCCGGCGGATGAACAGGTAGATGAAGAAGACGAAGGCGAGCATGATGATGAGAAGGCCGACGAAGAGCGGGTCGTGGAGTACCTTCCCGAAGATTCCGAGTGGTTCCATACCCCCCTGTATCAGTTGCCGAACCAAATTCGTTTCGCCGTGTCAGTGGCAAAGTTGATTGCCGAGCAGTTGCATACGGATAAATATGGCCGACCTCTTGCCCTCCAGTTCGGACGTGGAACCACCGTCGGGTGGGTCCCCCCGAGTGCTCGGCGTGGACAGCGACGATGCGGACGACCTGCTCGGGGCGCTCTCGTCCGATACTGCGCGTGGTCTTCTCTCCGCGCTCCACGACCAACCGGCGACGGCATCCGAACTGAGCGAGCAGGTGGATACATCGCTACAGAACGCCCAATATCACCTGAAAAAGCTGGAAGACGCGGACCTCATCACGGCGGTCGATACCATCTACTCCGAGAAAGGCCGGGAGATGAAGGTGTACGCACCGAGCGACGGTCCGCTCATCCTCTTCGCCGGGCGGGAAGAACAGACGACGGGATTGAAGGACGCGCTCTCCCGCGTTCTCGGCGTCGCCGTCCTACTCGGCCTCGTGAGCGCCGGGATTCAGTACGCCGTTACGGAGGGACTGCTCGGTATCGGCGGAAAGGCGGCCGAGAAGACGACCGGCGGTGGCGGACAAGTGGGAACGTTCTCGACGGAATCGACCAACAGCGCGGGACATGCGGCAAACGGCGTTTTGGCGACGATACCGCCGGGCGTGCTGTTCTTCGCGGGGGGAGCGCTCGTTCTCGTCCTCGGTGCAGTCGGGTGGTATTTCGTGCGGAACCGATAACTAAAACGCGTTTTTGAGCTTACCAAGAGTACATGATGACCAACCGCATACTCGGAAGTGGAGCCGCCCTGCTTCGGCCCTCCACTGGTACGCCATCAACTTACCAGCCCTCCTACACGGGGAACTCGGTTACGAGTTCTCCACTCATCTCGTAAACCCTCCCAGCGAAGCCCTTCCCCTCCAGTTCGAGTTCGATGTGTGTCGGCCGATTCCCCCGTGGCTGTGCGTAACTGCCCGGATTGAGCAACAACACCTCACCAGCTTGTTCCACGAGATGTCGATGCGTGTGTCCTGAGACGACCACGTCCGCATCGCGCTCCTGCCCGAAGAGCGAGAGTCCCGTACTTCCGCCGCGCCGACGATGCGTGAGCGCGAACCGAACTCCGTTTTCCTCGAACGTTCGCACGGCAGGGAGGCGGTCGGCGACAGCGGCCGTCGCGTTGTTGCCACGAACCGCGACCAACCGGGTGCTTTCGGCTTCGAACGCGTCGAGAACGGCAGTCGTCGTGAAATCCCCTGCGTGAACCACGAGGTCCGCCCTTCGGACGGCTTCGAGCGTCCGTCCGGTCAGTTCGTGACCCGTCCTGCTGTGCGTATCGGAGACGATAGCGATCATGATTCGTCGTTGGTATCCCGCCGCCTTTCGTCTTCCGTCGAATCGACGCGCGGCGCTCCGTCGTAAGGACTTTGACACCTCCTCGCCGCTAGTCGAGTAATGGCGAACAGCAAGTCCGTCGTGATAGCCGCCCTCCTCTCGAACGCGGCGATTGCCGTGCTGAAATTCGTTGGCTTCGTGCTCACACAGAGTCCGGCGATGCTCTCGGAGACGTTTCACTCCATCTCCGACACGGGAAATCAGGTCTTTCTCCTCATCGGAATCTGGTTTGGTGGACGAAAGCCGACGCGGGACCACCCATTCGGCTACGGCAAGGCACAGTTCTTCTACAGCTTTCTGGTGAGCGTCCTGCTCTTCGGTATCGCCGGTTGGGAGAGCGCAAAACACGGATACGACTCGCTTGTCCAGCACCACGAAACGGTCAGCGGGGGATTGGTTCACGTCCTCGGACAGTCGTTTCCACCGGTGTACGTGAACTACGCCGTCCTCATCGGAGCCATGCTGTTCGAGGGATACGCCTTCAGCAAGGCGTATCGTTCCACGAAACACGAAATCGAACGACGAAACTGGAGCGGATTTCGGGAGGCATTCCACAAGACGAGCAACGTCTCCACGCTGACGGCGCTCACCGAGGACACCGTTTCGGTCGCCGGTGCCGGGTTCGCACTGGTTGGTATCTGGCTGTCACAAGTCACCGGAAACCCGATCTACGACGCCGGTGCCGCGCTCCTCATCGGGTTGTTGTTGATGGGATTCGCCATCGCGCTGGCGTGGGAAAACAAACGGCTCCTCCTCGGCGAGAGCCTGCCCAAAGAGGAGGAAGACAGACTGCGCTCGGAGTTGGACGGGTGGGAGGGCGTCACCGAAATCATCGACTTCAGAACCGTCTACTTCGGTCCCGACCGCATCATCGTCACCGCCGACGTAGCGTTCGACCCGACGCTCGACACCGGGGAGATGGACGACTTGATAACCGATATCGAAGATGGGCTGTACGAAATCAACGATAGCGTCAAGAAAGTGTACATCGAACCGGAAGTGCAGGAGACGGCGGCGGAGTCGGTTATCTGAGACCGAGCATCTCTCCGATGGGCAAGGGTTTTTGAACTAAGACGCGAATATTCGGTATCGTGTCCACGACGAACGAGTACATGCGGTTCTTCCCGTACGACGCCCCCTACGACAACCAGCAGGAGGCGATGGACCGCATCTACAACGGACTGTCACGCGGGCAGGACGTGCTCTTCGAAGGTGCGTGTGGGACGGGCAAAACGCTCTCGTCACTCGTTCCCGCGCTCGAATTCGCCCGCGAGGAGGACAAGACGGTCGTCATCACGACCAACGTCCACCAACAGATGCGCCAGTTCGTCACCGAAGCGCGCGAGATAACGCGCAAGGAACCGCTTCGCACCGTCGTCTTTCGGGGGAAGGGGTCGATGTGCCACATCGACGTCGATTATCAGGAGTGTCAGGTACTCCGGGACAATACCTACGAGGTCGTCGACAAGGAACGCGACAAGAGCGAACTCGAACAGCGACAGCGCGAACTGCTCGACGACATGCAGGAAGGCGATTCGACCGCGGCCGAGGCCCGTAGCGCGGTGATGGACGAACTCGAACAGATTCAGGACGAAGTCGAGAATCTCAAAGAGAAGAACATCTGCGAGCACTATTACAACAACCTCACCGAGGACAACGAGGAGTTCTACCAGTGGCTCTACGACGGGGTTCGGACGCCCGACGATATCTACGAATACGCGGAACAACAGCAACTGTGCGGCTACGAACTGCTGAAAGACGGGATGGAGGGTGTGGACTTGGTCGTCTGCAACTACCACCACCTGTTGGACCCGATGATCCGCGAACAGTTTTTCCGGTGGTTGGGCCGCGAACCGGAGGACGTCATCACCATCTTCGACGAGGCGCACAACATCGAGGGGACGGCCCGCGACCACGCCTCCCGAACGCTGACCGAGAACACCATCGACAGCGCGCTAGACGAACTTCAGGACAGCGACGACTTCCGGAGCGAAGCGGGATTCAACGTCCTCGCCGCGTTCCAGCGGGCGCTCAAAACGACCTACGACGACTCGTTCGGTTTCGGCGAGCGCGAATCGGTCGGCGAGAACTGGCAGGACGTGTCGATCGCCAACGACGACAAACGAGACGACCTGACGCTTGCCTTCCTACAGGAGTACGCCGGGAAGGGAATCGACGCGGAGTTGGACGACGCGCTCTCGCTCGCCAAGGAACTCGACCAGAAATACGAGGAGGCGTACAAGGAGGGCGACGCGACGACTCGAAAGGAGTGTCAAACCCTCCAAGCCGCCGCGTTCGTCAAGTCCTTCATGGACGAAGGGGCCGAACTCGGCCAGTATCCCGTCGTCGCGGTGCGCCGCGACGAGGGGACCGACGAAGTGTACGGACGGGCGGAACTGTACACCTGCATCCCGCGCGAGGTCACCCAAGCCCTGTTCGAGGAGGTGTACGCGACGGTGTTGATGAGCGCGACGCTTCGCCCGTTCGACGTGCTGTCGGACGTGCTCGGCCTGAGCGACCCCATCTCGCTGGCGTACGGGCTTCAGTTCCCGGAGGAGAATCGCCGGACGTTCGCCGCCGAGACGCCCGCCCTGTTCGCCAGCGAGCGGAGCAATCCCGAAACCCAGGACACCATCGCCGAGGTGTTGAACGACGCGATTCGGTTCACCGCCGGGAACACGCTCGTCTTCTTCCCGAGTTACGCCGAAGCCGAGCGCTACCGCGACCTCGTGCGAAACCGAACCGAGGCGAACCTGTACTTCGACGAGGCCGGAACCCCCGTCGAGGAACTTCGCCAGCAGTTCACGTCGGACGGGAACGGCGCGCTGTTCACCTCTCTGTGGGGGACGCTGGCCGAAGGCGTCAGTTTCGACGGCGACGAAGCCAGAACTGTCATCGTCGTCGGCGTGCCGTACCCGCATCTGGACGACCGGATGGACGCGGTGCAGGACGCCTACGACACCGTGTTCGCCGACCGTTCCGGAAGAAATTCGGGGTGGGAGTACGCCGTCGAAATCCCGACGATTCGGAAGACGCGACAGGCGCTCGGCCGGGTGATTCGCTCGCCGGACGACTTCGGCGTCCGAATCCTGCTCGACAAACGCTACACCGAGGGGAGCGTCCGCGAGATGGGCAAGTACAGCGTTCGAGAGACGTTCCCGCCGGAGGAGCGGAAAGAAACCATCGACATCGGCCCCGGGAAACTCAAGTTCGCCATGCTGAACTTCTTCACCGACAAGGACGCGTGGGACGGCGAACCGCCGACGCCGCAGTAAAAGAGCGAACGAAGATAGAGCGTTCAGGCCGGAAGTGAGATTCTCGCGGCGGTTTCCTCGTACTTCGCGTCCCAGAGATGGAGTTCCGTTACGGTCCACGAAATCGGATCGATATCCCGTTCCGCGAGTTCTTGGGCCACCTGGATGTCGCCACCGCGCGCGAGCGTGACGTGTGGAACGTAGTCCTCGCCCTCCAATCCCTCGATGGTCTCGAATTCGGCGAGCAGTTCGCGGTGAAGCCGTTCCAAACCGGGGCTTTCGACGGCGAGATAGACGACCGGACCGTCGCCCCGTGCTGGCGTCTCGAAGTAGTCGATGCCCGAGACGTGCGCTTCGAACGCGGGCGTGCCGACGAGCGCGGTTCGGACCCGCATTGCCAATCGGTCGTAGTTTTCTTGATCTCCGAATCGCTTGACGACGAGCGTATGTTCGTCGCGGACGCTGTCGAACCCGTAGAGCGACGGACGGAGTTGCCCAGCGAGTTGAGCGATTTCGCCGGGAACCGGGACGTTGAGACTGTACACTGGTTGGTTCGAGACGCTTTAGTGGTATGAGGGTGGCGTTTGACGGGAGAAAGAGAGATCGTCGAAAGTCGGTCAGGCGGCAGTCGTGGTCGTCGTCGCTTTGGTGTCGTTCGTGCTGTCGTGATTTCTCCCCTCGGGATTTACCCAGAGGTCAGCTTTCCAGTGTTTCGTCTCGTATCCGAGAGACAGAGTCCAGTGAGTGTGATTTATTCCCGGTTCGGTCGTCGCTGGGTGGTTGACCGTGATGTTCCCGACGGCTTTGTAGTGGAGATGGTCGGTGTCCTCGATATCGGAAATCGTGAGATGGGCGATATCCCCACGGCCGAGCGATTTCGGCAGTCGAACCGTTCCAATTGCGGTGGCGCTGTCGTTTATCAACGTGAGCGAAACGTTCGTTCCCGCCGGAATACGCTCACCGCCCTCGTGTGCGAGCGTGAACTCGCTCGCGTTTGTACGGACGGTCAGTCGGGGCACACCGTCTACCCATTCCGGCTTCGTCGGTGGATTCGAAACCAGAGAAAACCCGTAGTCGAAATCGACGGTCGCGGGACGCTTTCCGTCGGTGTGAATCGTTCCCGAGACATCGTGGATGAGACCGGTCTCATCCACCAGTACGGTCGCTGAGAGTCTATCAGCGCCCGAAAACGTCGTGGAACCGTTGGCTTCGTATCGATACAACGTCGTTCCGTTGCGAACCGTCGTTCCGTTCGCCACGAAGTCCGAACTGGCGATGAGCGATTCCATTCGTGAAGTGGTACGCTTCGTGATCTGCTGTCCCTGAGTGGACCTGGTGGAGAGATACCGACATTTTTCAGCGCCGCGTCGGCACTGCACGGTCATGTTGTCCGTGGAGTAACTCCGATACGATTCGGTTAGCTCCCGAGGTCCGAACGACCCGCCGCTCCCCTGTACCAGGGTTCGACCGCTACCAATATGTACGGTCGTAGTCGTATTTTGCCACTTCACCGAAGCGGTTTGCTGGTTCGGCCGGACGCGAGCGTGCATCCGGTAGTTCGCCCCGCTGAGCGCCGCTTTGTGCGCCTTGACGAGTTGCTCGGCGTCGAATATCCACTGGCCGTTGGCTCCGGGTAGGTAGGATGCTGGGTGGTTGGCAGTTGTCTGTTGAGGATCCGATTGTGAGTCAGACCACGGCAGGAAGTTTGCACACCCGGCCGTGAGAACGAGAAGGACGAGGAGGACTGGGGCGAGACGACGCATAGTCGATGATTCTTTTGGCGCGTCATAAACTTCGTTGAACAGAATCGCTGGCAATCGTTGCCGTCCCGAAAGACTTTAAGCGGTATGCACCAGAAGGATTCGATAATGTCGCGGACTCGCGCCACCGGGGTTTGCCCTCCAATGAGCGACGAGTCGACCACGGCTCATTTTGCGTCCGACGACGACGACCGGGGCTTTTCTAGTCCCAATAATACCCATTCCACTCCGACCGGTCGTTTGTTCAAAACTCACTCACGTGTGATTAACTCGTCTTTAGTCCATTTTCCACCTTTATTTCTCAAACTTCTGAGAAGAATTTAAGTACCTGTAGCCCTTGGCAACTCATACAATGAAAACGGTTGCACTCGCCTTCTCGGGCGGACTCGACACGACAGTATGCGTCCCACTCCTCGAAGAGGAGTACGACTACGACGAAGTCATCGGCGTCACGGTGGACGTCGGTCAGCCCGAAGAGGAGTTTGCAGAGGCGGAGGAAACTGCGGAAGCACTGGATTTGGAACACTACGTTATCGACGCCAAGGATGCATTTGCGGAGCAGTGTCTGGATGCGGTGAAGGCGAACGCGACGTATCAGAGCTATCCGCTCGGAACCGCGCTCGCACGCCCGGTCATCGCGGAAGCGATTCTCGACGTGGCGAAGGAAAACGACTGTGACGCAGTGGCTCACGGCTGTACCGGCAAAGGGAACGACCAACTGCGCTTTGAGGCGGTCTGGCGCGCCTCTGATTTGGAGGTCATCGCCCCCGTGCGCGAACTCGGCCTGACCCGCAAGTGGGAGATGGGCTACGCGGACGAACACGACCTGCCCGTGGAGGGTGGCAACGAGGGCGTCTGGAGCATCGACACGAACCTCTGGAGTCGCTCCGTGGAGGGCGGCAATCTGGAGGACCCCGGCTACGTCCCGCCGGAGGAAATCTACGAGTGGACCGAACAACCGAGCGCGGAAACCGAACTCCTCGAAATCGAGTTCGAGGACGGTAAGCCGGTCGCCATCGACGGTGAATCGATGGGTGCCGTGGAACTCATCGAGTACCTGAACGAGTTCGCCGGAAAACACGGCGTCGGTCGCACCGACCTGATGGAAGACCGCATGCTCGGCCTGAAAGTCCGCGAGAACTACGAGCACCCCGCCGCGACGACGCTGCTCAACGCCCACGAAGCCCTCGAAGGACTGGTGCTGACGAAGGAAGAGCGCTCGTTCAAAAAGAACATCGACCACCAGTGGGCCGAGAAGGCCTACGAGGGACTGCTCTCCGCGCCGCTCGTGGACGCCCTCGACGGCTTCATCGACACCACGCAGGAGAAAGTCACCGGCACGGTCACGGTCAAGTTCGAAGGCGGACAGGCCCGCGCCGTCGCCCGCGAGAGCGAGCACGCCGTCTACTCCGAGGACGCCGCCTCGTTCAACACCGAGACGGTCGGAAAGATCGAGCAGGCCGACGCGACGGGCGTCGCCAAATATCACGGTTACCAGGCTCGCATCGCGAACGATGAGTAAGGGAGACGGAGCAGAGAGCGAAGAAAACCAACCTGCCACGGACGGCGACGTCGTCCGCGGCGACCGCTTCAGCGGCGGTCCCGCCCGCGGGTTCCTCTCGTCGCTCGCCGCGGACGAACGCATCTTCGCGGCCGACCTCGACGTCGACCGCGCGCACGTCGTGATGCTCGCCGAACAGGGGATCATCGAGGACGAAATTGCGGGCGACATCCTCACCGCGCTGAACGTGGTCGAGGTGAACGGGCACGACTCGCTCCCCGAAGGCGAGGACGTCCACGCCGCCATCGAGACGGCCGTCGTCGGAGAGGTCGGTCACGACGGCGGGAAGATGCACACCGCCCGCAGTCGGAACGACGAAGTGGCGACGTGCATCCGCTACCGCCTCCGCGAGGACGTGCTCGCGCTCCTCGAAACCACGCTCGCGCTCCGTTCGGCACTCCTCGAAGTCGCCGAATCGAACGCGGAGACGGTGATGCCGGGATACACGCATCTCCAACCCGCCCAACCCACGACCGTCGGGCACTTTCTCGCGTCCTACGAGCAGGCGGTTTCCCGTGACACGGCGCGTCTGCTGGATGCGTACGGAAGGATCAACCAGTGCCCGCTCGGCGCGGCGGCGTTCGCGGGAACCCCGTTCGACGTGGACCGCGAGCGCGTGGCGGAACTGCTCGGCTTCGACGCACTCCTCGACAACTCGATGGACGCCGTTTCGACCCGCGACTTCCTCGTCGAGACGGTCGCGGCGGCGGCGAATCTCGCGACGACGGTGTCCGGGTTGGCCGAGGACCTCGTGATCTACTCGAACCGAGGGTTCGTGGAACTCTCGGACGACTATGCGTCCACGTCGTCCATCATGCCACAGAAGAAGAACCCCGACACCTTGGAACTCGCCCGCGCAGTCGCGGGCGACGCTCACTCCGGACTGTCGGGACTGTTGACGACGCTAAAAGGACTGCCGCGCGCGTACAACCGCGACCTGCAACGTGCGACCCCGCACGCGTGGGACGCCCTCGACGCCGTGATCGACGCGACGGACGTCGCTGCCGGTGCGGTGGCGACCGCGACGTGGAACGAGGACGCACTCGCGGACGCCGCTGGGGAGGGCTTTTCGACGGCGACCGGCGTCGCCGACCTGCTGGCGATGTGCGGCGTGCCGTTCCGCACGGCCCACGAGGTCGTTGCGACGGCGGGAACGAGCGGTTACGATGCCCTCGATGCGGCCGCCGAGGAAGTGCTCGGTGCACCGCTCGCCGAGTTCGTCCCACCGGAGGAAGTCGAATCGGCACTCAACGTGGAAGCGAGCGTCGCCATGCGCGATTCCGTCGGCGGTCCAGCGGCCGAGACGGTCGTCGAAGCGCTGGCGAACGCGAGGGCAACGCTCGTGGACGACGAAACGACGACGACCGAACTCGCCGAGTCGCTCGAAGCGGCCGGTGAAACGCTCCAGATGGAGGTAAACGACTATGCCTGAACTACCGCGACCCCCGCGTGGGGAATTACTTGATTACTAACTCAGAACCGCGGTATAAGCCTTCTACTTCCGTTAGACGGTAGTCCGAGCTTTTTCTTCATTATTAATAACGATGGATTTAAGTCCGATAGGGCGATACGGAAGAGTACAATGGTAGAATGCGTTGAGTGCGGAGCCGATGTGGCTTTGCACGACGATCTGGAAACGGGTGAAATCATCGACTGCGGTACCTGTGGTGTCGAACTGGAAGTCATCGACGTGAACCCGCCAGTCCTCGACCGAGCGCCGGAGCTCGAAGAGGACTGGGGGGAGTAACGTGCAAGTAGGCATCCTCTACTCCAGGATTCGCCGCGACGAAAAGCTCCTCCTCGCGGAGCTCCGCGAGCGCGGACACGAGGTGACGAAGATCGACGTGCGCAAGCAGACGTTCGATCTGACCGAGCCACCTGAGGCATTCGAGGGGCTCGACCTCGTCGTGGACCGCTGTCTGGCGACGAGCCGGAGCCTCTACGCTACGCAATTCTGCGAGGCGTACGGGGTTCCCGTCGTCAACAGCCACGAAACCGCGGAGGTGTGTTCGGACAAGGCGAAGAATAGTCTCGCGCTCGCGGGCGCGGGCGTCCCCACGCCCGAGACGAAAGTCGCCTTCACGACCGACAGCGCGATGGAGGCCATCGAAAGCTTCGGCTACCCGTGCGTCCTCAAACCCGTCGTCGGGTCGTGGGGTCGCCTGATGGCGAAAATCGACTCGCGCAGTGCAGCGGAGGCGATTCTGGAGCACAAGGCCACGCTCGGCCACTACGAGCACAAGGTGTTCTACGTGCAGGAGTTCGTGGACAAACCGGAGCGCGACATCCGCGTCGTCGCACTGGACGGGAAGCCGGTCGCCGCGATGGTCCGCCATTCGGACCACTGGCTCACGAACGCCGCGAAGGGCGCGAAGACGGAAGAATTCGAACTCGACGCGGAAGCGAAGTCGCTGGTTGAGAAAGCAAGCGACGCCGTCGGCGGCGGTCTCCTCGGCGTCGACCTGATGGAGACCGAGTCGGGCTACACCGTCCACGAGGTCAATCACACCGTCGAGTTCAAGGCGTTGAACGAGGCGGTCGAGACGGACGTCCCCGCCGCGGTCGTCGATTGGCTCGAAACGAAGGTCCCCGCGGAGGTGGTGTCCTGATGGCTACTGCGACCGACGCGGAAGCCGACACGAGCGCCGAGACGCTCTCGGCGACCGTCATCGGAGCCAGCGGGTTCACCGGCGGAGAACTGCTCCGCCTGCTCGCCGGACACCCGAACTTCGAACTCGCACAGGCGACCAGCAGGGAGTACGCGAACAAGACGCTCGGGTCGGTCCACCCGAATTTACGTGCGTCCGACCTGCGCTTTTCGGAACCGAGCGACCTCGAATCGGTGGACGTGCTGTTCGCCGCGACGCCCCACGGCGTCTCGATGGAGCACATCGATTCGTTCCGCGACGCCGCGGACACCGTGGTTGATCTGAGCGCTGACTTCCGCCTCGACACGGAAGAGGAGTACGACCAGTGGTACGACGGACACAGTTGTCCCGAATACCTGGACGAGGCGGTGTACGCCCTGCCCGAACTGACGCGCGAGGAACTGCCCGGTGCGGACCTCATCGCCGCGGGTGGCTGTAACGCCACCGCGACGCTCCTCGGCCTGTCGCCGCTGTTCGACGCGGGAATCCTCTTCGGGAGCGAGCAGGTCGTCGTGGACGTCAAAGTCGGCTCGTCGGAGGGCGGCGCGACGCCGAGCAAGGCGAGCAGCCACGTCGAGCGCTCGGGCATCGTCCGCCCCTACGCGCCGACGGGCCACCGCCACGAGGCCGAAATCGAGGGGATTCTGGGAACGAACGTGTCGTTCACTGCACACGCCGTGGACATGGTTCGCGGAGCCTCCGCGACCTGCCACGTGTTCCCCGATTCGCCCGTCTCGAAGGGAGACCTCTGGAAAGCGTATCGAGAGGCCTACGAGGACGAACCGTTCGTCCGCCTCGTCGCGGGCGGCGGCGGCGTCTATCGCTACCCGGAACCCAAGGCGGTCGCCGGGACGAACTACGCCGAGGTCGGGTTCGAACTCGACCCGACCAATAAACGCATCGTCGTCTTCAGCGCCATCGACAACCTGATGAAAGGGTCGGCGGGACAGGCGGTCCACGCCGCCAACGTCGCGCTGGGATTCGAGGAAACAGCCGGATTGGAATTCGAGGGACTACATCCCGTGGGAAGCCCATGACTGACGAATACAGCCGCGAGGAACTGCTGGCCGCACACGACCAACTCATCGACAACGACAACGACGACGGACTCGTCACGGACGGCGGAATCGTCGAAGATAACGAACCAGACGACGCTCCCGTCGTCGTCAAAATCGGCGGCGCACGGGCGGTGAATCCCGACGGCGCGCTGAGCGACGTGGCGCACCTGACCGCCAACGGGCAGGACGTGGTGGTCGTCCACGGCGGTTCGACCGCCGTGGACGACACGCTCCACGCGCTCGGAGAGGAACCCGAGTACGTCGAATCGACCAGCGGCGTGATGGGCAGATTCACCGACGAGAAAGCGATGGAAGTGTTCGAGATGGTGATGCCCGGCAAACTCAACACCGAACTGACGGCGAGTTTGCAGGGAGAGGGCGTCCGCGCGGTCGGACTGTCCGGCGTGGACGGCGCGCTCCTCACCGGCGCGCGCAAATCCGCGGTGAGAGTGGTCGAGGACGGCAAGCGCAAGATTCGCCGCGGCGACCACTCCGGCAAAATCGAGTCCGTGAACACGGACCTGCTGGAAACGCTTTTGGATAGCGGCTACACGCCGGTCGTGACGGTTCCGATGCTGGCCGACGACGGAACGCCGGTCAACGCGGACGCCGACCGTGCGGCGGCGGCGGTCGCCGCCGCACTCGGCGGCGAACTCGTCGTCCTGACGGACGTTCCGGGACTGCTGGCCGACCCGGACGACGAGACGACGCTCATCGAACAGGTGTCCACGCCGAGCGAGTTGGAGGCGGCGAAATCCGCTGCGGAAGGGTTCATGACCAAGAAAGTCTTGGCCGCCACGGAGGCGCTGGAAGGCGGTGCCGAATCCGTCGTCGTCGCGGACGCGAACAACCACGATCCGATCACGGCGGCGCGGAACGGCCACGGGACGCGGTTTACACCGGCCGCACTGGAGGTGTCGCCATGAGCGGGTTCGTCTACAACGAGAAACCGATCCAAATCGCGAGCGGCGAGGGACCGTATCTCTACACGGAGGACGGAACCGAATACCTCGACTTCGGCGCGAGCTACGCGGTTTCCCCCGTCGGACACTGCCACCCGGAGGTCGTCTCCGCGGTGCAGGAACAGGCCGCCGAACTGCTGTTCGTCCACGCCTCGTATCCGACCGAGAGCCGCGACGAACTGTACGAGAAACTGGCGACGCTCGCCCCGGACGGCCTCGACAACGTCTGGCTCAACAACTCCGGAACCGAGGCGAACGAGGCGGCGCTGAAGTTCGCCCGGAGCGCGACCGGCAACTCGAAACTCGTCGCCGCGAAGCGCGGCTTCCACGGCCGCACGATGGGGTCGCTGTCGGTGACGTGGAAGAAGAAGTTCCGCGCGCCGTACGAACCGCTCGTGGACGAGGTGGAGTTCGTCACCTACGGCGACGAGGAGGAACTGGCCGACGTCGTGGACGACGAGACGGCCGCCGTCATCCTCGAACCCGTACAGGGCGAGGGCGGCGTCAACCCCGCCACGCAGACGTACCTGCAGACGGCCCGCGACCTGACGGCCGACGCCGGTGCCGCGTTGATTTTCGACGAGGTGCAGACCGGACTCGGACGGACGGGGGCCTTCTGGGCCTGCGAACACGCTGGCGTCTCCCCGGACGTGCTCACGACGGCGAAAGGGTTGGCGAGCGGCCTCCCCATCGGCGCGACGCTGTGCGCCGACTGGATAGCCGACGGTGCCGGGTCGCATGGCTCGACCTTCAGCGGAAGCCCCGTCGTCAGCGCGGCGGCGAACGCCACCCTCTCGGTGCTCGTGGACGAGAACCTGCCGGAGCACGCCGCCGAGATGGGCGAATATCTCCGGCACGAACTCGAATCGGCCGACCTGCCCGTGCGCGACGTTCGCGGACACGGCCTGTTGGTCGGCATCGAGGTGAAGCGCGGCGCGAATCGTCTCCTCAAGGAACTCGCGCTGTCGCACGGGATTCTGGCGCTCCCGGCGGGACGGAGCGTTCTGCGCCTCCTGCCGCCGTTGACGGTGGAAGAAAAGCACATCGACGCCGTCGTCTCTGCGCTGACCGACGTGTTAGGAGGCGACGAATGATGGCGAATATGACCGAGACGAATTCGGTCTCACCGGCCGCCGCGCGCGACCTGCTGATAGAACTGGTCGGGATTTCGTCGGTGTCAGGGAACGAAGCGGCGTGCGCCGAGCATCTCGCCGACTTCCTCGAATCCGAGGGGCGCGAGGTCTGGATGGACGACGTTGGCAACGTCCGTGCGCCCGGAGACGGGATTCTGCTCACCTCGCACATCGACACGGTTCCCGGCGACGTGCCGGTAAAGCTGGAGGACGGCATCCTCCACGGACGCGGAAGCGTGGACGCGAAAGGTCCGCTGGCCGCGATGGCGGTCGCTGCGGTCGAAACCGGGGCGAGCTTCGTCGGCGTCGTCGGCGAGGAGACCGATTCGCGCGGTGCGCGCCATCTCGTCGAGGACGCGGACGAGCCAGAATTCGTCGTCAACGGCGAACCCAGCGGCTGGGACGCCGTGACGCTCGGCTACCGCGGGTTCCTCTCGGGAACGTACTCGGCCACGGTGGAATCGGTCCACACCTCACGGCCGGAGCCGAACGCGATTCAGTACGCGACGAAGTGGCTCTCGGGGGTCGAATCCGAATTCGACTCCGACGAGGACGGTTCGACGGTGGAGTCGGTGACCGTGAAACCCGTCTCGTTCGACGGCGGACTCACGCCCGACGGCCTCGCGACGGAAGTGACCGTCGAGATCAAGTTCCGGATTCCGTCCGGGATGACGGCCGACGGGATTCGGTCGGTCGCCGAAGACCACCTCGACGTCGGGGCGGTGTCGTGGAACGAACCGATTCCGCCGACGCTCTCCAGTCCGCGGACGGAACTGGGACGTGCGTTCCGCGTCGCCATCCGGAACGAGGGCGGCGACCCGAGTTTGCTCCGGAAGACGGGAACGAGCGACGCGAACCTCTACGCCGAGGCGTGGGACTGTCCGGTCGTCACCTACGGACCGGGCGATTCGTCGCTCGACCACACGCCCGAAGAACACATCGAACTCGCCGAGTTCGACCGCTCGATTGCGGTGTTAGAGGACGTCTGCGGGAACCTGGAGGTGGCAGCATGACGCGTCACTTCCTCGATGTGGACGACATCTCGCCGGACGAGTTGGCGGAGGTGTTGGCGCTCGCGTCGGAGTACAAGGAAAACGGCTCGCCACCCGAACTCTCGGGACAGACGCTCGCCATGCTGTTCGAGAAGCCCAGCACGCGCACCCGCATCTCGTTCGAGACGGGCATGACGCACTTGGGCGGCCACGGCATCTTCCTCGGCCCGAACGACACGCAACTGAATCGGGGCGAACCCGTCTCCGATACAGGACGGGTGCTTTCGCGCTACGTGGACTTCGTCATGGGCCGCGTGTTCGAACACGAGAGCCTGGTCGGAATGGCCGAGCACGCCACGATTCCCATCGTCAACGGGCTTTCGGACGTCGCTCACCCGTGTCAGGCGCTCGCAGACTTGCAGACGATTCAGGAGCACTTCGGCGGCTTCGACGACCTCACGGTCGCCTGGGTCGGCGACGGCAACAACGTCCTCAACTCCTTCGCCATCGCGGCGGCGACGGTCGGGATGGACCTGACGGTCGCCACGCCGGAAGGCTACGAACCCTCGGAGGATGCCCTCTCGACGGCGGCGAACCGCGGGCCGAAACCAAGCCTGACGAACGACCCGGAAGCGGCCGTGGCGGATGCTGACGTGGTGTACACCGACGTCTGGGTCAGCATGGGCGAGGAGGACGAACGCGAGTCGAAACTGGCCGCGTTCGACGGCTTCCAACTCAACGAGGAGTTGCTCCCCGACTCGATGCCGGTCATGCACTGTCTGCCCGCCCATCGCGGCGAGGAGATTACGGGCGACGTGCTCGAAAGCGACCGCTCGCTGTCGTGGGATCAAGCCGAAAACCGGTTGCACGCACAGAAAGCGCTCTTGGCGTTCCTCGCGGACGCGAACTGATTTTCCTTCGAGCGGGTAGCCTTTTCCCCGTGTCCCGCCAACTACACAGGGGGAAACTGGGATATGACGAGACTCGGGTTTGCGGGGGACGTAATGCTCGGACGGCTGATAGACGAACGACAGAGAGAGCGGAGCGTCTCCGGAATCTGGGGGAACATGGAGGACACCCTGCGCGAACTCGACGGCTTTTTCATCAACCTCGAATGCTGTCTCTCGGCACGGGGCACGCCGTGGACGGACACGTATCGGCCGTTTCACTTCCGAGCCGACCCCGACTGGGCGGTTCCGGCGCTCGAATCGGTCGGCGTCGATTGGGTGAACCTGGCGAACAACCACATTCTGGATTACGGGCCGGACGCACTCGCCGACACGATAGGATATCTGGACGACGCCGGAATCGCCCACTCGGGCGCGGGTGAAACCCTCGAAGCGGCGTGCGCTCCCGCGTTCGTCACCGTGGACGGGTTGGACATCGCGTTCGTCTCGTTCACCGACAACACGTCGGAGTTCGAGGCGGGACCCGACGAACCCGGAACAGCGTACGTGGATTTCGACGTCACCCACCCGCAGGCGGTTCGACTCGTCGGCAACTCGATCGGACGTGCACGGGATGCGGACCCCGATCTGCTTGTGGCGTCGCTCCACTGGGGACCGAACATGCGAACCGAACCGACAGTCGAGTTCCGGGAGTTCGCTCGATGGTTGGCCGAAGAGGGCGTAGACGTCGTTCACGGCCACAGCGCGCACGTCTTTCAGGGCGTCGAAGTCGTGGACGAGACGCTCGTCTGCTACGACACGGGCGATTTCGTGGACGACTACGCGACCGACTCGGAACAGCACAACGACCGGAGCTTCCTCTTCGAGGTCGGTGTGGCGGACGGTGAACTGTCCGACCTCCGCCTCCGCCCCACCGAGATATACGATTTGGCGGTTCACGAGGCCGAACATTACGCGGGAACGTGGAGCGTCCAGCAGATGGACGCGCTCTCATCCGCCTTCGGGACCGAATTCCAGCGCGAGGACGACGACCTCCTCCTCCCGCTGTAGCCCGATTTTACGGGATTCGAATCGGAGACGAGACGCCATCGTTGCCACCGTCCGCGCCTTTTTGAACCCGGAACCCATCGGGTCCGGCAATGAACCTAACGCTCTCGAACCCGACGGCATCGGCCCCCGACAGTGCGGACGACGGCGTCTGGCTCGCCTGTATCGACTGCGAGTGGACCGGCGCGCCGTTCGACGAGATTCGCTATCGCTGTCCGGACTGCGACGGATTGCTCGAAGTTCGCTACGCCGACCACCCGACGTTCGACGATTTCGAGGGACACGGCGTTTGGCGCTACGCCGACGCCCTGCCCGTCGAATCGGGTGTCAGCATCGAGGAGGGCAACACCCCGCTGTACGAGGTGCCGACCATCGAGGACGAGACCGGCGTCAACGCGCTTCGAGTCAAACACGAGGGGATGAACCCGACCGGGAGTTTCAAGGACCGCGGCATGACCCTCGGCGTGAAAGTCGCCGAGAAACTCGGCGTCTCCCGACTCGCCTGTGCGAGCACCGGGAACACCAGCGCCGCGCTTGCCTGCTACGGCGCACGTGCCGGAACCGAGGTGCTGGTGCTCCTTCCCGCCGGAAAAGTGGCCGCCGGGAAAGTCGCACAGGCCAGCCTCCACGGCGCACGAATCCTCGAAGTGGACGGCAACTTCGACGACTGTCTGGACATCGTCTCCGAACTCGCAAATCGTGGCGAAGCATACCTGCTCAACTCGCTCAACCCGTTCCGACTGGAGGGACAGAAGACCATCGGACTGGAGATTATCGAGCAGTTCCGCGACCAGACGGGCGACCTGCCCGACAGAATCGTCCTCCCCGTCGGCAACGCCGGAAACACCAGCGCGCTGTTCAAGGCGTTCCGCGAACTCGTCGCCGCCGGGGAACTCACGTCCGACGAGGTACCCGTGCTGACGGGCGTACAGGCCGAGGGTGCGGCCCCGATGGTCGAAGCCGTCGAGAACGACGCCGACGAAATCCGCCGCTGGGACGAAGTCGAAACCATCGCGACCGCCATCCGAATCGGCAACCCGGTCAACTCCCCGAAGGCGCTTCCCGCAATTCGGGAAACCGGTGGCACCGCCGTCGCCGTCACCGACGAGGAGATAACCGACGCCCAGCGCACGCTGGCACGGGACGGTATCGGCGTCGAACCCGCCAGCGCCGCGAGCGTTGCGGGACTGCGAAAACTCCGTGAGTCCGGCGAAATCACGGCGGACGAGAACGTGGTCTGTCTGACGACCGGCCATCTCTTGAAAGACCCCGACGCAGCCGCCGCGGCGGGTGTCGAACCGGAACCGGTCCCGGCGGACACGGACGACGTGTTGGACCTGCTTCACCGATAGCGCGCAGACCTGCACCACTGATAGCTCGGTCTTCCAATCCGACGACAACCGTGGTCGCAAGTTCCACCGGTCCGGATTAGAACGGCAAATTCCAATTCATCGACAGCTCGATAAATCATTCTTCCCGTCTCGTGGAAATAGCCGATATCGGCACAAGTAGACGCAGGGATCCCATAATTCAGCAGTTGATGAATGTGTGCGATGATTTATCACGCCGAGTACGAAAGATGAACAGCAAAGAAATAGTGAAATGCAAGTCACACTGTCCGTTACTCTGTCGATATTTTCGACGTTCATCATACTCTGTGCTGCCGGATTCACGTGGCGATATCGGGTTCGACCGGGTGCGATACCGCTGTTCGCGTTCACGGTAGCCGCGGCAGTCTGGACCGGAGGAAACGCGCTACAGAACGCGAGCACGACACTGGCGGGGAAGTTGTTCTGGGTCAACGTCCAGTACTTCGGAATCGTCGTCATCCCGATTGCGTGGTTCGCCTTCGGGTGTGAATACACCGGCCACGATGAGTGGCTAACGCGGCGGTCGCTCTCGATACTCTTTCTGTACGCGGGAGCGACGTTGGTACTCGTCTGGACCAATCCGGTCCACCACCTGGTTCGAGCGTCGAGCGGACTCGTCGTCACGGGCGGGGCAATCCGATTGGACCGGACGTTCGGCCCGTGGTTCTGGGTGAGCGTCGTCTACTCGAACCTCGTGGACAGTCTGGGAACGCTGTTTCTCCTTCGAGGGTTGGTGCAAGCGCGTCGGTTCTTCCATGGGCAAGTAATCGCGTTGATCGTCGGGACGATGGTACCGTGGTCGGCCACGGTCCTGTTCTACAACGGCAGGTTACACATCGAACCGGAGGTGTTCTTCGCCGTCACCGCCATCGCGTTCGCCTACGCGATTTGGCATCACAGATTGTTCGACCTCGTTCCGGTCGGTCGCACGACGGTCGTCGAGGAAATCGCGGACGGGGTCGTGGTCATGGACGAAACCGGCCGTCTCATAGACCTGAATCCGGCGGCTACTCGACTGCTCGGCGTTCCGAAGTCCGATATCGGACGACAGTTCGTCGAGATCTGTGCGGCGTTTCCGGCCCTCGTGAGCAGTTATCAGACGGGCCAAGACCCCGAAAATCCGATCATCGCCGACCTCGGTGGCGAACGTCGGTACCTCGATGTACACCACTCGACGTTGTCAGCTTCGGGAACGAAACTTTCTGGAACGGTGCTCATCGTTCGGGACGTAACCGAGTTCGAACGACAAAAGCGAGGCGTAGAGCGACAAAACGAACGGCTGGAGCGGGTCGGCCACACCATCGCTCACGACCTTCGAAACCCACTCAACATCGCGAAGGGGTATCTCGACCTCGAACGGTCGGACGGAGACGGTGAATACTTCGACAACGTCGAACGCGCTCACGACCGGATGGAGGAGATAATCGACGACGTCCTTTCGATGGCTCGCCTCGATCAGGCCGAACGATTCGAAACCCTCGACCTCGCACGGACCGCCGAGCGAGCGTGGGAGAACGTCGAAACGAAGTCCGCCACCGTCTCCATCGAGGTCGGAACCGTCTTCGTTCGAGCGAACGCGGGGCAACTGTCGAGCGTGTTCGAAAACCTGTTTCGAAACGCCATCGAACACGCCGGTCCGACGGCGGCTATCGAAGTCGGGTGGATAGAAACCGAAGGAACGAGCGGCACGCTCTACGTCGAAGACGACGGGGACGGTATCCCACCAACCGAACGAACTCGCGTCTTCGAACACGGCTATTCGACCCGAGCGGGCGGGACGGGTGCGGGGCTTTCGATCATCGCCGACATCGCTGAACGGCACGGCTGGGAGGTGAGTGCGACGGCTGGTGACCAGCACGGCGCACGATTCCACATCAGCGGCGTGCAGGTCGCAACGCCGAAGGAAGAACTCGACCGATAAAATCGATCTCAGGTTTACCACCGGAGTGCGTAGAAGCAGTGCGTCCCGTGGATTCGATCCGGAGACGATACGGTTGGGCGTTCAGGACGATTCCGACCAGCGAGCCAACCCGAACACGATACTCGCACTGACGAGAAGGCACGCGAGCAGTCCGGCGAACGCCGATTCATACCCCGAGTGTCCCGCGACGTAACCGACGTACGTCGCACCGAGACTTCCGAAGCCGATGTAAACCGTTCGCGTTGCGCCGAGGTCCCCGCCCATACTCCCGTCCGGAAACACGTCCATCAGGTGTGCCTGCATGGCCGGTGGGTAGGCCATCAATCCCGCCGCGAAGAGCGCCACGCTCCCGGCGACGGCGAGGGTGCTGTTCGCCATCACGAGGGCGGCGATACCGGCCGTCCCCACCAGGAGCGATCCGGCGGCGACGACGGGGCGGGAAATCCTGTCCCCGAGCGACCCCGAAATCGGCTTCACCAGCGTTCCGACGATGAACAGCGCCGCGAACGCGCTCCCCGCGAGTTCGGGCGAGAAATCCTTGGCCTCCTGGAGAAACGACGGGAGGAATCCCGCGACGGACTGCCAGACGAAGGCGTACAGCGAGTAGGCCACGAGGAGCGCCACGGTTCGACGGTTGGCAAAGCGACGAGCGGTCGTCGTGATGTCCGCCACGACCGCCCGTCCAGCGCCCGCGTCGATGGTCGGTCGGGTGTACGATTCCCGACTCCAGCGGTGGAGCAGGACGAGCGCCAGTATCGCCACCAAGACGACCGGGGCGAACGCGGCCCGCCACGTTGCGACGGCGAGGACGGCCACCGCCAATCCCGCTGCGACGACGCCCCCCGAGTCGCCCGACGCGCCGTGAAGCCCGAACGCCTGCCCTCGGCGGGAGACGAACAGGTCGGAGACGAGCGCCCGCGCGGGCGTCGGATACAGTCCGGCACCGACGCCAGCGACGGCCATGCCGACCAGAAAGACCGCGTAGGTCGGCGCGCCAGCGACGACGTGAACCCGACGGAGAGGAGCGCGAGTCCGGAGACGAGCAGGGTCTTCCGCGAGAAGCGGTCGGAGAGCCGACCGCTCGGATACTGACCGAGCGCGTACAGCGCCCAGAGCAGGGAGAGCGCCATGCCAGCCTGTAGTTCCGTGATGTGGAGTTCACCCATCACGGTCGGAAGCATAGGCGAGAGGACGAGACGACCGGCCTGAATCATCATCCAGCCGACCGAGACGACGAGCAGCAACCGTCCAGAATACCCCGTCACGAGTCGTTCCTCGTGCGAAGTTCGTTCGTCAGATGGGAGAGATTCGACGGAACTCACGGTTCGACGGTGGAATGGGGGCTACTTGAGTCCGGCTTTCTCGGCAGGGGGATGGTCAGCGGGGTTCCGTTGCGATCATCACATCCGCTTCTGGTCCCGTTTTCGTACAAAAAGGTTCGCCGCTGACGATCGCGGTTCAGTTTCCGTTCAGCGCGATGTTCCGCACTTCGATGATGCGCTCGTCGGCTTCGAGCGCTCCTTCGCCGCCGAATTGATCTCGCTGTCGAGGTTGTACACCGACAACGCCTCGCCGCCGTCGGTTTCGCGGGCGTTGAACATGCCCGCGATGTTGATGTCGTGTTCACCGAGGACGGTTCCGACGAACCCGATGACGCCGGGTTTGTCCTGGTTACGGGCGACGAGCATGTGGCCGTGCGGGATGGCGTCCACGCGGTAGCCGTCGATGCGGACGATTCGCGGGTCGTCGTCGGCGAAGAGGGTCCCTTCGACCGAGATGTGTTCGTCGTCGCTCTCGACCGTGACCGTGATGAGGCTCTGGAAGTCGGCGGCCTGGCGGGTCTTGCTCTCGGTGACTTCGACGCCGCGCTCCTCGGCGATCTGCGGGGCGTTGACGGCGTTGACCTGCCATTCGAGCGGTTCGAACACGCCCTTCTGGGCGCTCGCGGTGACGAGGTCCACGGTCTCCTCCGCGATGTCGCCCTCGTAGCCGATCTCGATGCGCTCGATGCGCTCGTCCAGCAGTTGCGTGGCGATCTTGCCCGCCGTCTCCGCGAGTTCGATGTACGGACGGACGCGGGGGAACGCGCTCTCCTCGACGGACGGCGCGTTCAGCGCGTTGATGACCGGTTCCTCGCGGAGCGCGGCGACCACTTGGTCGGCCGTGCTGGTGGCGACGTTCTCCTGTGCCGCCTCCGTGCTCGCGCCGAGGTGCGGCGTGAGGATGACGTCCTCCACGTCGAGCAGCGGGCTGTCCTCGGGGAGCGGCTCCTGGGCGAACACGTCCAGCGCCGCGCCCGCGAGGATTCCGTCGTCCACCGCTTCGGCGAGCGCGTCCTCGTCCACGACGCCACCCCGGGCGCAGTTGATGAGGTAACCGCCCTCGACCTGCGCGAGTTCCTCGGTGCTGATGAGCCCCTCCGTTTCCGGCGTGAGCGGCGTGTGCACCGTCAGGAAGTCGGCACGGGCGAGACAGTCGTCCAGGTCCACCAGTTCCGCGCCGAGTTGTCTGGCGAGGTCCTCGCTGATGTACGGGTCGTACGCGACGAGGTTCATCCCGAGGCTGTCGAGCTTCTTGGCGACTTCCTGCCCGACGCGGCCGAGGCCGACGATGCCGAGCGTCTTGCCGTTCAGTTCCGTCCCGAGGTAATCTCCCTTCGCCCACTCGCCGTCCTTGAGTCGAGCGTGAGCCTGCGGGATGGAGCGTGCGGCGGCGAACGCCATCGCCACGGAGTGTTCCGCGGCGGCGCGGACGTTGCCCTCCGGCGCGTTCGCCACGATGACGCCGTGTTCGGTGGCGGCCTCGATGTCGATGTTGTCCACGCCGATACCTGCACGACCGACGATGACGAGGTCGGAAGCGGCCTCGAACACGTCGCGGTTCACGTCCGTCCCGGAGCGGACGATGAGCCCGTTGGCGTCGGAAACAGCGTTCAAAAGTGCGTCGCCCTCTACGTCGTAGGCCGTCTCTACCTCGTAACCGCTTTCGTGAAGTCGATCAAGACCCGCGTCCGCGATCGGGTCCGTGACGAGTACCTTCATTGCTGGAGAGAATACACCCCACACCCGTTAACCCTTTCTCTCACAGCGAAGATTGCCAATTTATTTTCTTATTTTCACTTTTGAAAAAATATTGGCAATTTGGACCATAATCGCGGTCAGGAAGGTTATTCGCTTCGTTCGTGTCCGCTCGATGTGGACCGTTCGGGATCGTCTCTTTCACGCTTCCCGACAGGTTCGGCCGGTTCTCCGTCCTCACGATTCTCATCGTTCCGGTCGGCTACGACCCTCGTGGATTCGGCAGCGAAACACTCCCGACAGTAGTCGTTGTAACCGCTTTCGACTAACGCGACCGGAACGCCATCGACGACGAGTTCCTTCACGAACCGCCGCCGAACGCCGTTCCCTCCGTGGGTGCCACAGACGTCGCACTCCTCGTCGCCGAGCGAGGTTCGCTCCGCCACGACGCGGCGGCCGATGCCGTACCGACCTCGGTCGTAGGCGCGTTCCGCCCGACTGAGGCGATATGACAGCAGCGCCGCCGGGACGAGAACGACGAGAGAGAGGAGGAGGGCCTTCCAACTCACGAACGACCTGACGACGACGCCGAGGAGCACCGCGAGCGAGGCGAATCCGACCGCGACGAGGACCCACTTCGCCAATCGGGTCGTGGCGTCGTCCGTCATCAGGCCGACGCGTTCGTCGAGTTGTTGGTCGTTCCCGACGGCGAATCGTCGTTCGACCCGCCGATGTTCCGCACGAACTGCGGGTAACCGCCGTCGCCGACCGGGATGTACACCGTATCGGTGTCGTCCAGTTTGTCGATGTACTGCTGCGTGAGGACTTTCTGGTCGAGCGATTGACTCAATATCTGGTTCGCTTCCGCCTCACCGTTCGCCTCTATTTTCTTCCGGTCGGCTTCGAGTTTCTCGACTTCGAGTTCGTTCTCCTTCTGCTGGCGGCGTTGTTTCGTGATCTCCTTCTGTTCGACCGCCTGCTCGTACTGTTTGGGCAGGTTGACCTTCCGAATCTGAACCGCTTCGAGGATGAGGCCGTCACGGCTGAAATCCTTCTTCAGGGCGCTCTGTGCGGTCTGTTTCAGCTTCGTTTGGCCCTTTCCGGTGTAGATTTCGGTCACCGGGAGGGCACCCGCCTCGGTTCGGAGGACGGACCGAATGCTCGGCCGGATGAGTCGCTGTTCCGCGGACCCGAGCGTCCGATAGTTCTTGTAGAACTTCACGGCCTGTCCCGCATCCACGCGATACCGGACGGTGATGTCGATGTCCACGCGGAGTCCGTCCTCCGTCAGGACGGTGATGGAGTCGTCGGTATCGGACTTGCTCCCTTCGCCCTGTTGGCTGGACATCGTGTAGGACTGCGGGCGCGTGGAGAGCGACACGGTGTCCTGTGAAACCGGATTGATGAAGTGGGCACCCGGTTCGAACACCGTTCCCGTCGCCGCACCCCACTTTTTCACGACTTGAACGTTCCCCTCATCAGTGGGCGTCCACGAGAGAAATCCGACCACCGGAGCGGCGATGAGAAGGATGACGAGGACGATGAGGAGGGTGTTGCCGAAGATGCTTCGAAGATCGATATCGGGGATGCTCGGTCCCGAGGAACCGTCAGGGTCTATCGGAATGTCACTATCGGAACTCATTCAGATGTAGCCACATATCTCGACAGATATGTTATAGCTCTTGGTGTTTGTCGCCAGGGACGTGTATCGAAGGGGGTGGGTTCAGAAACAACGGTCCTCCCCGTCGTTCAGCACGACCGAGAGCGTCTCGTCCCCCTTGGTCACGTCGACGCGGAAGCGGAGGGGGTCCGTAGACAGCACCGTTTCGTGTCCGGGACGACAGAAGTCCAGCGTCCAGAACGGCGTCGAGCGAACGTCCGTTCCGTGTTCGGCGAAGAACGAGATTACGTCCGGATGGAAGAGGGCGATGATTCCGACCGGAAACCCGGATTGGAATCCACACCGCGGGCAGTCTGCGTGGTAGTGGTAATGCTCCGGTCGTACGTCGTCACGATGAATGGTCCCGTCGACGTACCCTTCGCATCCGGGACAGATACCGCGGTAGGTCAGTGCGAACTCGTGGTACGACGAGAGCGCGATACGCTCGACGATGGTTTCCTCCGGTCCCGTATCGAGCAAACTCGGCGAACCCGGAAGCAACAGCGTGTGGTCGTCCGTTCCGCACGAGAGACGGAGCGCACCGTCTTCGTAGCGGAAGGTCACCGAATCGCCACAGAAGACGCACTCGCCGGGCGCATCGATCGGACCCCACGTCCAATCCGGGTCGAGGGTGCCGGACGCGATGGCCGAAACGACCTGCATGCCGAAGGACGAGATGCAGTATCCGGCCGGTCCCTTCTCGATGAGGTCACCGAGTCGGTCGAGGTGGTAGTTGAAGTTACCCTTGTCGCGGATGGAGACCGCATCGCGGAGTTCGGAGTATTCGAGCCACGGGTCGGGCGGCGACTCGTGGCACGCGTTCGCCAGCGACCGCAGGATTTCGAACCGGGTCGCGTTATCGACCCGTCCGAGGAGTTCGGTCGAACTCGGTACCTCGTCGCTCATCGTTCGAACGTCGTCCGGTTGGAAAATAAATCGTGGGTGTTTGTCAGATATTTTGGAGTATGTCCGTGCTCCGAACCCCTATCTTGCTGTCAGGTGAAGACGAGATATGAACGAGCGACAGCGGGAGCGACTCCTCGACGAAGTCGACCGCCCCTCGGGAACCATCGGGAAGAGAATCCCCGAGAAGATCACCATCCAAGGAACGACCGTCGACCTGAACGCGTTCGTCTTCGAGTGCAAACGACTCGAAACGATTCCGGACGGCGAACGCGACCGTATCGAGGAGGTGAAACGGCAACTCAAGCGGGAACGCCTCGAACGAAAACACCGGATAGAACGGGACGACATTTCGTACGTAGAGGGCGAGCAACTGGTCGAGAGCATCCGGGGCATCGACCGGGCGTACAACGCGTTGGAGGGACTGGATTCACCGAGTATCGGCGAGCAGATGCGACGGAAGAAGTTGGACGATGCGCGGGAACTGATGACGTTGGTGAGATTGGGACGGTAAGCCGTTCGGGCAGTAGACCGTGGCAATTTCCACGACGACCACACTCCTTTAACAACCAAAAGCGCGAACCTCGATTCGAATGAAGCTAGTCGCGTTCGACTTCGACGGAACGCTTTCGGATTCGGAGATGACGGTCCTGCTCGGGAAACAGGTCGGTGCGGCCGACGAGATGGCCGACATCACCGCTCGTGCGATGAACGACGAAATCAGCTACGCGAAGAGCCTCCGCGACCGGGTCTCCCTCCTCGAAGGGTTGTCGCTGGAGAAGTCCGCCGACGCGTTTTCGGAGGTGACGCTCCGACCCGGCGCGGCCGACATCCTCGACGATTTGGCCGACAAGGAAACCCACGTCGCCATCCTCACGGGAGGGTTCGAACGCGGCGTCAAAGTCGCGCTCGACCGCGAGGGCGTGTCGGTGGACACCATCGTCGCCAACCGAGTCGTGGACGACGGCACGAAACTCACGGGAGAAACCGAGGGCCCGCTCATCGAGGGGACGAAGGACAAGGCGCTCAGGTCGCTCGCCGAGGAACTGGGCGTGGATATGGTGAACACCATCGCTATCGGCGACGGCGCGAACGACCTGCCGATGCTCGAAGTCGCCGGATTGGCCGTCGGCTTCGACCCCAAACCGGCCGTCGCACCCGCCTGTGATACCATCGTCACGCACATGAACGAACTGCACGACGTGTTGGTCGATAAGAACGCTATCTGATCGATATCTGAATCGGAGATGTTGTAGTAGAAGTCCAGAGACGCGTGATATTCCGTATCTCGCTATCTTTAATATCTCAGCGAGCGTCTAATACATTCGGTGATTGTCATGGAACGATACACTCCCTTCGAGGACATGGACCGAATGTTCGAACAGATGCGCGCCCGCATGTGGGGCGTGAGCGACCTGCGGCAGGACCTACAAGGCCACTCCCACGGCGGCACGCACTTGGACCTGAAAGAGCACGACGGTGAATTCATCCTCGTGGCCGACCTCCCCGGATTCGAGAAGGAGGAAATCGAAGTCTCATTCAACGACGACGCGCTGACTGTCGCCGGAAAACACGAGGTGTCGGGTGACGACTTCAACCGTGCCCGCGAACTCTCGGAACGCGTGACCCTGCCCAAGTCGGTCGAAAAGGACGGCATCGAGGCGACCTACCGCAACGGCGTCCTCGAAGTCAGACTCCCCATCGCCGAGACGGAAACCGACGACGGTGACCGCATCGAGATTTCGGACTGATTTTTTCGGGCGTCACGGACGAGCGGCGGCACCGTCTTTCGGAGCATCCGCGACGAGATTGCGAAGCCGAGGTTCTCCCCGCCGACGATTCCGGCGGTGTTGACGCCGACGACCCTGCCCTCACAGCTTACGAGCGGGCCGCCGCTGTTACCCGGGTTGATGGCCGCGTCGGTCTGGACGACGCCTGAAATCGTCGCCCCGTGGCGCGACGGCAGCGTCCGATTCACCCCGCTGACGACGCCCTCCGTGATGGTTCCCTGCAAGCCGAGCGGGCTTCCGAGTGCGGCGACGGCTTGCCCGGGTTCGGCCTCTCCTTTTGCGATCGGGAGAGTATCAACGTAGGACGGAACGTTTCGAACCCCCAGTACCGCGAGGTCGCGCTTCGGTGCGGTGCCGACGACTTCCGCATCGCGCATCTGTCCGCGATTGAACTGGACGCGAAGACGAGTTGCACCGGCGACGACGTGGTTGTTCGTGACGATGTAACCCGTCGAACCCGAGCGTTCGTAGACGAACCCCGAGCCTTCGCCAGCGCCGCGCGGCGTTCGGACGCCGACGGAGACGACCGAGTTGATGCTCCGGTCGTAGAGCGCGGGGAAATCACAGGTCGCGGTCCGTCCTCCCGCCTGCGTTTGCGTACCCCCCACCTGCGTACCCTGCGTTTGCGTATCCTGCGTCTGCGCGGTCACGTTCGGAACCAACGCGACGCTACCGAGGGCGAGCGAAACCACGACGAGTGCGACGAGCGGCCGCGACGGTCGATTTCCCATCCCGAACGTTGGACGACACGAATGTTAATGAGTGCCACGGCCGACGCGATGCGGCCCGCGTCGGGGTCACAAGGGAGAGACGGCGGAAAATCGGATTCGACTCACTGTGCGAACAGACTGGCGTGAACCGGCGCGAACCGTCCGGCGTCGTTCGACAGGAATCGCCGAATCGGCGGGCCGACGAGTTCGGGTTCGGCGAGAAAGGCGTCGTGGCCGTGGTTGCTGTGGAGGGAGCGGTGCGTGACTTCGACACCGGCGCGTCGAAACGCGTCCGCGAGGTGGTCGGACTGTTCGACCGTGAAGTGCCAGTCGCCGGAAAACGAAACCACGAGCGCTTCCCCGTCGAACTTCGAGAGGGCTTCGGCGTCCGAATCACAGTCTCCGGCGAGGTCGTAGTTCTCCATGGCGTTCGTGAGGTGGAGATAACTGTTGGCGTCGAATCGTTTGACGAACTTTTGTGCTTGATAGTCGAGATAACTCTCGACGTCGCGGTAGGAGTCGGCCGCGAAGTCGGCGGTTTGGCCGTCGTTCTCCCCGACGCTGGACGGGAACGACCGGGGCCGACAATCGGCGAGGTCCCGGCCGAACTTCTCGTCCATCGATTCCTTCGAGAGGTAAGTGATGTGACCCAGTTGGCGAGCCAACGCGAGGCCGGAATCGGGATGGTCAGGGTAGTAATCGCCACCCTGCCAGACGGGGTCGGACGTGATCGCTCGGCGTGCGACCGCCGATAGACCGAGCAGTTGCGGGTCGAGGCGCGCCGCCGTGGCGACGGGAATCACGCGCTCGACGCGGTCCGGGTATCGCTTCACCCATTCGAGGGCGTTCATGCCGCCGACGCTCCCGCCGATGACCGCGCGAAGTCGGTCGATGCCGAGGTCGTCGAGCAGTCGGCGCTGGGCGCGCGTCCAGTCGCCGACGGTGACGGTCGGGAAGTCGGAACCGTACGGTTCGCCCGTCTCCGGGTTCGTGCTCGTCGGGCCGGTGGTTCCGTAGCACGATCCGGGGACGTTCGCGGCGATGACGAACTGTTCGTGGGTGTCGATGGGTTTGCCCGGGCCGACGACCTCGTCCCACCAGCCTTCGCCCTGTCCGTCCACCGCCCCGGTGACGCGGTGGCTTCCGGTCAGCGCATGGCAGACGAGGACGGCGTTGTCGCCAGTGAACTCGCCGTGGGTTTCGTACGCGACTTCGAGTTCGGGAAGGCGCTCGCCGCACTCGAACTCGAACGAACCGAGCGAGCGTGACGATCCGTTCGAAATTCCGTCGGCCGACGAGGTTCCCGAATCGGTCATCGTGTCGGTTCCTCCGTTCGTGTCGTTGTCGCCGTCTCGATTGCCGCGTCGATGTCGGCGAGGATGTCGGCCGGGTCCTCGATGCCCACGGAGAGTCGAATCAGGTCGCGGGTGACGCCCGCCGCGCGCTGTTCGTCGGGCGAGAGTTGTGCGTGCGTCGTGCTCGCGGGGTGAATCACGAGCGTCTTCGCGTCCCCGATGTTGGCGAGGAAGGAGGCGAGTTCGACGTCCTCGCAGAACGTCTTGCTGGCCTCAAACTCGCCGAGGCCGAAGGCGATCATACCGCCGAATCCACCCGACAGATACCGCTCCGCGTTGTCGTGCGTGCGGTGGTCGTCGAGGCCGGGGTAGGCGACCCACGACACGTCCTCGTGGTCGGCGAGGTACTCCGCGACGACGGCGGCGTTCTCGCAGTGGCGGTCCATTCGAAGCGGGAGGGTTTCGAGTCCCTGTAGGGTCTGCCACGCGTCGAACGGGGATTGCTGGTTACCGAGGCTTCGAACCGAACGGAGTCTGGCGGCGGCGGCGAGCGGCGCGTCGGAGAAGTCCTCGGAGAAGTTCACGCTGTGATACGCGGGGTTCTCGCCGCCGATTTCGGGGTAATCGTCCGCGTCCCAGTCGAAGTCGCCGCCGTCCACGAGGACGCCGCCGACCGTCGTTCCGCTCCCGTGGAGCCACTTCGTCGTCGACTCCCAGACCGCGTCCGCGCCGTGTTCGAGCGGGCGACACAGCGCAGGGGTGGCGAAGGTGTTGTCCACGACCAGCGGAACGCCGTGTTCGTGGGCGATGTCGGCCACGCGTTCGAAATCCGGCGTGACGAGCGACGGGTTGCCGACCGTTTCGACGTGGACGAACGCCGTGTCGTCGTCGATTTGCTCCTCGTACGCCTCGTAATCGAGCGTGTCCACCAGACGGGCGTCGATTCCCCGGCGGGACGCGGTGTGAGAGAAGTAGGCCGTGGTGCCGCCGTAGGTGTCGGTGGAGAGGACGACGTTGTCACCCGCTTCGGCGAGGACCAGCGTCAGGGAGTCCAACGCGGCCATGCCGCTCGCGGTGGCGACCGCACCCGTTCCGCCTTCGAGCGAGGCGATGCGGTCCTCCAGCATCTCGACGGTCGGGTTGCTCAGGCGGGAATAAATGTGGCCGTCCCGCTCCAGCGCGTACAGTTCGGCGGCGTAGTCGGCGGTTTCGAACGCATAGGACGTGGTTTGATAGAGTGGGGGCGCAACCGCCCCTGTCGCGGGGTCCGGACGTTGCCCCGCATGAACGCTCCGAGTATCGAACCGGGGCTGGTCGTTGCTCATGTGTAGTACGCATATTTCCCCAGAATTTTATAACCAATAGTTACGGCAACCTTTGCAGATCGTGCGAATCGATGTCACAGGGTGAGGAGTCAACCGTTCGAACTCATTCGTATTTCGGAGTGAGACGCACGAGCAGTGCCGCGAGGGCGACAATCCCGCCGCCGAGGAGGACGATAAGCGTCGATCCGTTCCCGGATATGGAAACGGTACCGACGACGAAGCGGGAGATTTCGATGACGAACAGGAGGATAACCGCCGCGGTGAGCCAATTCAGCTTTCGACGTATCGCCGCGAGGCCAGAGTCCGGAGCGGATTCGGAATCGGGGTCGGCCATGCGTGAAGACGGTCGTCTTTTCGACATAATTCCACCGAATCGATGGGGTCGACCGTCGCCGTCCACGGCCGTCACGAAAGGACGAAGGCCACCGACCGCCATTCCAGCACAATGAGCGCGCCGGACACCCCCGCCGGATATCGACCGCCCGAACCGTTCACCTACCCGTCGGGATTCCTGGGGGTCGCCTCGGTCCTCGCCCTCGTCGGTTCCGTCGTCGGGTTCGGTGCGATCCTCTGGGTGTTTCAGGGACGGCCAGAAGGCGGTTCGATCACCTTCGGCCTCGTCGAACTGGTCGTCGCGTTCCTCACGGTGATCGGTACGTTCGTCATCCACGAAGCGATTCACGGGGTCGTCTTTCGACTGCTTGGTTACCGCGTCTCCTTCGGGTTCGCTGCAAGCGTCCCGGCGCTCTACACCGCTGCGTTCGACCAGTTCGTCACGCGTCGAGACAACCTGCTCACCGGAGTCGCTCCGCTCGTCGTCGTGACCGTCGTGGGGATTCCCCTGCTCGCCGCGCCGATTCCCATCGCGCTAGTGGCCTATCTCGCCCTCCTCGTCAACACCTCGGGCGGGGTGGGCGACTGCTACATGGCGTGGCGGCTATGGCGACTACCCGACGGGACGCTCTGTTACGACGCCGACGTCCGGCACAGCTACCTCTTCCGTCCTGCGAACCCCGAACCGTGAACGACACCGCTATAGCCCCCGAAAAACACGTACGAACCGATGCGAAAGCGAACGTTCACGTTGCTCGGCCTCGGCGCGTTCGCGCTCACTATCGTCAGTTTCGTTCTGCTCGGCTTCGGACGACTCCTGCTCTCCTACCGAACCGCCCGTTACCTCTCCGCACCGACGATGTTCCTCGCCTTCGCGCTTCTCGTGGGACTGTTCGTCTACTCCGTGCTAGTGTACGTCGGCGTCGCTCAACTGGAGTAAGAAAACCATCGGCGAGTACCGATTCACACCATCTCGCAAGAATCCCACCATCTCGTAACCGTCGTCGAAAGTGACGAGTACGGAGCGTCCACTCCCGTTCTCCGCGCGCTTGTGGCGGCGTAGGCCGAGGTTACTTAGTGTGTCCCGTTCGTTCGAGCGAGCATGGGAACGATGGATGGCTTGAACGTCACCGACTGTACGCGCTGTTCGGCGCTGGTCGAGTGTCGGAGCCAAATCGTCAACGGAGTCGGCCCGGAGGACGCGGACGTGTTGTTCATCGGGGAAGCACCGGCGCACGGGAAGACGAGGGAGGCGAACCGTTCGTCGGTCGGAGCGGGTCGGTGCTGGACGAGAAACTCCGCGACAGGGGGCTGTCGCGGGCGGACGTTCGAATCACCAACTGCGTGCGCTGTCGGCCGCCGGAGAACCGCGACCCGACGAAGGAGGAACTCGGGAACTGCTGGGAGTATCTGGAGCGGGAAATCGAACTCGTCGATCCAGAGGTCATCGTCACGCTCGGGAAGGTACCGAGTCAGCACGTCCTCGACAGGGACGTGGCCGTGACGAACGAAGCAGGATCGATAGAAGCCGTCGAACTCGGCGGGGCAAAACGGGACGTGCTCATCTGTCTACACCCGGCGGCCACGCTCTACGACCGGAGTCAGGAGTCCACGTTCGAGAACGCGCTCGACAAAGCCGCGACGATGGCGGGGTCGAACGGCGGCCAGTCGAACCTCGGCGATTTCTGATTTCGGACGGGAAGAGTGTCGTCACTAGGGGTCTGGGAAAATAACGGAAAGAAAACGATCACGGAGGCGAATGAAGCGTCGTGGCGGAGACGAATGTCAGCGTTACCTATGGCGGAGTCGACTGAACCGGGGTCGGTTCAGTCGCACTTTTTGTGGTGTTTGCGCTTGTGGTGGCGCTTCTTCCCGTCGCGGCAATCGTCGTCGTGGTGGTGGCGTTTCTCGCCGTCCTTGCAGTCGTCGTTCGGGTCGTCCTGGTCGTTCTCGTTGCCGGAATTCGATTCGGCGTACTGGACGTTTTCGTTTCGCTGGTAGTTCAGCTGTTCCGCCGTCGCGGTCCCGTCGTTCGCGGAGAAGGCGACGGCGCTGTTCTGTTCGTTCACGTTCAGCTGTCTGATGTACTGTTCCTGCTCGACTTCGGAGAGGGCGGTCTGTTCGTTGACCTGTTTGCCGCCGTTGTCGTAGGCGACTGCCCACGAACCGTCGCCCTTCGCGTCCGTACCCTTGGTCACGCCGTCGAGCTTGTACCAGCCGTCGTCGACGTTGACGGAGGTCGCCGACGCGATCTGTGCGTTGAAGTTGCCCTGGTAGCTCGCCTGCGTGGCCTTCGATTCGCTGTTACTGAGCGCGATAGCGACCGCGGCTTTCTGGGAGCTCCTGTTGAGCTGGCTGACGGCTTGGAACTGATCGATGTTGGATTCAGCACCCTGCTCGTTCGCCTGCGCCGACCCGTCCGAGCCGCATTTCACGTCCGAGTCCGAGTAGTCGCCGGTCATGTTGGCCGTCGCCATGAACTCGTCGACGAGTTTCGGGTCGAAGTTCAGCGCAGCGGCGCTCGCTATCTGCTGGTTCCGGTTGAACTGACAACTCACCTGCCACGCTTTCGCCTTGCTGGTGTCGCCGACGGCGACTGCGACGGCGACGCCCTGTTGGTTGTAGTTCAGTTGGTCGACTTCCTGTGACTGATCGACGGACGAGTCGGCGCTCTGGTCGTCGCCGTCGCCGACGTTCGCCGCGAGGGCTTCGGCGTCCTGAACGTTCTTGTTGATCTGGAAGCTTCGCTGGTACGACCGGGCGTAGCTGCTGTCCTCGGCGAGAGCGATCGCGAAGTTCTGGCTGCTGATGTTGGCCTGTTCGACGTCCTGTTCCTGATCGATCTCGGCTTCCGCGTGCTGTTCGCTTTCGTACTCGTGGTCGCTGACGACCCAACCGGAGAAGTCGCGTGACTCCGTCTCGTGTGCGAAGACGATGTACACGTCCTTGAGGTCGGTGAACGTCCGCTGTTTTTCTTCAGCGCTCGCGTTGATCGACCACGCTTTCCCCACCTGCTCGTTCTTGTTGTGCTGGTAGGTGCGCTGAATCGCGCTGGCGTTCCCACCGTCGATCGAAATTGCGACCGCCTTCTGCTGCTGGTTGACGTTCAACTGGGAAACGTCCTGATACTGGATGACATCCGATGAGGACGTCTGTGAACTCGAATGCACGTCGCCCTTGTGATCCGCGAGCCACGATTCGAGGTCCGTCGAGCTGGTGTCCACGCCGAAGATGAGATAGACGTTATCCCCGTCCGCGTGAACGGTGTCGCCCGATACGGCGTTCGCCACACCGGGGACCCTGCTAACAGCACCGGCAGTGATACCGGCAGCCGCGATTCCTTTCAAATAACCTCTGCGTTTGACGTTGTCGAGAGAGCGGTTGTTTCCTCGCATAGCGCATCCTGGTAAAACAGCGATTCACATTTCGTTATGAGCTACCTGATGAGAATACTAATCCAGTAGGAGCTCACTATAACCGAAATCGGGACAAAAATTTCGTCCGAGTAAATAGATATATGTCTATTAAGTAAACGTATGAGGATCGTTACACGCCATCGATGGGATATGATAGCAAGTCAAGCGGGCGTGAAAATGGTGAGTCAGTGGGCTTCGGAAGTACCGTCGTCGGCGTGGCGTTCGGTTCGATCAGTGGAGACGTGACGGGTGAGCGCGTCGTTTGCGGCCATCGCTGGTGGAGTCGAGGAGGGCAGGACGTGGAAGCGACGGAGTCCGACCCGGCGTCGTCACTCCCGCTCTTTTCGTCACCGAAACCCAAACGACCTCAGCGAACGACCGTCACCATCATCGGCGCACGGCGCATCACCCTGTCGGCGACGGACCCGAGGAGGATGTGCGAGATGTCGTCCCGTCCGTGGGTTCCGATGACGATGTGGTCGATATCGTTCTCGCGCGCGTAGGTAAGAATTTGACGGGCGGGCTGTCCCATCTTGACGACGCTTTCGATCGGAACGTCGTCCGCTTTTTCCCGTAGTCCGTCGTGGAGTTCGTGGGCGCTGTCCCACTCCTTCTGATACCATTCCTGTGAGTAAGCGGGCATCCCGGCTTTGCCGAGCGGTGACTGGTATCCCGGTGACAACGGATCGATGTCGAACGGATTGACGACGGTGATAAGGGTGAGTTCCGCGTCAGGTATTTCGAGTGCGTACTCGAACGCTTCTATCGATTTGGGCGAACCATCGAGCGGAACGAGAACGTGTTCGCTCATGGAACACGAGACGACAGAAGGGAGGTAAAACGATTTTCTCTGTCCCAATCAGGAACCGCGTAAAAACGAACCCATCGGTCGCACAGAACAAAACCCATCAGGTGTGCAGGATGAACTCGAAGATGAGGAACGACCCGACTGCCGAAAGCGTCGGCGAGAGAACCCAGAGAAGGACGATACGACTCGTCGCCGCCGGGTCGAACAAGTTCTCCGCGGCCAGTTCCTCGACGCTCTCCTCACCGATGGGCGCGACCTGGCCGGGTTCGCCGCCGTCCCGCGCCGCGGGCGGTTCGGGTGTTTCCCCCTCCGCCATCTCGCCGATCGTCGGACCGGGCGGCACCTCGGTTTCGCTCGTCTCGGCGATCAGTGCACCCGATGAAAGCTCGGCGACGGGCGTTTGTTCCCCCTGTATCGCGGCATCCGCGACCTCGGCGACCGTCACCGCTCTGCTCGCTCGTCCCCATCCGAGGCCGATGATACACGAGGTGGTGCTGACCGCGAGGCTCGCCGGAATGCCGAGCCGTGAAAGGATCGTGATGATGGTCGCACCGATGAGCGAGACGATGAGCGCCGCCAGGATCGGTAGATCCGTGATCCCGTCGCTGATGGTGTCGAGCGTCCGCCGAGCGATGGTAAAGCCACCGAGACCGATCGCACCGATAGCCAGCAGGATTCCCTGACTCGCCGTGATCGATCCGTTCCCGATGAGCGGTGCGACGGCGTTCGCCGCGTTCGACGCACCCGCACTGAACCCCATGTAGCAGGCGATGATGAGCACCGAGGCCGCACCGCCAGCCTCGCGCCCACCGACGCCACTGCCCAGTTCGGGTCGCGGAATCGACCCCGAGCGGTCGAACGTAATCAGCCCACCCTCGATTCGCGAGAACGAGAAGTGGGCGTCGAGATACGGATAGAGATAGCGGCCGACGATCAACCCGATGAGAAACGCCGAGAGCGGTGCGACGATCCAGGCCGAAACGATGGTGAACATCAGCGATTCGTTGAGCGAGTTCGTCGCCAACCCCAACCCGACGTGCCGCCGACGGCCGTCATCGACGTCGACGCAGGGACGCCGAACAGGTTCGAGATGAGCAGCGCAAACCCGGCGAAAAAGAGGACGACGATGCTCGTCCCCAGCGTGAACTGACTGGCCGGGACGATACCGTTGCTCATCGTCTCGATCACGTTCCTCCCGACCGTCCAACCACCCCAGAGCGCAAAGCCCGTGAAGAGTGCCGCCGCTCCGACCTTCCCGATGATTCTACTTCCGACCGCGGGACCGAACGCGACCCCGGTCGAGGAACCGCCGATGTTGTAGCCGACGAACACGGCGACGAACAATCCAACTAACAGTAGTACACTAACCACGCTGTTCCCCCAATCGTACAACGGGAGCGAGGACTATCCCTTTTTGCCCGTCCGAATCAGCGTCCGATCTCACGCACGAAATGCCGCCCAGCGGAGCATGTCGTCGAACGCCACGACCGACTCGTACCTGTCCGCGGGGTCCTCGGCCATCGCTTTCGAAATGATTTCGTACAGGTCCTCCGAGATGGGGTCGTCACGAAGCAACTCGAACTCCTGTGGACCCGCCTGTGCTAGTATGACTTCCCTGTGTTCCGGGTCGAGGGCACGAAGTGATCCTTCGTCCGGGCTTTTTCCGGTCAGAACGAACGCCGCAATCGCGCCGAGACGGTACACGTCGGTTCGTTCGTCCGCTTCCGTTCCCGCGACCTGCTCCGGCGCATCGTACGGCGACGGGTCGGCCGAGTCGCGGAACTCGGCGAGGGCAGAGCCGAGTTCCCAGTCGGCGACGAACGCGTCGTCGCCGTCCGAGAAAACCGATGCCGGTGTCATGCCTCCGTGAATCATGCCGTCGGCATGGGCGTCGTGAACGACCGCACCCGCGGCCGAGAGCGCGTCGAGTCGCTCCGGGAACGGCCGGTCTGAATCCGCGAGCGAACCGTCCTCGTAGTACGGCAGTTCGATGCTGTCGCCGTCGATTTCGAGCACCGGCACGACGCCGGGACGGTCGTTCAGTTCCGCCCACCGTTCGACCGCCGAGCGGAACGTTCCGGCGACCCGTGGTTCGGTCAGTTGCCGTTCGGCGACGAGTTTCGGCCCGTCGTCGGTCCGTTTTCTCACCCGATACGTCTCGGTGAACTCGTCCGCCGAAAGCCGTTCGAGGCGGCCGTACTCCAGTTCCGGTTCCGGTTCCGCGGGCGATTCGACGGCGGCCGCCGTCGAATCGTCGTCGCCGTTGAATCGTCGGTAGGCCACGAACGCGGCCGTTCCGACGAGGATTCCGGACAATCCCAACCCGGGAGCGGACGTGAGGAACTCGCTCGTCCCGTCGACGGCCGTATCGAGCAGCGAATGATGGCGCTCGAAGGTGTAAAGACCGTCGTACGTCCCGAAAAAGACGTTGTCGTACGTGACGAGCATGTGGATGCCCCTCTTCGCTGCAGAAAACGACCACTTCAGGGAGCCATCTTCGGCGGAGAGGACGTAGAGCGTTTGCCCGATCATCGAGTATACCTCCCCGTCGCTGACCTCGGAAACGGTGGAATAGTAGTCGGTCTGCGTCTCCGTCTCGAAGGTCCACGCCTTCGTCCCGTCCGTGTTTACCGCGGAGAACGTTCCATCTCCACTGACACCCAAAACCATTCCATCGGCGACGACGGGTTCGTTAGTGATAGAGTGGACATCGTCGTACTGCCACTCCACCGACCCGTTCTCCGGATCGATGGCTCGTAGCGTCTCACCCCACAGGTAGACCCGTCCGTCCTCGACGGTCGCGGTACCGCTGCCCTGCACCGACCACAGTTCGTCCCCGTTCTTGCGGTCGAGAGCGACGAACGAGTCACGTCTGCGACAGAATATCCCCTCTTCGGTGACGGAGGACAAACTGGTGTTCGAACTCTGCAGTTTCCATCGTTCGGACCCGTCCTCGGCCGAAAGCGCGTAGAGGCCGCTTTTCACTCGGAAGTACACGGTGCCGTCGAGGAGGAAAATCTGGGAGGCATAATCCCCCGTCACTTCGTAGGTCCACGCCTGCTTCCCGGACTCCGCATCGAGCGCGACGAATCGCGCGTCCTGCTCCGCGAACAGATACACGTGACTGTCATCGACCTTCACCACGGAGGACGCGGCGGACACCGAATTGTGCCACTGTTCGTCCCCCGTCCGTAGGTCGAGCGCCACGAACCGCCGGGATGACCCGTCACCCTGTTCGAGTTGCGCCGAAAGATAGACCGTCCCATCCTCGACGACGGGAAGCGTCACCGGAAAAAAGTCGTCGTTGGACCATTTCACGGAACCGTCGTCCGTATTCAACGCCTGAAGCGAATAGCGTGATTGTCCGCGATTCTCGCCCGAGTAGGCGCTGAGAACGATGAGTAGTCCGTCTTCCACGACGATGGGATAGGCGAATCGAACCGTCTCTTCGTCGTCGGAAGACGAGTCGTCCGGATTCTCGGGAAACGTCCAGTCGGGTTTCGGTGCGTCCTTCGAGGACGTGGTGGTGCCTATCGTGGTCGTCGTCGTTTGAGCATCGCCGAGACCGACGGCCGTCCCGAGCGTTCCGGCGGTCGCCAAAAATCCGCGTCTGGAGAGGGAGGAGGGCGAGGGATTCATACACGAACCCAGTCGACGGAGTTATTTATAGTTGGAGATTTGGAACGAGTGGCGTTAATTTTTGTTGCCGGAACCGAGCCAACGACTCGTATCTCCGAGTCCTCGTATCGTCTCGAAGAATCCCGAGCGTTCGTGTTCGCCCGGGCGGAGGCGGGCACGAATGCGCGAGGAGAGGAGTTCGACGGTCACGACGATGACGACGACCGTAACGAGTCCCGCCGCTGCACGGGCGTACGAGGCGGAACTCACGGTCTGCAGGCGGAGGTTGATGTACATCCCCAACCCACCGGCACCGACAACGCCGAGGCTGACGGCGATTCGGGTGTTGATTTCGAGGACGTAGAGCGTCCACGCGATGAACGAGTTCGACACCTGACTGAGCATGCCGAAGATGACTACCTGCGGGCGCTTTGCGCCGGTCGAGCGAATCGCTTCTATCGGGCCGTTATCGATCTCTTCGAGTTCGTCGGTGAACAGTCGTCCGAGATTGCCGATGGTATCGGTTGCGATGGCGAGCACCGCACCGTACGGATTGATGCCCGTCAGCGGGATGTAGATGAGCACCCAAACCAACGCCGGAACCGCGCGGATGGTACTCATCGCCCCGCGGAAGATGAAGTTGAACGGGAACGGGGTCACGCGTTCGGAACCGAGGATACCGAAGACGAGCGCGAGCGGAAACCCGATCACGGTACCACAGAAGCCGACGAGAATCGTCACGAACGCCGCCGAAACCAGTACGGAGCCGCTCGAAACGGACGCGTCGGCGATGGTGCTGACGAAATACTGTGGATGTGTGAAACTGACCCAGATCGCACGAAGGCCGCCGATATCGTGCTGGTGAGTATAGCTCGTGAAATCGACGAAGTTGGGCTTGAGGAACGCACCGATAAAGTTGATCCACGTTCCGAACTGGCGGACGAGGTCCGCCAGCAGGAAGCCGAGATAGGTCATCCCCAGTCCGGTTATCAGAAGGACCGCGAGGATTCCCAAGCCGCCGGATATTCGCCGGATGCGCTGTTCGTGTTCGATTCGCTGTTTGATTTCGGTGATGTCCGTAGCCATGTTATGCGATGTTGTTGATGGCCGAATCCTCCGGTGATTCGCCGTAATAGATCCGGTCGACGTCTTCCATCGTCAGGTCGTCTTTACCGCCGTCGAACACCACGTTCCCGTCCCTGAGCCCGATGAACCGTTCGCCGAACTCGCGGGCGATGTTGACCTGGTGGAGGCTCACGATGGACGTGAGATTCCGTTCCTCCGCCGCACGCTTCATGTAGTGCATTACGTCTTGGGCGGCTTTCGGGTCGAGACTCGCGACCGGTTCGTCGGCGAGAAGGAGCTGCGGGTCCTGGGTGAGTGCGCGAGCGATGCCGACGCGCTGTTGTTGGCCACCGCTCATGCTGTCCGCTCGTTGGTTCGCTTCTTCGAGCAACCCGACGGTTTCGAGCGACCGCAACGCCATTTCCTTGTCCTCCTCGTCGTACCGTGTGAAGACGCTATCGACCGTGTCGGTCCGGTTGAGCGCCCCGGTGAGCGCGTTTCGGTACGCGCTCATGCTTTCGACGAGGTAGTGCATCTGGAACACCATCGCCACGTCGCTACGGGTACCCGAAACCCGGTCGTCTCCGATCCGAATCTCTCCCTCCGTCGGCCGTTCGAGACCGTTCAGGAGACGAAGCAACGTCGATTTCCCCGCCCCGGACGGACCGAGAAGGATGACGAACTCCCCGTCGGGAATCTCGAACGAAACGTCGTCGAGCGCCACCGTCTCGCCACCGTAAACCTTGGTGATGTCCGATACCGTCAATGATGCCATGTGATTATTTGAACGAAGTCCTGAAATCTAATAGTTTATTATTTACTGTCGTTGATCCATTCTTCGACAGGGTTAGTTCTTGAAGATGTCCTCGCCGTAACCGAGTTTGTTGGCCACCTTGACGACGGGTTGGTACGTCGAGGCGTCGGCTTTCTTCACGCCATCGAACCAAATGTCGTCGTCAGTGTCCTGCTTGCCGTCCGCTCCATAGTACATCTTGTCCGGCGCTTCGGTGAAGGCCTTCGTGATCTTCTCCTTCTCGTCGTCCGCGAGTTTCGGGGAAACCATGATCGGCGCACGCGGGATTTCGGAGCGAATATCGAGTTCCTTGACGCCCTTGACGTAATCGTTCGTGTCGTAGTCCCAGACGATGAATCGACCGACACCGGCGGCGTCGGCTTGACCGCTTTTCAGCGCGTTGTACGCTTTGTCGTGGGTGGACCACTTTGGGGTGAAGTCAGCACCCTTCGGGTCGCCCGGCGACTCCGGAATCGAGAGGCCCGCCTGTTTCAGCATGTACAGCGGGTAGAGTGACCCACTGGCGCTCAGGGGGTCGGCGAACGCGATGGTCTTCCCCTTCAGTTCCTTCAGCGACGAGATGTCCGAATCCTCGCGCGTGATGATCACGCTGTAGTACGTCCACGTTCCGTATGCGTGGCGCTGAAGGATGATGTCCGCACGGTCGTTTTTGACGCCGAGTGCGGCCGCGAAGGGACCGCTTTCCGCGATGTCCGCCGTTCCGCTGTCGAGTGCGGTAAGCGTCGCGCTGTAGTCGCTCGCGTACTTCATGTTCACGGTGTCAATAGCGTCGATGTAGTTGTTCAGACGCTTTTTGATGGGCGTGTACTGTGCCATCATCTGTTCCTGCGGCTCGGTCGGAGACATCAAGAACTTGATTTTGCCGTCCTTGTAGGCTTGCTTTCCGAAGGTTCCGATACACCCGGCCATGCCCGAAAGGCCGACGAGTCCCGCCCCGCTCGCGGATTTGATGAACGTGCGTCGATTTACCATCTGAATACATGTTATTCGTTCTGTACTTGTAGGTTAAATCTTCCTATTCAAACCATTTGGCCCAACAATGTGATACATAGTCACGATTAGAGGTCAAATTTCGCGCAAACGCGAAACCGTTTGTAGATCGAGTTGGTAGATGACGGTATGGAAGCCAGTACGCACGCAAAACAGCGTACCGCATCCGTCGTCGTGGTCGATTACGGGCTCGGAAACCTCCGGAGCGCCGTCAGCGGCCTCGAACGTGCGGGAGCGGACGTCGAAATCACCGAGACCCGGCCACGTTCGGGACGGCGGACGGCATCGTCCTGCCGGGCGTCGGCGCGTTCCGCGAAGGGATGGAGAACGCCGGACCGTACCGGGAGGCGCTCGCCGACGCCGCGAACGACGGAACGCCGGTGTTCGGCATCTGTCTCGGGATGCAGATGCTGCTGACGACGAGCGAGGAAGCCGAACACGCCGGGGAAGGCGAAGTCACCGGACTGGACCTGATCCCGGGAACGAACGTTCGATTCACCGGGGAACAGAAGGTGCCGCACATGGGCTGGAACGAACTCTCCGTCGAACGGGACCACCCGCTAGTCGAGGGCGTCGACGGCGAGCACGCCTACTTCGTGCACTCCTACTACGCCGTCCCCGAAGACGACGACGCGATAGTGGCGACGACCGACTACGGGACGGACTTCCCGAGCGTCATCGCCGACGAATCGGGAACCGTCTTCGGCACGCAGTTCCACCCGGAAAAGAGCGGCGAGACCGGCCTGAAAATCCTCCAAAACTTCGTAGATATCTGCCAGCAGTCCTGAACTGCATACGCTACAGGAACTCGCGCACGTCGGAGTACCACATGTCGTGGTGATCCATCGCGTCGATCCGACGCGCTATTTTGGCGGCGAGGACGTGCCAGCACAGGTCTGTCGGGTCGTCCGGATCCAGATTGTACTCGCTATCGCGGCAGGTACACCCCTCCTCCACGATGTACTCGTCCTCGAACCCGACGACCACGACGAAGTCTCGATACTCCTTGACCCGCCGCTCGGACACCGCCTCGATGGCCTGTCGTCCCCTGTCGTCGTGAACCGAGAGGATTCGACTGACGACATCCGGCGTGAGCGTCCCCACCTCCGCCAGTTCGGATTCCCACGCCTCGACGCTGTTCACAGTATCAACTCCGCGAGCATCAGTGAACGGTCGATGGCGGTGGAAACCGAACGCACGGACCATCGGTTCGGAGGGGCGAAATAAACCGGTTCCGATAGCGACGACGAAAAGCGGCTTGTTAGCGTAGGATCGGCGGGCGGGGCAGTACTGGCCCGCTCGTCGTTCGGCCGTGTCTTTCGCCCAGTTTCTGCGATCCATCGGTTCACAGGACAGTTCCCGGAGGGTCATCTCCGACGTTCCCGTCGTCGCCCGTAACCCGCATTCCTTTTCGGGGCTGAACGCCGACTCGACGTATGAACGTCCGCGAAGGGAACGTCGAGGTGGAGGTCCCCGAACAGGAGGGGGACGCCATCATCGACGACGTGTTTTTCAACCCGGTACAGGAGTTGAACCGCGACCTCACGGTCGCGGTCCTGCGAACGTACGTCGACAGAGAACCGCGAGCAGAGTACTACCTCGATGCGATGGCGGCCACGGGGATTCGGGGCGTCCGCGCCGCCGAAAACGGCTGGAACGTGACGTGTGCCGACATCGACCCGGACGCCATCGAACTCTGTCGGGAGAACTTCGAGCGCAACGACCTGCCGGGCGAAGTGCTCCACAGGAACGCCAACGCGCTCATGCACGAGGAGGTGTTCGACGTGGTGGACATCGACCCGTTCGGGACGCCGATTCCGTTCGCCGACGCGGCGTTCGCCAACACGCGCGATCTGGTCTGTGTCACGGCGACGGACACCGCACCGCTCTGTGGCGCGCACTTCCACAGCGGGGTTCGAAAGTACGGCGCGACCCCGCGCAACACGGACTACCACGCCGAGATGGGCGTCAGGATTCTCCTCTCCGCGCTGGCCCGCACCGCCGCCCGGTACGACAAGGGCGTCACGCCGCTGCTCACCCACGCGACGAGCCACTACGTCCGAACCTACCTCGAACTGGACGAGGGCGCGACGACCGCGAACGGTGCCATCGACGAACTCGGCCACCTCTATCACTGCGAGGACTGTCTTCACCGCGAGCACGAGTACGGCCTCATCGCGAACCCGCCCGAAACCTGCCCGGCGTGTGAGAGCAACCGCTTGCTGACCGCGGGTCCCGTTTGGCTCGGACCGACCCACGACGCCGACTTCGTGGACGCGGTCGCCGAGAACGTCACCGAGGAGATGGGTACCGCGAAGAAGGCGAACAAACTCCTAACCCAACTCTCGGGCGAACTCCACCGACCGACCCACTACGACCAACACCGACTCTGTAAGGAGTGGACGCGCTCGGCCTCTGGCATGGACGAGTTCCTGGAGCGCCTTCGGGACGCGGGCTACGAAGCCTCCCGCACCCACTACGGCGGGACGACGTTCAAGACGCCCGCGAACGTCGCCGAGATACGTGAAGCGACGCGACCGTAGCACGGATTCGATAGTGGCCAACGCTTTTGGTTGATTTCGCCGAAGTACACCCCGTGAATATCGGAACTACGGCACGGGAAACCGTCGGTTACGCGCGTGAACAGGAGATCACGTTTCTCGCGGCGGGAATCGCCTACTACGCCTTCGTCTCGATCCTTCCGGCGCTGTTGTTGGCGCTCGCCATCGCGTCGTTCGTCGGCGGGGACGCGTTCGCGAATCACGTCGTCGGCACGGTCCAGACCCTCCTCTCCCCGAAGGCACAGGACATCGTCCAGGATTCGCTCTCCAGCGCGTCGGGACGCGGAAGCGCGACGGTCGTCGGTTCTCTCGTCCTCGTTTGGAGTACCCTGCGGGTGTTTCGTGGATTGGACGAGGCGTTTTCACGGGTCTACGGCGTGAACGTCGCGGAACCGTTCACCGAGACGCTGACCGATGCTGGCCTCGTGTTGGCCGTCATCGCCGTGGGAGTCTCGGGCGTCGCGGTGGTCAACATCCTCCTTCCGTCCATGGCGTGGCTGCCGTTCGAGCGAACGCTCACGTCGATTGCCCTCCTGTTCGTTTTGGTTCCGGTGTTCTTACCCCTGTACTATTTCTTCCCCGACACCGACGTTACGGTCCGTGAGATACTTCCCGGAACGATATTTGCGACACTCGGCTGGACGGCGCTCCAAGCGGTGTTCAGCATTTACGTCGATTCAGCGGCGCAGTTCTCCGCATACGGCGTTCTCGGCGGCGCGTTGTTGTTGGTCACGTGGCTCTACCTCGGCGGCATCGTCCTCCTGTTCGGCGCGGTCATCAACGCGGTTCTCGCGGGACGGCATTTCAGGAAAACTAAAGGCGTGGCAGGCACCAGGGAAAGACAGCAGGAAGTCAAAGGAGAGGACATGACCGACGATACAGAGCAGTCCGCACCGGACATCCTCGACCTCCGAGACGACGTGGAACGTCTACAGTCGGAGTTCGAGGAGTTCGAACACGATGTCGATGAGCGCACAGTTCAGAAATCCAAGTTGGAGTCGGAACTGAAGGGATACGTCCGGAGGCGGATGCGCCGTGGGCACGCGCGCGGATGGGGTCCGTATCTCGTTCTCCTGTACGGGACGGCGATGACGCTCGGCGCGTTCTGGTGGCTCAAAAGTTGGTGGGCCATCCTCGCCATGTTCATCATCTGGCTCTCGACGCTCGGGCTATACACCCTGATGATGCTCGTCGGGTTCGGCGTGAACGCCGCGATGGTCCCCGGACGCGTCGGCGGTCGGATTCAGGACTGGCGCTCGTAATCATGTCCCGTGGTTTGGGAGTGGTGGAGTTCTTCCATCAAGTATTACCGCATTGGATACCGCAGGTGTTCGCCTACGTCACCCAACTCGGTAATGCGGGGCTGTTTTTCGTCCTCGGTGCGCTGCTCTACTGGACCAGCGACGACCGCGAGAAGTACGGATTCCTCCTCGCCGCGACGTTGGGGGCACTGTCGTTGACGCTCGCGCTGAAAGGATTTTTCGCGTTGGCACGGCCGCCCGAAACGTATCACGTCGTGAACGCGTCGGGATACGGCTTTCCGAGCGGTCACGCGCTCGGTTCGACCGTGTTTTGGGTCCTCCTCGCGCTGACGTTCGACCGCGGGAGCAGAGCGACACGGCTGGCGGTTGCGGGCGTCATCGTTGCGCTCATCTGTCTCACACGACTCGTTCTCGGCGTTCATTTCACCGTCGACGTGATCGCGGGCGTCGGAATCGGCCTCGTCTATCTCGCCGTCCTCATCGGTGGCTTCAAGCGACGGCCGAGACCGGCGTTCGCCCTCGCCGTCCTCTGGGCCTTCGCGGCGCTCTGTATCGTCGTCCTCATGCCACCCGTCACTGCCGCACTCGCGGAAACCGACCTGGTGGATGCCGTCACCGCACTCGGCGGGACCGTCGGGGCGTTGATCGCGTGGGAGTCGGTCGGACCACCGGACGGAACGGTGTCCCGTTCGACGGCCGTCGTGGGGCTTTTTTCCCTCGGTGTCCTCTCGTACATCGGACTCCAAGCATCGCTGCCGCTCGCCGCCATCTTCGCCATCAACGCGGTAGTACAGGGTGTAATCGTCGCGTATCCAAAAATAGTTGGACGGAGAGGGATTCGCGCTTAGAACTTCTCCAAGTACTTCTCTTTCTCCCAGTCGGAGACGAACACGCGGTAGTCGGCGTAGTCCGCACGCTTGGCCTCGATGAACTTCTCGGTGACGTGCTCGCCGAGTCCTTCGGTGACGACGTCGTCGGCTTCGAGCGCGTCGACCGCTTCGTCGAGCGAACCGGGGAGCGTCGTGATACCGTACTCCTCACGCTTCTCGTCGTCGAACTCGTAGATGTCCTCACGAACCGGTTCGCCGGGGTCGGCGTCGTTTTCGATACCTTCGAGACCGGCCGAGATGACGGCGCGAGCGCGAGGTAGGGGTTGCACGACGGGTCCGGACTCCGGATTTCGAAGCGCGAACTCGCGCCCGCGGCGTCGGGGACGCGGATGAGCGCCGAGCGGTTGGTGTCGCTCCACGCGACGTAGACGGGTGCTTCGTAGCCGGGAACGAGACGTTTGTAGGAGTTGACGGTCGGGTTCGTGACGGCGGTGAACGCCTCGGCGTGGTTCAGGATGCCGCCCATGAAATTGTAGGCCGTCTCGGAGAGGTTGAACTCGTCGTCGGGGTCGTCGAACGCGTTACCGTCCTCGTCGAAGAGGCTGATGTGGCTGTGCATACCCGAGCCGTTGATTTCGCTGATCGGCTTGGGCATGAACGTCGCGTGGATGTCGTTCTGTTCCGCGACGGCGCGGACGACGGCACGGAAGGTGGCGATGTTGTCCGCTGCAGCGAGTGCGTCCTCGTACTTGAAGTTGATCTCGTGCTGACCGTCGGCGACTTCGTGGTGGCTGGCCTCGATTTCGAAGCCCATCTCCTCCAGCGTGAAGATGATTTCTCGGCGGACGTCGCTCGCCATGTCCTTGGGTGCGAGGTCGAAGTAGCCGCCCGAGTCGTGCGGGACGGTGGTCGCGTTTCCGTCCTCGTCCTTGTCGAAGAGGAAGAATTCGGGCTCGGGACCGATGCTGACGGTATATCCCATCTCGTCCGCACGGTCGAGGACACGCTTCAAAACCTGGCGTGGACCGCCGTCGAACGGCGTTCCGTCGGTGTTGACGACATCACAGATGAGACGTGCACTTGCAGAGTCACCGTTGGAGCGCCACGGGAGGACGGCAAACGTGGATGGGTCGGGTTCGAGACGCATGTCGCTCTCCTGAATGCGAACGAATCCTTCGATGGACGACCCGTCGAACCAAATGCCCTCCTCGAACGCCTTTTCGACTTGGTGGGCCGGGATGCTGACGTTTTTCACCGTCCCAGTGATGTCGGTGAACTGGAGACGGACAAAATCGACGTTTTCGGTCTCGATTGCGTCGAGAACTTCCTGTTCTTCAGCGGATAACCCTGTATCCTTTTCGGTGGCAATATTTCCGTCTGTCATCTTTATAGACACCGTATGCAAATACATCCACCATTAAAACAGTATCGGTTAGTCAACTGTACGATTTAGACCTAGAATTGGATATTCGTTAAATTCTAATGGGTGGAGTGAGTTGGTTGGTGTAATGACGTACGAAAATCTGGATGCGAAGCTCGTAAACGAACTACTCGGCGACGGACGAGCGAGTCTCCGAAGCCTCGCGGAGGAACTGGACGTCTCGGTGACGACGATTTCGAATCACTTGACCCACTTGGAAGAACAGGGGGTCATTCAAGGGTACTCTCCGCTCGTCGATTACGACGAGTTGGGATACGACGTGACGGCAGTCGTCCAACTGAAAGTCGAGGGGAACGCCCTGCCGGAAGTGACCGAACGGTTGCAAGACCATGATCAGATGATAAGTGTGTACGAGGTTACCGGGGACTATGATATCATCGCCATCGGCAAATTTACCGACACGGACGGAATGAACGAACAGATCAAAAAGCTGCTCATCGACCCCGATATCAAAGAGAGTAACACGAGCGTCGTGCTCAACGCTGCGAGCGAGCACGAACAGTTCAAACTGGACGAGTCCCGGTAACCGACCAATACTACTTAGACCCCGGGGCGAGTTCCACCGGTCATGAGCGTCATCGCGGAGTTTACGATACGTGCTCCGGACCTCGTTCTTACCGAGACGCTCGAAGCAGTTCCGGAAATGACCGTCGAACTCGAACAGCAGATGGCGAGCACGGCCGGGTCCGCGCTCCTCATCGTTTGGGCAACCGGAGGGTGTTTCGACGCGTTCGACGATTCCCTTCGCACCGACCCGACGATCGAGTCGTACTCCATCGTCGAAGAGTTGGACGTTCGGAAACTCTATCGGCTTCGACTGGAACGGGAATCGATCCTTCCCGTCTATCCCACCTATCAGGAACTCGGTGCGGTTCCGATGGCGGGTCACGGCACGTCGGGAACGTGGACGCGACGGGTCCGGTTTCCGGAGCGATCCGCCCTGATCGAATTTCAACAGTTCTGCCGACGAGAGCACGTCGATTTTTCCCTCAAGCGATTGTACACGCCGGGCGACAACGAAACGGCGTTTCACCTCACCGAGCCACAGCGCGAAGCCCTCGTCGCCGCCTACGAATCCGGGTATTTCGAAGTTCCTCGCGACGCCACCCTTACGAACCTGAGTACCACGCTGGACATCAGCAAACAGTCCGTTTCGGAGCGTTTGCGACGGGCACAATCACGCCTCGTCGAGAACACCGTCCTCGGAGAAAAGGGTAAACCACGATAGAGCCGAGGAAAGTGCATTCATAATTATTTTAGTAAAAAAGAGATTCGCGGCAGGGTGAAAACACGTCATAAAAAGCCTGAAATATAAGGCCAAGGTTCAGATCGATTCGTGCGAATACATTCTAGTACATAGATATCCAGCGACGGGAGATACCAGTAACTACGAATTCCACGATATTCCACCGATGCCCTCACTAGACAACGTCGATAGGCCCGCACCGTCCGTCATCTTCTCCACACTGGCGAGTGCACGACGCCGAGTCGTGCTTCGAGAACTCATCAAGAATGGCCCATCGTTGACAGTAACAGCCCTCTCGGAGAATATTTCGGACGAGCACCCGGATACCGACTCCAGGCGTATTTTCGCCCAGTTACATCACAGCCATCTCCCCAAGCTCGAAGATTCGGGAATGGTCACAGTCGAGGACGATATCGTCACGCTCGGAAACTGTATCGAAGCTATCGAACCGTACCTGGTGCTGGCGGAACGATACGAATCGATGCGCGAAAAATAACGTTCGAAACGGGATTCGTTTCGATCGTCGAATGGGCAGTCGTCACTTCTATGGAGCGAGGTTCGGAACGAACCTCGGTTACATCGTCTCCGTCAGGCAGAGCCTGACGGACTATGAAAACCGGTCGTTGACCGATTTTCAATAGCCTCGACCGAGGGGGTCTCGGTCGTGCGATGAATTTCTCCTTTCGTCGAAATTGTCTCACGGGCACAGCCCGTTCGACAGTAGAGGTGTCTTCGAAACCTCTCTTACATAGCCTTGGCCGAGGTTCCCTCGGCCGTCGATGAAGTTTCTCCTTTCGTCGAAACTTACATCGCACCGCCCATACCGCCCATGCCGCCCATACCGCCCATGCCACCCATTCCGCCGGGGGCACCGCCGGGCGACCGCTTCGTCATCGTCGTCGCCGACTTTGCCGCCGGAGAGGTCACCGGCCGCGATGACGTCGTCGATGCGGAGGAGCATGACGGCCGCTTCCGTGGCGCTTTCGACCGCCTGCGTTTTCACGCGGAGCGGTTCGACGACGCCGTCCTCTTCCATGTCGACGATGTCGCCGGTGTATGCGTCGAGACCTGCGCTCTTCTGACCGCCGTCGTGTTTGCTACGGAGGTCCACGAGCGAGTCGATGGGGTCGAGACCCGCGTTCTCGGCGAGGGTGCGCGGGATGACTTCCAGCGTGTCAGCGAACGCTTCGACGGCCAACTGTTCGCGGCCGCCGACGCTGTCGGCGTAGTCACGCAGGGAGAGGGCGAGTTCCGTTTCCGGAGCGCCACCGCCGGGGAGCACTTTGCCGTCTTCGAGCGTGACGCGAACGACACCGAGGCTGTCCTCGATTGCGCGCTCGACTTCGTCGACGACGTGTTCCGTGCCGCCGCGGAGGATGAGACTGCAGGATTTCGCCTCTTCGACTTCCTCGACGAAGATGCGCTGGTCGCCGCCGACGTCCTTCTGGGCGACGCTTCCGGCGAATCCGAGGTCGTCCTCGGTGATGTCGTTGACGTTGTTGACGAGGGAGGCACCGGTCGCGCGGGCCAGCTTCTGCATGTCGCTCGATTTCGCACGGCGGACGGCGAGGATGCCTTCCTGTGCGAGGAAGTGCTGTGCCATGTCGTCGATACCGCCGTCGACGAAGACGACGTCGGCGGCCGACTCGACCAGCGAATCGACCATCTCACGCAGTTGGGATTCCTCTTGGTCGAGGAACTGCTGGAGTTGGTCGGGGTCGGTGACGTTGACTTCCGCGTCGATTTCCGTCTCGGCGATTTCGAGCGCACCGTCGACGAGGGCCACGTTTGCGTCCTCGGCGAAGTACGGCATGTTGTCGTGGACGCGCTCCTTGTCGATGATGACGCCGTCGACGAGTTCGGAGTTGTCGATGGTGCCACCGACGACCTTCTCGACTTTGATGTTGTCCGTGTCGACGCCGTCCTCGTCGGCGACGCTCTGCACGGCGCTAACGACGAGTTCGGCGAGGTGGTCTTTGGCGTTCTCCGCGCCTTTGCCGGTCATCGCCGTCGCGGCGATCTTTTCGAGATACTCGGTGTCGTCGGAATCGACTTCGATCGCGTTCTCTTCGAGGATTTCCTTCGCCTTCTCGGCGGCCTGACGGTACCCCTGTGCGAGGGTCGTGGCGTGGATGTCCTGTTCGAGCAGGTCCTCCGCCTTCTGGAGGAGTTCACCAGCGACGACGACGGCGCTGGTCGTCCCGTCGCCGACTTCGTCTTCCTGCGTCTGGGCGACTTCGACGATCATGTTCGCCGCCGGGTGCTCGATGTCCATCTCTTTGAGGATGGTTACACCGTCGTTCGTTACGACGACGTCGCCCGTCGAATCGACGAGCATCTTGTCCATCCCTTTCGGGCCGAGTGTGGTACGTGCGGCCTCTGCGACCGCTTTCCCGGCCGTGATGTTCATCGATTGTGCGTCCCGTCCGGAGGTTCGCTGACTGTCCTCGGAAAGAACGATAAGTGGCTGGTTGCCCATTGGTTGTGACATAGTCATCACATCCGTTGATTGCGATTCTATATAAATCTTTCCTTGGTGCTATGAGAACGAGGCACACGAGCCTCTCGACGGGGAGTGCCACGGAGTAACACGAATTGTTTATATGTGAAAAATCGGATTTAACCGCTGAACTGGTGGTATTCCATCCCTTGGCGCTTCATCTCGTTGCGTTTGCGTTCGAGGAAGGAGTACACCGAGCCGTGTGGCGCACCGTCGAGGAGCATCTCGACTGCGCTTCGAACGACTTCGACCTGCTGTGGTTGGCCGATGATGCCGAGCGTCGTTCCGTAAATGACGACGTTCGCACCCGATAGTTCCTCCAGCAATTGCCGTGTTCGACCGTTCTCGCCGATGAGACGGCCCTTCTGTCGTTGAAGGTCGTTCTTGTTCCGCGCTGCGGCTTCGATATCCACGAGATCGAACAGCATCAAGTCGTCGTCGAGCAACGCAAGCGCCTCCTCGGGCGAGAACCCTCGACCGATGGCCTTCACGATGTCAGGTGCTTTCAACCCCTGAAGCGGGTCGCCGGTCTGTTCGACGCGCACGGAACCGTCGTCCGAGTCGATATCGAGACGCACCTCTGCACGGCTTTCGATTTCTCGCATCGTCTCACCACCTTGGCCGATGAGAACACCAATCCTGTCCTGCGGAATCGTCACGTGCTTCATGGAAAATTCTATCACTTGAGACGGTTTAAGCCCTTCCCCACGACCTTTTGACTGCCACCTTTTACGACGGTCGAGAGCCAGCGGGTGCGTGCCATAGCGCGCACCCGCTGGCAGTCTCCCTGTAACAGCTGGAGCAAAAGCGCTCCTCCCTCATTTCGCTGCGCTCCATTCGGTCGTCGGCCCGGAAAATCTGCGATTTTCCGGAGAAAACGCTAGTGACTGGTGGCTGAGTAGCTTGCTGATTTCTAGCGGTTGTGTCACCGGCCTATTTCGGGCGGTTGATCGACTTCCGATACACGTACTCCGGGGCGCTTCCCGCTTCGAGTTCTGAGATTTGCTCGCCGACGCGCTCGAAGCCGTTCGATTCGTAGAATCCAATCGCGGCGCCGTTTTCGGCGAAGACGGTCAGTTCGAGTGCCGTTGCGCCACGGGATTCGAGTTCGGTCGTGGCGGCGTCGAGCAGTCGCGTTCCGACACCGCCGCTCCAGCAATCGGGCGACACGTACAACGTCGAGAGAGTAGCGATTGGTGTGTCGGCAACCGCTTTCGAATAGCCGACGACGGTTTCGTCGTGCGTCGCGACGAAGTACGGACGAGTCTCGTCCCTGATGGCGGCTTCGACCGCATCCGACGTGTACCACGTCGAGAGTTCAGCTTCGATGACGGTCTCCGAGAGAAAATCGGCGTAGGCTTCTTGCCAACCGCGTCTCGCCACACGGCGAATGTGGGGAACATCGGAGCGGCGCGCGTGGCGAATCTCGATGTCGCTCATACCCTAGCTGTCAACTAATGAGAGATCAGCGTTCCGTCTCGGCATTCTCCCGAATCCACTCTTCGAGTTCGTCGCCCTGAATCTCCAGCCCCTGTCGGCGGAAGAACGAGGCGATGTTCACACAATCGCGCGTGAGGAATTCGCCGCTGTTCGGATGGTGGAAGGTGACGGCCTGTCCCACGTCGATGATGCAGAGTTCGCCGTTGCTGACGAGGATGTTGTACTCCGAGAGGTCGCCGTGGACGAGGCCCGCGTCGAACAACCGCCGCATGTACTCCCGAACGACTTCGAACGCGGTTTGGGGATTTTCGAGGTGGGCGTCGGCGAGCGTGGGCGCACGCTTGCCGTCGTTGCCCATGAACTCCATCACGAGTACGTTCCGCTGGACGGCGACCGGTTCCGGAACCCGAATCCCGGCTTTACGGGCGCGTTCGAGGTTGGCGAATTCCTTGCGAACCCACGCGACGACGACTCGCCGTTTGTTCCCGCCGAGTTCCTCGAATCGGGGGTCTCCGACGAGATACTCCCGCATGTCGCGGAAGTCGCTGGCGTTGATGCGGTAGATTTTGACGGCGACTTCTTCCTCTCCGTCGCCGCCGAGTGCGGAGTAAACCGTCGCCTCCTTTCCGGACGAAATCGGCCCGCCGAAGGCTTGAACGTAGCCGTCCTGAACGAGTTTGTACAGCGCGGCCAGTGTCGCGTCGTCGAACACCGACTGTTCGACTTTGAACTGGTCGGAATCCTTGACCCGTTTTCTGAACTGGTTGAACTCCCGGTCACGACGGCGCGCGATGCGGTCCGCTTCGGTGTCGGAAACGTCGATTTCCTCCCACTCGTCGCCGGGGGCGTCAGCGTTGTCAGGGTCGAGTAATCCGTACTCCTCGTTCATCTACACCGGACTATGTGGAGGAACCGTAAAAGGATGGCCTGTTCGGTTAGTACGTTTCGCGGTGGAGAATTTCGTCGACCGAACGGCGGGGGAGACGTTCGGGTTCATCGCCGCCACTTGGACCGACAGCGAGCAACATCACCGGAATCTCGTCGTCCGGCAGGTCGAGGAACTCCGCGATGCGTTCCTGATCGAAACCGATCATCGGCGTGGCCGTCAGCCCGCGTGCGTGCGCGGAGAGCATGAGGTTCTGGGCGGCGAGGCTCGCGTTCCGAATCGCGTAGTCACGGCCCATCGCGTCGCCCTCGTACATCTCCGCCGTCTGCGCTTTCGTCTGCTGTGCGGTTTCCTCGTCCATTCGACCCGCCTCGGCCCACTCCTCGAAGACGCGGTCGGCCGTCTTCGCGTTCGTGTGGCCGACGACGAGGATGGCCGTTCCGGCGTCGCGGATGTGTTCTTGCCCGTAGGCGATGTCCACGACTTCGTCGAGTCGTTCGTCGTCCTGAACGGCGACGAACTCCCACGGTTGGAGGTTGTACGACGACGGCGCAATCGCCGCATCCCGGATCAGTTCTTCGAGCGTCTCGTCGGAGATGTCCTCGTCCGGGTCGTAGTTGTGACCCGAGCGTCGGCTTCGAATCCCTTCGATGAGTTCCGGGAACTCCGCATCGTGTGCAACGTCTTGGACAGTGATCTGTTCGGACATAGAGGGACGGAGGAACCACGTATTTAACCGAACAGCGGAAACGGCCGCGCTTTCCGGTTGCAGTATGATACCAGGAATCATAGTGAGACCGCGTTGGTACTCTCGGCAACGGATTACGGGTAAAACGCTCCCGATTCGGCTCAGTTGATGTGGCCTTCGCGTCGAAGTTGGTCGGCCTGTTGCTTCTCGTAGCGCCACGTGATGTCGGCCTTCTCGTCCTGCCAGTCCCACGGCTCGACGAGAACGATATCGTCCTCACGAATCCAGACGCGTTTTTGCATCTTGCCCGGAATACGAGCGGTTCGTTCCTTACCATCCGCACAGCGCACTTTCACCCGGTTGGCACCGAGCATGTTCGTGACTGTGGCGAATACCTCGTTGTCGTCCGGCATTCGGAGGTTATTCCGTCCACTGCTGTCACTCATGTCTCACCGTGTATATTCGGTTGGTATGCTTTTAAATCCGCCGTCCATTGGGACAGTTGAACGTGGAAACGACGAGCGTCGAAGAGTTGACGACGACCCGAGAGTGGGCAACCGCGATTCCGGTCATTCAACAGTTGTGGGCGGAAACAGACGCGTCCGCGATTCGTGAATGGAAAGACGAACCGGATTACCGCCTGTTCGGTATGTACGCCGACGACGAACTGGTCGGCGTCAAGCGATGGGGGAGCTGTAAGGCTCATCTCTCCAACTGTCGGTTTTAAGGCCGTGGCAGACACAATCCGGGCTATGCTCGGAAAACTCGGCACGAAAGGTATCGCGGGACTACTCGTCCTCATCGTCGGAATCGGCGTCATCGCCGTTCAGAGCCTCATTATCGCCGCCGGAATCGCGCTCGTCGTCGTCGGCTTCGTGCTGACCGCGTGGGGACTGGTCTCGGGCCTGCTCGCCAACTTCGGAATGGGCGGGATGATGGGCGGCGGATTCGAATAATCGACGGGCGGTTTTCATTCCGGCAGCGGATAGTAATCCAGGGATTCCGTCGATATATCCGTTCTCAAGGGCTGTTTTCTTCTTTTCGAACACCGTTCCTGATCGTAGATGCCGGAAAAGCGGTCCGAATCCCATCGTCGATAAACCCAAATCAGCGATATCAAATCGACATCACGGGAGAACGGGGTCCGGGTTGGAACGTCGTTTCGAGGGGAGGGCGTAGTCGAAATGATTCGGAAAGCGTCGAGTTCGGGAGAATAAGACGACAGCAGGCCGCAGATTACGCGACGAGGCTCGCCAACAGGTCGTGACCGTCTTCGAGCGGGGGACCGTGCCCGGGACACGCGTACTGAAACTCCTCGGTTCGTTCACAGAGTGATTCGATGCTTTCGGTGACTTGGGTGGTGTCGTAACTGGTGATCCTGCCGGACGAACGAAGACTGTCCCCGAGCCCGTACGCGAGGTCACCCAGAAACGCGGCGGAGAGGTCCTCGTGAAGGTAAACCACGTGGCCGGGCGTATGCCCCGGCGTGTGGTACGCCCGAAAGTCGCCGATCGTTTCCCCGTCCTCGATAGAACGAATCGGAAGGTCGGGAAGCGTGAGCCGCCGATAATACAATCGTTGCAGCGCCTCGATCCCGTGGCGAGCGGTCCACGGCGGGAGTTGGTCCCCGGCGACGTACGGTGCTTCCAACCGATGGATGTACACCGGTGCATCCAAGTCGGGCGTCAACCGCGAGAGCGTTCCCACGTGGTCGCCGTCGTAGTGGGTCAACAGAACGCGGTCGATATCCGCCAGTTCGAGACCGGCATCGTGAACGCCGTCCCGTACGGTCGCTTCGTCGCCGGGCCAACCGGCATCTACGAGCGTAATTTCACCGTCGTCGACGATGTACACGTTCGGTTTGTCCCGTGTTCGACAGTCGACGTGGCGGACGCCATCCGGTAGGGATGTGGTCATTGTTTGAGGCGAGACTTTCAGGCGATATTATTCTTCCCCACCATCAGACAACGCCGAAACGGTCACCCCGCCACTGCCGTCCAGATACGGGATTTCGTATAGCGTCTCGGTGTGTATGGAAGGGAAGTAGTACGGAAATCCACGACGGACGGTCAAAAGCGCTGCAATTAGAACGCGTTACTCGGCCTGTCGAATCTTCTCGCGGCCCGGTGCGATGAGTTCGTCGAGATAGGTCGCCAGCGCGCCCTTCGCGTCGGCGGGGTGGAGTTCGCCGCTCTCCAAGTCGTCTTCGAGAGTTTCGTAGTCGTCGTATTCGAGGTTGCCGCCGTACTTGTCGGGGCGTTCCACGACGACCTGCTCGAAGCGCGGGAAGACGTGGTACTCGAAGATTTGGAGGACGGGGTTTTCGAGGTCACCCTCGGGGTCGCGGGTCGGCGGGCAGAACGCACCGTTGACCTTCTCCTCGATGTCCTCGGTCGAATCCTCCATCGAGATGGTGACGCCCTTGCTGGAGGACATCTTGCCCTCGCCGGAGGAGAGTTCGGCGATGAGCGGAGTGTGCATGCAGGTCGGCGCGTCGTAGCCGATGCTCGGTAGCGTGTCGCGGGCGAGCATGTGGACTTTACGCTGTTCCATCCCACCGATGGCGAGGTCGAGGTCGAGGTATTCGATGTCGAGCGACTGCATGAGCGGGTAGACCGCCTGTGATACTTTCGTGGATTCGCCGCTCTGGATTTCCGACATCGCGCGGCTCGCACGGTTGAGCGTCGTCTCCAGTTCGAGCGAGTGGAGGTCGAGGACGTAGTCGTCGTCCATCTGGAACTCGGACCCGAATCGGAACTCCGTGTTCTCCTCGTCCAGTCCGTAGGCGATGAACTGCTCTTTCATCTTCTCCGCGGTCTCCTGAATCTCCTCGAACGTTCCCTTGTCGTTCAGGTAGGCGTGCACGTCCGCGAGCAGGATGACGACCTCGAAGCCGGCTTCCTGCAAGTCGATGAGTTTGTTGGCGGTGAGCATGTGCCCGATGTGGAGCACGCCGGAGGGTTCGTAGCCGACGTAGGCGCGCTTGCCCTCGGGGTCCGCCGCGAGTTCGCGCACTTCCTCCTCGGTCACCAACTCCTCGGCGTTCCGTGAGATTAACTCGTAGGCATCCATGCTCGGGAAAAGATGGTTCACCGGCTTTAGGGTTGCGTCATCATGCTACTGGGAATCGCACTCCCAACAGCCAAGTCGTCGGAAGAAAAACCCGGAGGTATGAACGGAAAACGGATCGGTCTCTGGATGACCGTCGTCGGCGCCCTCGCGCTGTATCCTGCCATTCGATTTCAGGAAGGAGTTTCGACGACGCTCCCGGAGTACGTGCTTCTGTATGCGACCGTGCTGGTACTCGGATTCGGTGTCGCCATCTGGGGATTGAGCGTCCTGCGAACGCTGACGACCGACTGGACGACGTAAGATCAGTTCCCGAGCGAGGACGACCCGCGACCGTCCGCTCGACTCTCAGCCCGATGTTCGCTGATGAGTTGGTCGAGTTGGTCGGCCTTTTCCTGTTTCTGGCGTTCCTCGGCCCGGTCGTGCCAGTCGTCGATGACGGCTTCGACTTCCGACTCGCGTGCGACGGCGAGTTCGTCTATCTCCTGAATCGTCACTCCGTCGGCGGGGCCGACCGGAACGTCGTGTTCGAACAGTACCTCGTCCGCCGCGTCGGAGATGCCACCCGCTTTCAGGACGACGCGGGGAGCGATGTCCGCTAACCGCTCGGCGGTCGAATGTCCCGCGCCGCTCGCGTCGCGGAGGAAAATCACGTCGCCGTCGGCGAGGCCGTAGCTCTCGTCGGCGGCGTCGATGGCGTCGTTGGTGAACTTCTCGATAGGTTTGACGGCGACGAGTCCGGCCTGCTTCTCCGACACGTCGCTGAAGTTCGAGTGGTCGAGTTTCCACAGTTCCTTGAGTCGCGCGAGTTTGCCTTCCAGCGCCTCGATGGTCTCGTCGCGGTCGTCGAGTTCGTCCTCCAGTCTGTTGTTCTCGCGTTGCAGGCGCGAGATTTCCCTGCGTTCGCGGGCGCTCTGCCGTTCCTTCCGCCGCGTGTCCGAGAGTTCCGTCTCCAACTCGTCGATTCGCTCGTCCTTTCGCTCGACTTTCTCGTTCAAATCGTCCGCGTGCGACTGGAGGCGTTCGACCTGCGATTCGAGTTGTTTGATGCGTTTCTCCTCGGGGGAGAGTTCGCGGACGGTGTGTTCGGACTGTTCCTCCTCGGGTTCCGGGTCGTCCGACAGGTCACGGAGGACGCTTTCGACGCTCTCGTCGCCCGCGACGACACGGGCGGTTACCTCGCCGCGGCTGATTCCCGGCGGGACCTTCCGGGCGATTCGCCCGAACTGGTCCTCGTGGCTGTCGTAGGCGAACAGCGCGGCCGCCATCGCGTCGCGCTGGTGGTCGTTGTCGTAGCCGTCTTCTCTCGTGCGGTGTTGCTTCTCGTCCACCGGCAGGTCCGTGTCGGGAGTCCATCCGGCCGCGTCGAAACTCCGGCGGAACTTCTCGACCGTCTCGGGCATCGGCGTCACGTCCGCCGCGATGATGACCGGCGCCCGCGTTCGATGATCCACTCGATGACGTCGGCCGTGTCGGCGGTTCGCGTGCTCAACACGTCGAGCACGTTGCCGTCCAAATCGGTCATCGCTACAGCGGTGGTCGTACCGGGGTCGATCCCAACGATGACGTGATCGCGGCGCTTCGCCAGCGGTTCGAACTCGATGCCGTCGCGGCGGAGGCGTTCGACTTCGACGCGGATGTCGCCGGAACGCCGGGCCGAGACCGGGATGTCGCTCGGCCGGGCCTCCACGCTGAAAATCGCGTTCGAGTAGCCGCCGTACTTCTCGGTCACGTCGCGTTCGTAGTCGAGTCCAGCCTCCTTGAGCTTCGATTCGACTTTCCGGGAGTACTCCTTCACCGAGCCGTGAATCCGGCGGGTGTAGCGGTCGGCACTCCAGCCACCCTTTCCGGTCGAACGCCCACGTGCGACTTTGACTTGTGTGGTGTTCGTGAACGCCGAGACTTCTTGGCCGACGTTCATGGCCGCGAGGCGGGCCGCAGCCTCCGCTTCGCGCATCGGTTTCTTGCCGTATGGAACGCCGTGGCGCGAGGCGACCCGGGAAAGCGGTTCGGGTCGCTCCGCGCCGGTCACCTGCACGAGGCGGGTGTCGTCCGGCAGGGAGCCGAGGAAGTGGACGAGAGCGTTCTTGTCGGCGGCGAGTTCGTACATGTTGTCCGTGGCGACGAACGTCGGTTCGTCGCGGTGGATGAGCCGCCGGAGTTTGCGGTAAGAGACGACATCGCGGTCTATTCCCTCGCCGTCGTAGACGACGAGCGCGTAAGAGGGAGAATCACCCCGAACGTCCCCGCTTTGGATATCGACACCGAAAACGAGGGCGTCGAGGGCACTCGTTCGCTCGCTCACGATTCGTGGTAGGGTCTCTCGAAATATAAATCCGACGCGCAACACGAACGGCGGGAGGGACTAGACTGCGCTTGTGGCGAAATGATGCGTTTAGTTTTGATTCTATTGCGATTGCAGCTACTGAGAGGCAGACCCCGAAAGCTTCCGTCCGCTCGCGCTTGCTTGGTCGCTTGCGCGGGCCAGTATTCGCGCGGGCGTTGTGGAGAGCGCGAATATCCCGCGCAATGACCGCGAACGGGCGGGGGCTTTCGAGGACTTCATCGCAGTTGCTGCACTTACTCCACCAGAATCAACGAGCCGTGACTGAGCAACTCACAAAAAACAGAAGAATTCTACCACTCGCTGTCCTCTTCACGGTGTTTCACGCCACGAACGACCGGACGCGTACCGTCGCTGGGCGTGAACCGAGATATCTCGCACGACCAGCCCCTTTTGCTTGAAATGCTCGTGGATCAGTTCCAACAACTGCTCGTCCACGTCCTCGCGGTCGATGCCTTTGAGACAGAGAACGGTTTGTGTGGTGGCGATACGCTTTTCATTAGAAGGTTCGTTGTCCGACATGCTTCGGTAGGCTCCGAAGCAGACGGGGTCAGTGTTCCTGCACTGGCCTTTTGCGGCTTTACCCCGCATGCTTCGGATGGGAGTATTGACTATGGGGAGTTAATTCTATTGGTTCTGACGGGTTTCAAATTCGAAAGAACGACCGCCGAAATGCCAGTTCCGCTACTCGTCCGGGAACGGAATCTCGACCGTATCCCCGTCGTCGGGGGCGAAGATTTCGCCGTCGAACTCCTCGTGGGCCTCCGCCAGATGATCCGAGACGTTCCCGGCGTACCGCGAGGAGACGTGGGTGATGGCGAGCCGTTTCGCTTCAGCGCGGCGGGCGACGGTGGCGGCCTGCCGTGCGGTCGAATGCGCCGTTTTTGCCGCGCGGTCCGCCCGGTCGTCGGCGAACGTGGCGTCGTGAACGAGCAGGTCAGCGTCCTCGGCGGCATCGACGGCCTGCTCCGTGGGGCGGGTGTCCCCGGTGTACACGAATCGGCGGCCGGGACGGGGTTCGCCGACGACCTGTTCGGGGCGAACGACGGTGCCGTCCTCCAACTCGACGGGGGTGCCGGAGTGGAGTTGCTGGAATTTCGGGCCGACGGGAACGCCCAATTCCTCGGCGTGGTCGCGGTCGAAGCGGCCCTTTCGTTCGTCCTCGACCAGCGCGTAGCCGAGCGAGTTGGCGTCGTGGTCGGTGCGGAAGGCGCGAACCTCGTAGTCGTCGCGACGGACGGCGACCTCGCCGGGTGCGACTTCCGTAATGTGGATGGGGAACGAGGGCTGGTGGCCCGCCGTTCGGACGAGCGAGTCGATGGCGTCGCCGGTCCCCCGCGGCGTGTAGATCATGAGCGGGTCGTCGCGGTCGTTGAAGTCCCACGTCTGGATCAGACCGGGAATCCCGAGGATGTGGTCGCCGTGGAGGTGCGTGACGAACAGGTCGGAGATGGTGAATCCGGTCCCGAAGCGCATCATCTGGCGCTGGGTGCCCTCCCCGGCGTCGAAGAGCAAGCGGTCGCCTTCCCGGTTGACGAGAATAGAACTCGGGTTTCGCTCCGTCGTCGGCACTGCCCCACTGGTTCCGAGGAAGGTAACGCGCATCGACATCTACTCGCAATTCGCGGGCGGACGATTAAACAGCCTTCGAAACCGCTTCCGAAGCCGTCCTCGTCGTTCGAAATCACCGTTGTCGGTCGGAACGTAGCGAGTGAAATTCCGAATTGTCCCGCTTCGCCGCGTTTCGGGGGCGTTCGAGGGAACCGCCGCAACTTCGACTTAACCCGGCGAATCGGCGTCTTAACGCGTGAACGGTCGAACCGGTTTATCCGACATCTCGTCGTCACGTCGGACGCGGAATGGGAGAGATATGACACGAATCCCGAGAACAGTGAGTGCTGTACTCGTGTCCCTTCTCGTCGTCTTCGCCGGCGGTGTTGCGACATCGCTAGCGACGTCGGGCGGTGGTGGGGGAGCAAATACAGCATCGGAAACACAGGTTACGAGCCTGAACGATGTCACTCAGATGAATACATCGCAGGCAAACGTAACGATAGACAATCAACAAAGTGACGGCGAGACGATCGTCATCTCGTCCGTGACCATGGAGAAGGGTGGCTTCGTCGCCATCCACGACCAGAGCCTGCTCGACGGGAACGTCGTCGGCAGCGTGGTGGGCAACTCCGTCTACCTCTCACCGGGAACGCACAAGAACGTCACCGTGACGCTCGCACGTCCCATCAACGAGAGCCAGACGCTCATCGCCATGCCGCACATGGACACGAACTCGAACCAAGTGTACGACTTCGTCATCGGTAACGGGTCCGTCGATGGGCCGTACACCGCGAACGGCACGGTCGTGATCGACCAGGCGCAGATCTCGGTCGGCCAGCAAGGCGGAGCGGGGAACGCGACGAACGAGACGAACGCGACCGGACAGCAGTTCGTCTTCCACGTCAAATCGTTCTCCATCGCCGACTGGTCGTTCGTGGTCGGGACCGACTCGACCCCGGACCGAACCGAGGTCGTCGAAGGAGTTCACCTGAAGGACGAGACGGTCCGCATCAACGCGACCGCTTTGCTCGAAAACAAATCGGCAAACGACGTCGTTCAGAACGGACCGAGCGTTTCGGAGGGTGACCTGAAGCGGGCGTCCGAACACGCCAAAGCGGCGGCAGCGGGCAACGTCAGTAGCGTTCGCGTGGTGCTCCGCGACATCTCGGTGCAGAACACGACGTTCGTCGTGGAAGCGCCGGGGAACGTGAGCCTTCCCAACCTCGCGCCCTACATGCCGGGCGGGCCGGGGATTCCGGAAGGACCGACGTCCCCGTCGAAGTTGAACGCGAACGTTACGTTCGACAACCAGACTAGCGACGGGCAGACGGTGACGGTCGATTCGGTCACCATGTCGGAGGGTGGCTTCGTCACCATCCACGACGCGAGTCTTGCGGACGGGAACGTCATCGGTAGCGTGGTCGGCACCTCGCAGTACCTCGGGCCGGGCACGCACAAGGACGTCACCGTGACGCTCGACAAACCGTTGACCGAGAGCCAGACGCTCATCGCCATGCCGCATCTCGACACCAACCGAAATCGTGTGTACGATTTCGTCACGTCGGGCGGCACTGCGGACATCCCGTACATCGTGGACAACAACATCGTCATTGACCCGGCCTACGTGACGGTGCAGGGCGGCGGCGCGACGACGACTACGACGGAACAACCGACGACCACGTCGACCACGACGCAGGCCGGTGGTGCGACCACGACATCGGCCGCGACCACGACGGCCGCAACGACGACCGCTGCGACCACGACTGCGACGCCGACGACCACGTCGACCACGTCGCAAGCAACCACGACCAGCGGGGCCAACTGTGGCTGTGGTGGAGCGGCGACCACGCAGACTACGTCGCCGACGACGACACAGGCAGGTACAACGACGAGCACGCCGAGTACGAGCACGACGACCACGTCGCCAGCGACGACGACTACGGCACAGCAGACGACCACGCAGACCGCGACGACCACGAGTGGGAACATGGAGAACGTCAACGACCTCGGCCCGTCGTTCGACGTGCAGAGTCTCAGCGCACCGGAGAACGTGACGGCCGGTGACACGTTCACCGTGAAAGCGACGATCAACAACCCGACCGACCAGACGCTCACGCAGGCCGTGGACTTCCGAATCGAAGGGAACGTCGTTCAGCGGAAGAACGTCACCCTCTCGCCCGGACAACAGACGGGCGTGAGCTACGAGGTCGACAGCACCGGTGTCGAACCCGGAACGTACACGCACGGCGTGTACACCCGTAACTTCGGCAAAATAGCGACGATAACGTTCGAGTCGGCCGGTAACGCGACGACCACGACGTCGGCCGCAACGACGTCGCAGGAGACCGCGACAGCAGGGGCGACGACACAGGCAGGAACCACGACGAGTACGAGTGCAGGAACGAGCACGACTGCGACGACGACGTCGCAAGCGACCGCGACTGCACAACCGACGACGAGTGCCGGTACCGCGACGACCCAGAGCGAAACGACGAGTGCCGGAAACGCGACGATGACCGAGCAGACGACGACCCAAGCAGGAACGACCAGCACCAACGCGACGAATTCGAGCGTCATCGGTTCCGTCTTCAGCGCCATCGGGAACCTGCTATAAGTCATCAACCGCTTCTTTTGTCGGGATCGATTCAGCGTGCGGCGCAACCGACCGATTCTTGTCCGGCGACTTCGTAGAAAACGGCAATGGAGTCGCCGCTGTGGACTGAAACGCACGCGCCGGACCTCGCCGACCTGCCCCAACCCGAAGTCCGCGACTATCTGGAGCGGGCGGTGAACGAGCCGATAAACCTCGTCATCCACGGCCCGGAGGGGAGTGGGAAGACCGCCGCCGTGCGAGCACTGGCCCGCGAGGCACACGACGACCCGGACAACGACCTCGTGGAGATCAACGTCGCCGACTTCTTCGACCGAACGAAGAAGGAGATTCGGGAGGACCCGCGGTTCTCTAATTTCCTCCAGGGGCAGACGGAGTTCTCCAAGCAGTACCGACAGGGGTCGGGGAAGAACAAGTACAAGCGCAACTGGTCGAAGCGCGAGATGATAAACCACGTCCTCAAGGAGTACGCGGGCTATGCGCCCTCCACCGGGAGCTACAAGACCATCGTCCTCGACAACGCCGAATCCATCCGCGAGGACTTCCAGCAGGCGCTTCGCCGGGTGATGGAACAGTATCACGAGACGACGCAGTTCGTCATCACCACGCGCCAACCGACGAAGCTCATCCCGCCGATCAAGTCGCGGTGTTTCCCCGTGGCGATGCGAAAACCGACCAGCACGGAGATAGAGGAAGTTCTCACGAGGATTCTCGACGCCGAGGACGTCGAGTACGACGAAGGCGGCGTGCAACTCATTTCCGGGTACGTCAAAGGCGACGTGCGGAAGGCCATCCTCTACGCGCAACTGCTCTACGAACAGGAGGGCCAAGTCAGCAGCGAGGATTACGAAATCATCCGCAACTTCGGTATCAGCGGCCGCATCGGCGACATGCTCGACAAGGCCGAACGCGGCGATTTCAACGACGCCCGCAAGGACTTGGACGACCTGCTCGTGGACGACGGCTACAGCGGCGAGGAAGTGCTCGAAGCCATCATGGACGCCTTCCGGCAGAACCGCTATTCAGGGGAGGAACTCGCCGAACTCGTCGTCCTCGCCGCCGAGGTGGACATGGACTTGGCACAAGGGACGAGCGACAGGTTGCAGATTTCACACCTGTTGGCGGAGTTGGGGACGGCGTAGAGGGGAGGACGGGTTGGAGTTCAACAGGGATTTAGGGGAGCGGGGAGATTGTTTGGGTGTTTGGCATACACCCAAACAACTATCTGTGTAGGGGTGTCACCCATACATAGGTGCGACAAGGTTGGCGACGCTGGTCTACAAAGCCGATACAGAGTTCGAAGACGGGAGCCGATACGAAATGCGTGCATGGCAAGTTCCCGAAAGTGAAGCGTATCCGAACGGGATTCGCTACCGATTTCAGTATATGACCGCCGATGGGACTACCTTGCTTCGATGCGACAACAGCCCCTACCGGGAAGGTGTCGGGATGCATCACCGCCACACACCGGATACCGTCGACGGAATCGAATTCGAGGGACTCGCAAGCCACGTCCGGCAATTCAAACAAGAAGTGAACGACCGATGACTGACACCGACCACACCACCGAACCAACGCCTGAAGAAGCGGAATATCCCGAACTCCTGCTCATCACTGCGGATTCACAGGAGAAAGCGACCGAGCGGGAAATCGAACTTGCGGAGCGCTTCGAGCGTGGCGAACAGGTACCACACCTGCTGAATTTCGATAATCCCGAGGATTTGCGAAAACTTCTGACACAGCGGCGGCTCCAAGTCCTTCGGAGCATCAAGAATGATCCGCCAATGAGTCTCCGACGACTTGCCGAGCGACTCGACCGCAACCCGAGCGAAGTGGTTGCAGATGTGAACCTCCTCGCCGAGTACGGAATCGTCTATTTCCGCGAGGAAGGGCGAGCAAAAGCCCCATTCGTGCCGTACGAGAAAATCACCATCGAAGTAGACATGCTCTCTGCGGGGAGCGGCCGACGTTCGTCGGCAAGCGCGTAGTCGATGAGAACCGTCGGTCAGAAGTGAGAGTAATTTCTTCGCGGGAGTCTATCCGGATGTTTCGGGATTTTCAGCACTGCTCCGACCTCGCCACCACCGGATGCCGAAGACGAAACCGAGTATCATCAGAACCATGCCGAAGAGGCCGATGACGATGTCCAACACGCCGTCGAGCGCGGTCGATATCTGAAACAAACCGTATGCCAACCAGAAGAAGGAGAGCGCTATCGTTCGATACAGTCGCTGACGCGAGCGGGTACCCTTCCGATACTGAACGACACCGACGACGAGGAGGGCGAACCACGCCACCGCGATGACGGTACCGACGGTGGCGTCAGAAAATCCGTAGACTGCGAGCACGTCCATATCAGTGATCGATCGTCAGAAAATAAGTTCTTTCTGCCCACAAAAACGCAACGAAGCGCAAAAAGAGCCGTTCAGTCCACGAGGCGTTCGATTTCCGTCACGAGGATGCCACTGGCTCCGAGTTGTTTGACCTCGTTGATGGTCTCGAACACGTCCTGTTCGTCCACGACGGTATGGACGGCGACCTTGCCGTTTCCGGCGATGTCCATGACCGTCGGGCCGCCGAGGCCGGGAATTACTTCTCGAATTTCGTCCAGTTTGTCCTCGGGCGCGTTCATCATGAGGTAGCGTTTGCCTTCGGCGGAGATGACCGACTGGAGCGCCATGGTGACCTGATCGACCTTGTCGTCGCCGACCACGTCGTCGCGGGCGAACAGTCGAACCGAACTCGCCAACACCTCGTCGATGATGCCGAGGCTGTTGACGCGCAGCGTCGTGCCGGTGCTCGTGATGTCGATGATGGCGTCGGCCATGTCGACGTGCGGCGTGAGTTCGGTCGCGCCGGAGACCTCCACGATTTCGGGGGAGACCTCGGTTTCCGCGAAATACTGCTTCGCGACGTTGGGGAACTCGGTGGCGACGGTCTTGCCCGCGAGGTCGGTTACCTCTTTGATGTCGCCCTCTTCGGGTGCGGCCAACACGAGTCGGCACTGGCCGTAGCCCAAATCGAGGAGGTCCGAGACGTTGCCGGGGTTTGCCTCCTGCATTTGGTCGAGGCCGGTGATGCCGAGGTCGGCCGCGCCGTCGCTCACGTACTCGGGGATGTCGGCGGCGCGGGCGAACAGCAGCGTCACGTCCGGGTCCACTGTGTTCGCGTACAGCTTGCGGTCCGCACCGTCCACGACATGCAGCCCGGCGTGTTCGAGCAATTCCATCGACGGGTCGTGCAACCTGCCCTTGTTAGGGACCGCGATTCGCATTATCTCGGCTTCGGTCGGCCAGACGGATTACTCTTGCTTTCCCGGTTCAAACTGCAAATTGTGCCATACTGTACCGTATCACGGGGGAATCCAGCAGAGTCATGCGAGGGGGTGAACTATTTCGGCCCATGACGACGCTCAAAATTTCTGGTGGGAAGGTACTACGACCGGACATGACCGTCGAACGCGCGGACGTGCTGGTGAATCAGGACGACGGAACGATCCTTTCCGTCGGCGACGTCGCGGACGCGGACGAGACCCTCGACGCGGAGGGGGACCTCGTGATTCCGGGGCTCGTGAACGCCCACTGCCACGCCGCGATGACGCTCCTGCGCGGCTACGCCGACGACAAACCGCTCGGCACGTGGCTCCGGGAGGACGTGTGGCCGGTCGAGGCCGAACTGACGCCGGAGGACGTTCGCGCCGGAACGGACCTCGGTCTGTTGGAGATGATCAAATCCGGAACGACCGGCTTTGCGGATATGTACTTCGAGATGGAACAAGTCGCGGAGGCCGTCGAGGAAGCGGGTCTTCGCGCCCGAATCGGCCACGGCGTGGTCACCATCGGACGGGACGAGGACGCCGCGCGCGAGGACTTCCAAACGAGCCTCGACATCGCCCAGGAGTTCGACGGCGCGGCGGACGGTCGCATCTCGACCGCGGTGATGCCACACAGTCTGACCACCGTCGGCGAGGAGTATCTGGACGAGTACGTCCCGCTCGCCCGGGAAGCGGACGTTCCCGTGCACTATCACGCAAACGAGACGCGTGACGAAGTCGCGCCCATCGTCGAAGAGCGCGGGGAGCGGCCGCTCGAATACGCTCGCGACGAGGGCATGACCGAGGAAGGGGATTTCATCGCACACGGCGTCCACGTCAACACGGCGGAAATCGAACTGCTCGCGGAGACGGGCACGGGCGTCGTCCACTGCCCGGCCTCGAACATGAAACTCGCCAGCGGGATGGCTCCCGTACAGGCGATGTTGGACGCGGGCGTCACCGTCGGACTCGGAACCGACGGCGCGGCGTCGAACAACGACCTCGACATGTTCGACGAGATGCGCGACGCGGCCATGCTCGGCAAACTCGCCGCGAACGACGCCAGCGCCGTCCCCGCCGAGGCGGTCGTGGAGATGGCGACCGCCGGAAGCGCGGACGCTATCGGCTTCAACAGCGGCCGAATCGAGGAAGGGGCGAACGCCGACCTCGCCGTCATCGACCTATCGGCACCGCACCTCACCCCGCACCACGACCTCGTCAGCCACCTCGCCTACGCCGTCAACGGGAGCGACGTTCGACACACGATCGGTGACGGGCGCATCCTCATGGAAGACCGCGAGGTGCTGACGCTGGACGAGGAATCGGTCCGGGAGACCGCCGAGGAGAAGGCACACGAACTGGTCGCACGCGCGACGGAGTGAGTTTTCGGAAGGGCGTCTCTGTCTTTGGAAGGGCGTCTCTGTCTTTGGAAGGGCGTCTCTGTCTTTGGAAGGGCGTCTCTTTCGGAGGAGGGTCTCTCGATTTTCCTGCTGCCGACTCGATAGCGACAGGACACGAGTGGAAAGCCGGTCCACGTAGCGACAGAACAGCCAGTCCGGTGGAAAGTTTTACAGACATCAAGTAAAGAGTACTTTACATGGAAACCGCAGACGAACGCGCGCTCGAAATCGGTCGCCGAAGTTCTCGGACGGCGTACATCGCGCTATCGGCGTTGCTGTTGGCGGTGGTGGTGGCCCACGTCTACCAGCACGGCTTCGACAATTTCGAGAAGGTTCGGTTCGAATTTCTCGCGTTTCTGCTCGGACAGGCAGTCTACTTCGGGTCGGGACTGTACTACAGACGCGTGATGTAGCGATGGAAAACGACCTCAAAGTTAGGCGGGCGAAAGCCGACCTCACGCAGGCCGACCTCGCGGACGTGGTCGATGTCTCCCGTCAGACCATCAACGCCATCGAGGGAGGGCGATACGACCCCAGCCTCGAACTCGCGTTTCGACTGGCGGGATACTTCGGCTGTTCCATCGAGGACATCTTCGACGCGCCGGACGACTGATCGCTGGTGACGATTCGAATCCCTGTTTTCTTCGGTACCGTTTTCAACGCGCTCGTCCATCTCGAACGTATGGCAGACTACCCGCCGATAAGCGAGCAATTGGACGACCTGGAGTCCGCTCGCGTCGAGGGGCACCGCAAGATGGACTGGGCGCGCCAGCACATGCCGATCATGACGACGATTCAGGAGGAGTTCGTCGCCGACAAACCGCTTTCGGGGCAGCGAATCGGCATGGCAATGCACGTCGAGGCGAAGACCGCCGTCCTCGTCGAGACGCTGGCCGAGGGTGGCGCGGAAGTCGCCGTCACAGGCTGTAACCCGCTCTCGACCCACGACGACGTGAGCGCCGCGCTGGACGAACACCCGAACATCACCAGCTACGCGAAGCGTGGCGTGGACGACGAGGGCTACTACGAGGCCATCGAATCCGTTATCGACCTCGAACCCACCATCACCGTGGACGACGGCATGGACATGGTCGCCGCCATCCACGAGGACTATCCGGAACTCATCGACACCGTCATCGGCGGGTGTGAGGAGACGACCACCGGCGTCCACCGACTCCGCGCGATGGACGAGGACGGCGCGCTCGACTACCCCGTCTTCGCCGTCAACGACACGCCGATGAAGCGCCTGTTCGATAACGTCCACGGCACGGGCGAATCGTCCTTGGCGACCATCGCCATGACGACCAACCTCTCGTGGGCCGGGAAGAACGTCGTCGTCGGCGGCTACGGCTACTGCGGCAAAGGCGTCGCGAAGAAGGCGGCGGGCCAGAACGCGAACGTCATCGTCACCGAAGTCGAACCGCGCCGCGCGCTCGAAGCCCACATGGAGGGTTACGACGTGATGCCGATGGCCGAGGCCGCCGAGGTCGGCGACGTGTTCATCACGACGACGGGCAACCGCGACGTCATCACCGAAGAGCACTTCGAGGTCATGAAGGACGGCGTCCTGCTCGCCAACGCGGGTCACTTCGACGTGGAAGTCAACCTCAACGACCTCTCGGACCTCGCCGTCGCCGAGCGAGACGCCCGCGACGGCGTCCACGAGTACGAGATGGCGGACGGCCGCCGACTCAACGTCATCGCGGAGGGCCGCCTCGTCAACCTCGCCGCACCCATCGCGCTGGGTCACCCCGTCGAAGTCATGGACCAGAGCTTCGGCGTGCAGTCGGCCTGTGTGCGAGAGATGGTCGAAAACGGCGAGAAATACGACGCTGGCGTCCACGACGTGCCCGACGAACTCGACAAGGAAATCGCCGAGATCAAACTCGACGCCGACGGCGTGGAGTTCGATTCCCTCTCCGACGAGCAGACGGAGTACATGGGAAGCTGGCAGCATGGGACGTAAACAGGAATAGAAAGGGGATTTTTGTGGGGTTTCGCGTCCGATTACGACGAGTTGCTGAGTTCTGTCATTCTGCGATTACAGTTACCGAAAGGACAACCTCGAAAACCACCATCCGCCCGCTACGAACAGACGAATCTGATTCAGTTGTGATTGCAATGACCGAGCCGCACGAATACCGCAACCGCACCGCACCACACGCCTCCCCAACCGATTCGCTTCGGGAGAGCTTTGCTCTCCCCTGCTCCCGTTCGCAAACTCACGGGAACTCCACTCCCTACAGTCGTTCCGCTCATCCCTCGCACGCGTTTCTCGCGCGCCGCCCGGCTGGATGGACTGAGTGCTACGGACCAGATGCACGGCGCGCGAAGGCGCACGGCAGTGCGCCCGCGCGAGGGATGACGACTGAGGAGTGAAACGACGAAGGAGAAATCGGTTGGGGAGGACGTGGTGCGGTGGCGGTTGCGATGTGTGGGTGGACTGAAAGGGGCCGCTCGGTCGCGTTTACTTGGTTGCTGTGTGGGCCACTATTTTGGCCGAGCGGTGTTGAGAGGCCAAAATATCCTGCACAGCAACCGCGAGCGGGCGGGGGCTTTCGAAGTCTTCATCACAGTTATTGAAATCGCATATGAATCAGAAACGTCTCATCGTAGCGAACGGTTAGGGACTTTCCATGGACCTGCTCGACCAAAAACAAGAATCATCACGTCCTCGCTTCCACTTTCGCCGCGCTATCGGCCGTTTTATTGCCCGCGACCGCCGACCATCGACCATATGGCGAATCGGAAAGGCGACAGACGGGAGCGCGAACTCGTCAACAGGTTGGACGAGGTCGGATTTGCGGTCATGCGCGCTCCCGCGAGCGGGGGTGCGACCCAGCGCGAACTGCCGGACGTGCTGGCCGGGAACGGGAACGTCTTCTACGCCATCGAGGCGAAATCGAGTTCCGGCGACCCGATCTATCTCACGGGGGAGGAAGTCGAGGCGCTGGTCTACTTCTCGCAGAACTTCGGCGCGAAACCGAAGATCGGCGTGCGCTTCGACCGCGAGGATTGGTACTTCTTCCACCCCGCCGACGTGCACCAGACGAAAGGCGGGAACTACCGGGTGAAAAAGGAGAAAGCGCTGGAGGACGGGGACTCGATGGACGACCTCCAAAGCGACGACGAGGACGAGGAATCGAAACACAGCGTCTCGGACATCCTGCACGCGGTCGATCAAGGCGTTCTCTCGGTGGAAGAGGCGACGGAAATTTTGGAATAACGGTCGCTCCGCGGTCAAGCTCGAAAATACTGAAAAATCGATCCGACTACTCGGCGTCCGGGAAGTCGGTCAACTCGGACTGCTCGTTCGGGCGTCCCGGCCGCTTGAGCCGCGAGCGCGGGAACGAGTAGCGCCGAAGGTGACGCGACTCAACCTGTTCGGGTCGAAGCCCCGACGGAATCGGGTAGAGCACTTCGACCACCGGGTCGTCCGCCGGGTAGCCCTCGTTCGTGGGATACTCGGCGACGGTGCAGTCGCGGCCCGGTACCTCGACCTGGTCGGCCCTGTAGTCGGTCATCCGAACGACGACCAGCAGGTCGCGCTCGCGCGGTCCACGACGGGTTCGCCGGGTTCGAGCCGACAGTGGTCACAGAAGTGCGGCCCGGCGGCGGCCGTCTTCTCGTCCACGAAGACGGTCGAGTCACATCGTGTACACTCGACGGCCTCCTTTCCCGGCGGGGGTACGCGCCCCTCGTTGATTTCGATGGCGACCCGCCGGATGTGCTTGCACCGGACGCCCCGCATCATGTGGTCGGGGCAGGTACAGCGACCCCCGATCAGGTCCACGAAGTACGTGTTGTCGCTCTGGCTTTCGACTTCGTACAGTCCGCCACCGAGCGGCGTGACGGACATTCGCTCCGCTCTGGCACGTTGTGAGCGTGGATTCGTCTCCTCCGTCTCCGCCAGCGGAGCCAGCGATACTTTTCTGGAAGCGGCTGTGTCTATCATGGGTGCTTCCTCCGTGAAACCCGGCGACGAAAATCAGCACGTTGCGACTCCTCAGCGGTGGTTTCGACGTATTAGGGTACGTGCCGAACGACCCTAAGGCTTTCACCTGTCAACGCAAGCTGAGACCGTTTCGGCGGCGAACTCGACGGAAATGGCTCGTTGAATCCTCGATTCGTATTTCTGAGCCGTCAAAAATGAAGGAAAATCTGTGGCTCACGACGACGGACGAGCGCCGACCGCGAAGCGGAGAACTTTTGATGTAACCCCGGGAAATCCAGAGCATGGAACTCGAGGGCGATACGCTCCGCGACATCGTCGTCTCCGTCGTGTCGGTTGGATTCTTTATCGTAGCGATGTATATCGTCGGATCTCAGTACGATACCGGCGGTATCACTGGAGCGGGAGCGCTCGAAATCGTCGGCGTCATCGCACTCTTCATTCTCGTCATGACTGGCGTCGGATTCTGGTTGGCGAATCAGCACTAACGGTCGCGCCAGTCGGTCACGGTCCCGTTTTCATCCAGCGCATCCTCGTAGTAGACGAGCGGATGCGTCACCGTTTCACAGCGCTGATCCTGGTTCACGCAGTCGTCGTACGCCTGTAACGTCGCGCAACTCGGCGGCGCGAACTGCGTCGTTCGCTCGTCGCGGACGCGCTCGATTCGAGCGCGTAGCCGATCTCCTCGACCCGATTCTCGAACCTCACAGAGCGACAGTATCTCGTCCGCGTCGAGTCCGATGCTGGCGAGAAACGAGACGAGCGTGAACTCGGAGTGGGCGGGAAGCGTTTCCGCGTCCCGCATCCGCGAGAGCAGCGCCGTCATGCACGGCGGGAACAGTTCCGGGGCGAGCGTGTCGATATCGTGTGAAAAGTCCGCGTCGGTGAACGACGACTCCAATTCCGACAGTTCCTCGTCGAGTGCGGCCGCGATTTCCGAGGGGACCGAAAGCGGTAGATCCTCGGCGATTCGCACCTCCACCGCCGTCCGGAGCAGTTCGTGCAGTTCGGCCTGCGAGACGGTGACGACGCCGTCCGAAAGTTGGCGCGTGACGAGTCGCCAATCGTCGCCGTAGTCACCCGCGAGCGAGATGTAGGTGACGACGTCGACGCCGAAGTCGTCGCCGCGCGCGACGAACGTCCTCCGAGAGGTCGAAATCCGCGAGCAACTGTTGGAGCGTGAGCGACGTTCCGCCCGTGCTCTTCAGGCCGTCGTCGGGCGTCTCGAAATCGGCGGTGAACCGTTCGTAGGCCGTCGTCGCCTCGGCGCTGGCGTACTTTTCCACCGCACCCGGTGCGTTGAGGAGCGACACTAACAGTCGGGCGATGGGATAGGAAAGCACCTCCGTCGATGTCGCCCACCGTCGTCCGTCGTCAGGGGCGCGCACGGTTCCATCGAGCAGTGCTCGGCGCACGCGCTCCACGCCACGCTCGACGGCGGGGTGGCGCTCTCCCTCGCCCGCGATAACCGCCGCAGGGTCCAGGTTTGCGTCCCGAACCGCCTCGCGGGCGGACGCGAGGAACGGGTATCGGGCATGGAGCGAATTCATTGTTCGCCGTTTCGAGCGGTGGCGGATAAACGCGACGGTCGCCAGTAACGAGAGATTTCTCGAACAAAGGGGACGGAAATGCCGCATTTCCTCGATTCGGCCGAATCCAATCACCTATTACCGACGCGTGAGAACGGAATTGCGTGCCACGTTTCGACTATCCCTGTCCCGACTGTCGGACCACGACGAACCTCCACGGCCCCGACTGCCGATTCGACGGGGAGCCGTGGACGAACATCGAAAAGGCGTACACGGACATCGTCTCGATCCTATCGGCCGACTCCCTCCCCGAGGAAGAACTCCGCGAAACGGTTCACGGACGGTGGGATGCGACCCACGCTGCCGCACTCGACCGACTTCGACACGAAAAGCGCGTCGTGGAGAGCGACGGTGCGCTCCGATTGCTCACCGGCGACGAGTTCCGCGAAACCGTCTCCGAACCGAGTTTCGAGCCGATGCGGACGATTTACGAGAAGGGGAGCGTACCGGGGTGTCACGACAACGCCGTCTTCGCCATGGTCGCGTGGTACGAGATGGTCGGCCTGTCGTGGCCCGAGACGCGTGAAAACGTGGTCGAGTGGCTGCACAAGAGCGGAACGTGGGGACGCGGCGGATTCGAGGAGTCCACGCCCGAAGAACTGGTCGAGAACAAGCGTCACGTCTACGAGGTCGGCTATGGCTGGAAGGAGAAGGCGGAAGCGACGAAGGCCGTTATCGACCGGAATCTGTAGAACGAGAGGTACGAGAGTCGTCGAGGCTGTTTTCAGTCGCTCTGGATGCGCGGTGCGAGCATGTACGTCACTTGACCCATGCCTTCCGCGATTTCGAAGTGAAGTTTGACGGGGAACTCCTCGCCGAGGTCGATGCTCACTTCGCCGTCGTTCGGGATGGCCTTGTTCATGTCCTTGAGATAGTCGAGACTGAACAGGGAGTGGGCGGGTCCGGTCGTGAGGTCGATGAGGTCGTCGCGGTCGAGTTTCAGATCGACGTCGTCGGTGTCACCTTCCGCTTCGACGTAGAACAACTCGTCGTCCTCGTCCACGCCGAGGGCGATGTGGTCGGACACCATGTCGGCCGCTTTGACCGCACGGTCGATATCGGACCCTTCGACGACGATGGTAGCGGAGAGATCGAGGTCCGGGATGTCGGGTTCCTGGCGGATGGAATCGGGGTCGATGAGCGCGAGGGTGTACTCCAAGCCGTCGATCTTGATGTGGAGTTTTCGCGTCTCCTCGTCCAACTCCATCTCGATGAGTTGGTCGGAGCTAGCCATGCCTGCGACGCTTTCGAGGCGGTCGAGATTGACGCCGAGAATACCGCCGTTCGACTCGTAGGACTCGAACGCTTCGGCGTCGAGTTGGAGGTCAACCATGCCGACGTTGGCCGGGTCGACTGCTTTGATAGTGAGGCCATCCTCCTCCAAGTGGATTTTACATTCATCCACAAGAACGCCCACGGAATCGATTGTCGTCCGGAGCGTATCTGCGCTCACGATAGCCTTGAACATGTTGATAGGGGGTATGAAAGGGTGGCATAAAAGTCATCCGTTCGCGCGCGCGGCATGTGCATATTGAGGGCGCACCACGCCATCGAACGGAGGACAATCATACCACCGCTACCCCATTATTACAAGAGATAATATACAGATTTTTGATAAACTTTTTACGCTAGAAGGTACTCTGAAGAAATATGTCGCAGGAGTGGCGGCCAGAAGAATACACGCTCGACGAAGACGACCCTCGATGGGGAGTGTGCAACTACTGCAAGAAGAAGGTCTTCGTCGGCGGGAAGAACAAATCCGACCTCGTTCGTCATCAGGACGAGTGTGAATACCGCTGACGGGGCGTTCCTCGTCGGCCAGTTACGATTTTTGAACGGTGGGACGCCACGGAGAGCGACGGACAACGAAGGGCGTAAACATCCTCGTAGACAACTCATTCCTAACAAATGGCCCGTAAAGATCACTACTACAACAAATCCAAGCAGCAAGGCTACCGCTCGCGGGCGGCCTACAAACTGAAGCAGTTGGACGAATCCGCACATCTCCTCCACGAGGGCGAGACGGTCGTCGACCTCGGGGCGGCCCCCGGTGGGTGGTTGCAGGTCGCCGCCGAGGAAGTCGGCGACGACGGAACCGTGATCGGTGTCGACCTCCAGCGAATCAAATCCATCGACGGCGTCGAGACCATCCGCGGCGACATGACCGAGGAGGAAACCCAACAGGAAGTCATCGACGTCGCCGGTTCGGCCGACGTCGTCCTCTCCGACATGGCACCGAACATGACCGGCGAGTACAGCCTCGACCACGCTCGCTCGGTGTACCTCGCCCGACAGGCGTTCGAAACGGCACTCGAACTGCTCGATTCGGGCGGCGACTTCGTCGTCAAAGTGTTTCAGGGACCGGACTTGGACGACCTGCGCGACGACATGGAACCCGAATTCGAGTACGTCCGAACGATGAGTCCCGACGCCTCGCGTGACGAGTCCTCCGAGGTCTACCTCGTCGCCCGCAAGCGCCTCACTGCACCCGTCAGAGCGGGCGACAGACTCGAAGTGACCATCGAAGGCGTGGGAAGCGAAGGCGACGGCGTGGCGAAAGTCGAGGAGTACACGCTGTTCGTGCCGAACACCGAGGAAGGGGAAACCGTCGAAATCCGCGTCGAGGACGTGAAGCCGAAGTTCGGCTTCGCCCAGCGACTGGACTAACGGTTCTCGTCGTCCATCACCGAATCACTTCCGTCTGATTTTCAGTCCGCCGAACTCGGCACTCGACCGGCGTTCGTCTGTGAACGCAGATAGCCCACGACGGCGTAGACGAAGGGCGTGTCGAGGAGTGCGACGAACAGCTTGAAGACGTACTGGCCGACGATGAGCGACAGGACGACGCTCGTCGGTATTTCCGGACCGATACCGGCGAATCGGGGGAGCGCGTAGAACGCGATTCCGACGAAGATGACCGTATCGATGGCCTGACTGGTCGCCGTCGAACCGATGTTGCGCGCCCAGAGGTGGTCGCCGTCGGTGAGTTCGCGGATTTCGTGGAAGACGATGACGTCCCAGTTCTGGCTGACGACGTACGCACAGAGGCTTCCAATCACGATGTTCGTGCTCGCGCTGAGGACGGTCTGGAACTTCGTGGGGTCCACGCTGGACTGTGCGGCGGGTGCCTCGATGGTGGACCAGACGAGCACGAGCATGACGAATATCATCACGAAAGCGACGTTGACGAGTCGCTGGGCCGCCTTCCGCCCGTACACTTCGGCGTAGCAATCCGACGCGAAGAACGTCAGCGCGTAGGCCAGCGCCGCCCCCGGCAGAACGAGCGCGTCGCCCGTGACCGGAAGCGAGAGCGGAATCGTGAACTGGAGCACTTTCGCCGCCGTGAGCTGTGCCGTCACCAGCGCCGTCACGAACAACCCGGTGAGGACGAGTTGACCGGTTGCGAGCGCGGACCCCGGTTGCACTCTCTCAGTCATCTTCGAGTCGTCCGTGACGTTCGTCTATCTCGTCCAAAATATCCAGCATTTTCCGGATCGACGCACGAATGGCGTCGCTTCTGTTCACGAATTTACCGTCGTCGCCGACGTGGTCGTCCAAGTCGGCGAGCAGTTCGTCGGGTATCTCGACGCTTATCTTGCTCATACCGTGGTATTCCGTGAAGAATACTTAAGCGCACCGTCAGGCGCGCCGACCGCCGAGCGTCCCGACCCAGAGGCCGCCGAGACCGATGAGGTAGGCGACCGAGAGGGGAATCGCGATGAGGAACAGCGTGTACAGGCTGTCCGGGGTCACGAGCGCGGCGATGACGAAGATGCCGATGATGGCCGGACGCCAGTGTTCGAACATCGTCTTGAAGTTGAGAATGCCGCCCCAGTGGAACAGGAACATCGTCACGGGGATGTCGGCGAGAAGGCCGATACCGACCGTGGTGAGGAAGACCAGCCAGAAGAACGCCTTCACTCGGTAGTAAATGACCATGTCCGCGCGGTGGGCGTCCATGACCAGCCACGAGATGATCTCCGGCGCGACGATGGTGTAGCCGATGTAGCTGCCGACGAGGAGACCGGCGAAGAGCGCGCCACCCCACGCGAAGAACACGTTTCGGTTCCCGCGGACGAGGTTTCGCTCCTTCATCGCGGGCCATCCGTAGTACAGCACCATCGGGAGCACGGACACGACGGCGAGCAGCGTGCTGATCTTCACTTCGAAGATGAGCGCCTCGACCGGATGGAGGGTCACGACGTTGAGCAGTTGTCCGTTACCGGCGACGGCCGTCACGGCCGCCGGGACGCGACTGGTGAAGTCCTCGTTGATGGTTCCGATACCACCCTGATAGAGGTAGACGAAGACGCCCGCGAGCACGAGCATGAACACGATGACGATGCGGAACATCTTCGACATGAGGCTCTGGGCGATGAACGCGAAGTCGTAGTAGTAGCCGCCGATGTCGTCCTCGGTCGTCTCGTCGTCGGTGAACGCGCTCGCCATCCCCGCCGTGGTGCGCTGGAAGACGTTCCCCTCCTGCTCGGTACTCTGTTGTGCCACGTCCTCGGCGAGTGGTGCTTCGCCCTCGGGTGCGTCGGGATCACTCTCGCCCGTCTGAACCGCCGCGTCGGCCTCCTTCGCTTCCTGTGCCGCGTCGTAGCGGTCGAGGATGGCCTGTGCCTTCTCGGGTTGGTCGGAATCCATCGCGGCGCGGGCGTACTCGACCGACTCGCCCTCGCCCATCTCGGCGAACAGTTCCGGCGGAGCGGCACGGATACCCGCCGCGTCGAGTTCGTACGGGTCGAGACCAGTGGACTGACCGATGGCCGCGCTCTCTTCGAGGGAGGTAAACAGGAAGTAGAGCGTAGCGAGGATCAGCGCGACGAGCGCGACCGCGACGGCGGTCAGGACGACGGCCGTTTCGCGCGGGACGCCGATGGCTTGTTGTATCGGCGGGAACGGCGCTGGACGGTACTTCGCCGGGAGTCCCGAAAGGAGCTGTTCGTTCACGAAGTCGATGCCGTTCTGCGTGATGAACAGGTACGCCGCCGCCGCCGCGACGAGCGTGATTCCGGCGATGTAGTTCCACTTGTCCCGAATCGCCGTCCTCGGACTCACCTCGTTGCTTCCCCGTTTGATGGTGACGAGGAACTTCGACAGGTAGAGGCTGAACCCGTAGAGGAGACAGAGCGGAACCGCCCACATCACCTGCGTGAACGGGTCGGGCGGCGAGGCCACGGCACCGAAGACGAAGATGATGAGGACGGCGTACCGCCACTTGTCACGGAACGTCTCGTAGCGCACGATACCCGAGTAGCTCAGCGAACTCATGATCAGCGGGAGTTCCGCTGCGAGACCGAACGAAAGGGAGATGATGAGGACGAATTCGATCCACTGTACGATACCGTACTTTGGATTCAAACCGGCGTTCACGGCGTTTTTCGCCAGGAAGCTGAACATTATCGGGAGATAGACGGAGTAGCCGTAGGCGATCCCGCCGACGAACAACAGGATTCCGAGCAACACCAGCGGGATGATTTTCCAGTAGGAGATGGAGGCATCGGGATACCAATCCTGATCCCGGATCGAATTTCGGCCGAGGTAGAGGAGAGCGGGGATGGAGACGGCGATTCCGGCGAACATCGCAACTTTTGCCTGAAGAAGGATGACGTCGAATGGCGTTACGGCGACGATGTTGACGTGCCTCCGTATCTCGGGTGACATCCCGGATTTCGTCACGTGGCGGAGGAACGGGATGACCACCCACGACATGCTATAGAACGTGCCGAGAAACCCGATGACGAAGACGATGAAAACCTTCTGGAGTTCCTTCTGTGCCGTTCTCAATAGGCCGCCAATGGTTTCACGGCCTGAAGCAACCGTTCTCGCCGTATCCTCGCCGATGAGACTGTTCCCCGAGGTAGACATTGCTTGGGGATGGTAGCCCCGTGTCAGTTATCAATCTTCCCGTCTCGCGAGATGAAGAAAGCCTATAATAATACGGCTGCTTATCCTCGGGTGAATGGGCGAAGAATCGGATGCGACGGCAGGTAGTAATCTGTCCAAAGTCCCGGCGTCGGAAGAAGCGCCGGCGCCGCCGGACGAAGACCTGTACGAGCCAGAGGACCCGGAGCAAGCAGTCGAGCGGCCGAGTCAGCCGATGGAGGACGAGGAGATGCCGCTGGCCGACCACGTCGAGGAGATGATAAAACGACTCGCCGTCGTCATCGTCATCGCGGCGGTCGTCACCCTTCTCATCCTTCCGACCGCGGACCACATCATCAACTTCCTCTGGTATCAAATCCTGCCGGTCGCGAAGGACACCCGACCGCGAATCTACGCCCCGCTGGCGCTCGTGATGACGAAGCTCAAAGTCGCCAGCCTCGGCGGCCTCGTCGTGGCGCTCCCCGTCATGGTGTACGAGACGTACCTCTTCATGCGCCCCGGACTCTACCCGAACGAGCGACGCTACTACCTCGCCGCGGTCCCGACCAGCCTCGTCCTCGCGTTCGTCGGGCTCTGTTTCGCCGACTTCCTCATCCTGCCCGCCATCTTCAAATACTTCCTCTCGTACACGTCGAGCGCGGACGTCGGCATCGCCTTCGGGTTGACGAAAACGTTCAACCTCATCCTGATGATGATGGGCGTGTTGGCCATCGTTTTCCAGATTCCGCTCCTCATCATGCTCGCCATCATGATGGGACTGACGACACGCCAGTGGATGGCCAGCAAACGCCTGTACTTCTGGGGTGCGTTCGCCGGGTTCGCCTTCCTCTTCAGCCCCGACCCGACGGGAATGGCCCCGTTCCTCGTCGCGATCACGATGGTCGGTCTGTTCGAGGGAACTCTGCTCCTCCTAAAATGGACGGGCAGGTGACCGTTTGACACAGTTTTGGTCCACCCATTCTCGTTGAGCTACACAATGGGAGCTTTCGATAGCTGTAATCGGTATATAACTAAGGGGATCAGCCCTCAATGTAGTGGTAGCGTTCGTACCTGCCCTTAGCTCGCGTGCCAGCAGCTACAGACCGCAGTTCGCGTGCCAGCAAACTGCCACCCTTTGGGTGCGAACGCCCGGCGCTGCTTTCTATGGATCGCCAGTCCCCGAGTCCGCACTGAACCCGTCCTCGATCAGCGGTTCACCGTGTCAGATTCGTTTCCTCGGACACCGTTCGCTCTTCGATGTTCACTCGCCAGTCGCCGAGTGAACATCGCCCTCTTGTTCGCGGGTCGCTACTCGCGGTTTTGCCAGACGGAGTCTGGCTGACCGCCGAGCTTTGCTCGGCGATTTCACCGCTCGTACGAGACTCCGTTGGAGTCTCGCGCTCCCCGCTCACTATCCGACGCGCGCTCACCATCCGGTTCACGCGCATCGCCCTCCGGACTCACACTTCCAGTCCGATACCCGTGTAGGTCGAGCGTGACGTGGTCGAAGCCGAGGTCCGCGAAGTGGTCGCGGGCGGTGCGAACGAACTCCTCGTCCAGCGCCCGCGACAGTTCCGCCTCGCCGAGTTCGATCCGGGCGAGTCCGTCGTGGTCGCGGACGCGGAACTGGGTGAACCCCCACTGGCGAAGGAGGGTTTCGGCGCGCTCGATGCGCGAAAGTCGCTCCTCGGTCACTTCCAATCCGGTCGGGATTCGGGAGGAGAGACACGCCATCGCGGGTTTGTCGGCGACCGAGAGGTCGTACCGCTCGGCGATTTCGCGCACCTCCGATTTCGAGATGTCGTGCTGGAGAAGCGGCGAGTAGGCGTCGAGTTCCTCGACGGCGCGGAGGCCGGGGCGGTGACCCGCGCTCACGTCGTCGGCGTTCGTCCCGTCGCAGACGACCCCGATGTCGAGTTTCGCCGCCGCCTCGAACATCGAACCGAGGCGCATCGTCCGGCAGTGATAACATCGCTCGTCGTCGTTCTCGACGAAGTTCGGGTCGTCCAACTCGCTGAATTCGGCGATTTCGTGGCGGATGCCGATCTCATCGGTGACCCGCTTTGCATCCGTGAGTTCGGCTTCCGGCAGTGTTTCGCTCTTCGCGGTACAGGCGACGGCGTCGTCGCCCAGCGCGTCGTATGCGATGGCGGCGACGACGCTCGAATCGACGCCGCCGCTGAACGCGACGAGCACGCCGTCGCGGTCCGCGAGGTCGGCTTTCGCGGCGGTCAGTTTCTCGTCAATGGTCGACATACCTCGTGATTGTTGTGGACCGGCAAAAACACGTTGGAGGGGGAAAGTACATCGAATTCCACCGATCCGACTCCCCACGGTAGCGGACGACCGCCGATCGATGCGCGTCGGGAACGTTTTTTATGTATGCCGCAATATCACGGAGCGAATGGAGTTCGAGGCGGTACCCGGCGTCGGTGCGAAGACGGCCGACGCGCTCGCGGAACTGGATAACGCCGAGCGAGCGCTGGAGACCGGCGACGTCGCCACGCTCGCGCGAGCGCCGGGCATCACGGAAGGACGCGCCGCCGCCATCGCGCGCGGTGCCATCAGAATTCGACACGACGACGGCGGTGGCTTTCTCGCAACCGATAGAGCGCGCGAACTGTACCGCGACGTGCTTTCCTTGGTGCAAACGCGCGCCGCCACGACGTACGCCGAGAAGCGCCTCGAAACGCTGTACCCGAGTTCCACCGCGTCCCGAATCGAGGAGGTCCACGAGTTCACCCGTCGGGCGATGGACCGAACGCCGACGGCCGACGTACGCGACGCGCTGGCGGGCGTCGAACCGCTATCGAGTCCGCGGGGGGTTCGAGTCAACGACCGCTGTCTGGCGACGACAGATGCCGAACGGTACGCGGAAGCGCGCGAGTCGATCCCGGAACTGCCGATAGAGGTCGTGGAGGACACGCGTGAACTGGCGGAACTCGCACGTGGCTACTCGACCGTCGTCGCGCTGGACGAGGCGTTCACGGGCGTCGCCATCGACGGCGACGTTCGCGTCGAACCCGACGCGTTGGACACCCCGGTGGAACTCGTTCCCGAACGACCGCTGGCCTTCTTCGCCGAGAATCGGGAGACGTTGCTCGCGGCCGCCGAGGTTCATCGCGTCGCGGGATTGGACGCACCGCTCGACATCGACGGACTCGAATCCGCGTTGGCCCGCGTCACCGCGGACGGCGGCGTGACGGGCGACGAGGAACTCTCCCGGTTGACCGACGCGATTTCGGATCTGGACGCTGGCGTCTCGATGGCCGAAAACGTCGCCAACGACCGACTCCGCGAGGCGATTCGGGAGCAGGACGTGACCATCGAAGGCTCCGACCTGCTCTCGCTGGTCGAACGCGGCGCGGGGGTGGATTCGCTCCTCTCGCGCGAACTGAACGACGAGTACGACGCCGCGGTTGACGCCGCCCGCGAGCATCTGATCGAGACGCTGGCGCTGGACGCGGGCGAATCCGAACTCGCTCGACAGGCGTTCTCGGACGACCCGACGTTTCCCGTCGAACACGACGAGGGCGTGATTTCGCGGCTTCGGGAGCAACTGACGGCGGAGAAATCACGCCGCGCGGCGCGACACAAGCGCGAACTCGCGCGTGAACTCGCGGACGAACGGGAGGCGGCGAGGGAACTGGTTCGCGCCGCGCTCGAACTGGATGTCGAGTTGGCCGTCGCACGGTTCGCCCGCGACTTCGACTGCACGATGCCCGATTTCGACGGGGACGGCTTCGACATCGTCGGCGGGCGCTCGCCGCTCCTCGACGTGGCGTTCGAGGACGTGGACCCTGTCGATTACGGCGTTTCCGGTGTGGCACTGCTCTCGGGCGTCAACAGCGGCGGGAAGACGTCGACGCTGGATCTGGTGGCGCTCGTCGTCATCCTCGCCCACATGGGCCTGCCAGTTCCCGCTGAATCGGTTCGACTGCGGCGATTCGAGGAACTGCACTACCACGGGAAGACGCAGGGTACCTTGGACGCTGGCGCGTTCGAGAGCACGCTCCGACAGTTCGCCGCCCTCGCCGACGGGGAGACGGGTAGACTCGTGCTGGTGGACGAACTCGAAAGCATCACCGAACCGGGCGCGAGCGCGAAGATCATCGCGGGGATTCTGGAGGAACTCGGCGAGCGCGACGTGACCGGCGTATTCGTCTCACACCTCGCCGACGAGATTCGGGCCGTGGCGAACTACGACGTCGCGGTCGACGGAATCGAAGCGAAAGGGTTGGTCGACGGCGAACTCGTGGTGGAGCGCTCGCCGGTCAAGGACCACCTCGCTCGTTCGACACCCGAACTCATCGTGGAGAAACTGGCCGACGGAGGCGAAAACGGCTTTTACGAGCGCCTGTTGGAGAAGTTCGGTTAGGGGTCGTCGCCAACTGCGGGATGTGACCCTCCGGAATATACTTTCGGTTGGCTGGAGAATTAGATGTACATGTCCTCGTCTCGGGTTTTTTGGGTCGCTCTTGCGGTGTACGGAATCAGCGTCTCGATACGGTGGGTCGCCGAATCGCTTCCGGGACCCCTCACCGTCGTATCGCTCGTGACCGGCGTCGCCGCCCTCGGAATCATAGTCGGTGGCATTTACGGTACGCTTCGGCCGGACGAGGCGGGGGGACCCGCCGCCAAAAGCCCACTGACTTACTGTGCCGTTCTGGGGGCGGTGCTATCCACTGCTGGCCTCGTGTTACAGGTCCTGTGAGCGAGCGTGATTGACCGCTTCTCCTCGTTTCGACAGCCAGAACGGTTACCTATCAGTATACCGTTCCCGTTTGTGCCCCGAAACGGGGGGAGATTCATCATGGCACAAGAATTCGAATGTACGCAACAGGATTGTGACTTTATGGTACGGGCGAACGACGAGCAAGAAATCATCGATATGGTGCAAGAACACGCCCAGGAAAAGCACGGTATGTCGATGGACAGAAATGACGTCCAAGGAGCAATAGAGCAGATCTGATAGCTCAAACGCCTGTGTTCGACCTCTTTTGTCGCTGGCGAAGGATTAAGTAGCTACGGGAGCGTGGTGAAAGTGATGGCAGACGACCCCGAGGAGGGGATGTTGTCGTGGGACGAGTCGGTGTTCCGCGAGGAGCACGTCTTCGAAATCGATTATATTCCGGAGACGTTCAAACACCGCGAATCCCAAACACAGAGCCTCCAATACGCGCTTCGGCCAGCAGTTCGCGGGTCGCGTCCACTCAACGTGATGGCACGCGGGCCGCCGGGGACTGGCAAGACGACGTCCGTCCAGAAGTTGTTCGACGAACTATCGGCCCAGACGGACGTACGGACGGTTCGCGTCAACTGTCAGGTCGATTCGACGCGCTATGCGATTTTCTCGCGCATCTTCGAGGGTATCTTCGACTACGAACCGCCGTCCAGCGGCATTTCGTTCAAGAAGCTGTTCCGACAAATTACGGACAAACTGGTGGAGGAGGACGAGGTGCTGGTCGTCGCGCTGGACGACGTGAACTACCTGTTCTACGAGGGAGAGGCGTCGGACACGCTGTATTCGCTCCTCCGCGCTCACGAGGCCCACAGCGGGGCGAAGATCGGCGTTCTCGTCATCTCGTCCGACCTCAACCTCGACGTCATCGAGGAACTGGACACCCGCGTCCAGAGCGTCTTCAGGCCCGAGGACGTGTACTTCCCGGTGTACGACCGCCAGGAGATAATCGACATCCTCGGCGAGCGCGTCAAGCGTGGATTCCACGACGGCGTCATCGGCCCCGACGTGCTGGAGCGCGTCGCGGAACTCACGTCCGAGAGCGGCGACCTGCGCGTCGGCATCGATCTGCTCCGGCGGGCGGGGCTGAACGCCGAGATGCGCGCCAGTCGAACCGTGAGTTCGCAGGACGTGGAGGACGCCTACGAGAAGTCCAAGTTCGTCCACCTCTCGCACAGCCTGCACGCACTGAGCGATCACGAGGTCACCCTCGTCCGCGTCATCGCCGAACACGACGGCGAGCAGGCGGGTGAGGTGTACGACGTGTTCCACGACCAGACCGACTTGGGCTACACTCGCTACTCGGAGATCATCAACAAACTCGACCAACTCGGCATCATCGACGCCACCTACACCAACGTCGATGGCCGCGGGCGGTCGCGGTCGCTGTCGCTGCGCTACGATCCGGAAGCCGTGTTGGCGCGATTGGACGACTGAAAGGGAGGGGGTTGATTTTGATTGGAACGCCCTTCAGTGGCTACCATCCCAGAATCTCGATTCTCGCCGTCCTCGTGGCGCAGTCCTTAACAGTGCGCCGCACCAAGCGGGATGTAATGACCGACGAGCGAAGTCACAAATTCTCCGAGGGACAAGGCTTCGACGACCCGTACGATGAGTTCGACTTGGACCCGCCGGAACTCGAAGTGAATCCGGACGAGGTGGACCCGGTGGACTCCCGAGTCGTGACCGACCTCCTCGACCAGCAGGCGATTCCGCGGGACAGGGTTTCGGTTTCCGACCTCATGGAGGTCGGGCTGAGCTACATGCAGATCAACCGCTTCGAGCAGGCGACCGAGACGTTCGAGCGGGCGGCGCGGTTCGCCGACGAGGACTCCCTCGACGCACAGGAAGCGTGGGCGAACAAAGGCGTTGCCCACGCAGAACTGGAGGAGTGGGACGAGGCCATCGGCGCATACCGCGAAGCGCTGCACATCGACGACGACAGCGAACACGCCGCGACGGCGGAGACGAACCTCGCGTACGCGCTCTGGGAATCCGGCCGAACGGAGCAGGCGCTCGAACACTCCGAGCGGGCGGTCGAGATCGATCAGCGGTTCCCGCAAGCGTGGTTCAACCGCGGCTTCTTCCTGCTCGAACGCGGACTGGTCGAGGATTCGGTGAACTGCTTCGACAACGCGATTCGCCTCGGCTTCCGGAACGCGCAGGTCATCGAGGAGAAGGCCCGCGCGCTGGAGGAGTTGGGTGAGGACGAAGAGGCCGAAAAGCTCGCCGAGGAAGCCGAGGAGATGCGACGGGAGGCCGAGGAAGAGTTGATCCAGGAATGATACTCAAGGAGCGCGACACGGGCGAAGGGCTGCTGGTCGCGGTCTGTGACGACGACGTGTTGGGCGAGACGTTCGAAAACGGCGACCTCTCGTTCACCGTCAGCGAGGAGTTCTACGGCGGCGACGAGGCCGACGAGGACGAAGTCGTAAGCAGCCTCACGCGGGCCAACGTGGCCAACATCGTCGGCACCGACGCCGTGGCGCTCGCGGTGGACGCCGGGTTCGTGGACGAGACGAACGTCCTCGAACTCGACTCCACTCGACACGCGCAGTTCCTGCGGATGTAAGCGCCGAAAAGCGGACTGTTATTTCTATTCGACTGATCGACTAATCGAGATACGCCGGGACGTTCACCGCGATGAGACAGAGGAGGGAACCGACGACCGTTCCGATAGCGACTGGTAGGTAGCCAGCGTGGAATGCCACTGTCAGAAACGTGTGAAAGAGGCCGACGAACAGGAGGGCGAGAAAGAGTAGATTGCCGACCAAGCGTCGTTTCGAAACCATAGCGGACCTATGAACTGAAGGGTCTTAACGTCCGTTGCCAACCGAAAGCCCGAACCAGATAGCGGTGTGGCTTGGGGAGACCGAAGAAGTGTTCCCACTCGAACTCCAATCATTACCTAATGGAATCACAGCAGTCGGACACACTGGATGTCGAACGCATCCGGGAGGACTTCCCGATTCTTCAGCGGGAGTTCAACGGCAAGCAGGTGGTGTATCTCGACAACGCGGCGACGACCCAAACGCCCGACCAAGTCGTCGATACCATCAGCGACTACTACCGGACCTACAACGCGAACGTCCACCGCGGCATCCACCAGTTGAGCCAGGAGGCCTCCATCGCCTACGAGGAGGCTCACGACCGCATGGCCGAGTTCATCGGCGCGAGCGGGCGCGAGGAGATGGTGTTCACGAAGAACACGACCGAATCCGAGAACCTCGTCGCCTACGCGTGGGGACTGAACGAACTCGGCCCGGGCGACGAAGTCGTCCTCACCGAGATGGAACACCACGCGTCGCTCGTGACGTGGCAGCAACTCGCCAAGAAGACCGGCGCGGACGTGAAGTACATCCCCGTGAACGAACAGGGGTATCTCGACATGGACGCCGCCGCGGAACTCATCACCGACGACACGAAGATGGTCAGCGTCGTCCACGTCTCGAACACGCTCGGAACGGCGAACCCCGTCGGCGAACTCGCGGACCTCGCACACGACCACGACGCCCTCATCTTCGTCGACGGCGCACAGGCCGTCCCGAACCGCCCGGTGGACGTCGAGGCCATCGACGCCGACTTCTACGCCTTCTCCGGCCACAAGATGGCTGGCCCGACCGGCATCGGCGGCCTGTACGGCAAGGAGCACATCCTGGAGGAGATGGAACCGTACCTCTACGGCGGCGAGATGATCCGAAAGGTCACCTACGAGGATTCGACGTGGGAGGACCTGCCGTGGAAGTTCGAGGCCGGAACGCCGAACATCGCGCAAGGAATCGCCATGGCCGCTGCCGCCGACTACCTCGACGACATCGGCATGGAGCGTATCCAGCGCCACGAGGAGGAACTCGCCGAGTACGCTTACGACCGCCTGACCGAGGAGGGCGACGTGGAGATTTACGGCCCGCCGGGCGACGACCGCGGCGGCCTCGTCTCGTTCAACGTGGACGGCGTTCACGCCCACGACCTCTCCAGCATCCTCAACGACCACGCCGTCGCCATCCGCGCCGGTGACCACTGCACCCAACCGCTTCACGACAAACTCGGCGTCGCGGCATCCGCGCGGGCGTCCTTCTACATCTACAACACCCGCGAAGAGGTCGATAAACTGGTCGAGGCCGTGGACGACGCTCGGCAGTTGTTCGCGAGATAACCCTCGAATCTCGATTCTCGGGAGCGTATTCTCGTCCGTGAGATAGGTCTATGACCGATGCTAGCGGTAGGGTAGACGGGGGAACCATGAGTCAATCACGCGTCTCACAGCTTGCTGTACCGGTTAATCGGAACGACCACATCGACGGAATCGACGATGCACCCGTCACACTCGTCGAATACGGTGATTACGAGTGCTCGTACTGTGGGGGTGCACAGCGGGCGGTGAAAGAACTGAGACGGACGATGGACGACCAAGTGCGGTTCGTCTTCCGGCATTTCCCGCTTTCACAGCTACATCCGCACGCGGAGGAGGCGGCGGAAGCGGCGGAAGCGGCGGCGGCACAGGGGAAGTTTTGGGAGATGCACGACCTGCTCTTCGAGGTACCGGGTGAGATAGGGGAGACAAAATTGCGGGATGCCGCCGCAACCCTTGACCTCGACCTCGCTCGGTTCGACGACGACCTCGAACGACACGCGTACCGCGACCGAGTTCACGAAGATATCATTTCGGGTGCTCAAAGCGGCGTGATCGGAACGCCGACGTTCTTCATCAACGGGGAACGCTACGACGAGCAGTGGGACGCCACCCCGCTTCGGGCGGCCCTCGAAGACGCGATGTAATCCCGTTCGAGTGAATCGAAAACAAGGTTTCATGGCATCGTCACAACCATCGATAGGGGAGACGAACCATGACGGAAACCCTTCCCGAGGCGGTCCGACCCCGTGTGAAACCCTACTTCGAGAACGTCGCCCCCGCACACGACTGGCATCACGTTCAACGGGTCGCCAATCTCGCCGAAACGCTCGCCGCGGAGTACGACCCGGACGGACGAATCCTCTTCTCGGCGGTGTGGTTGCACGACATCGGCCGGGGGCGCGAGGACCGCGGCGAAATCGAGGACCACGCCGAGTGGGGTGCCGAGGAGGCAAAAGGGATTCTCGCGGAGTTCGGGGCGGCGGAGCACGAAATCCGTGCCGTCCAACACTGCATTCGCGCCCATCGATTCTCGAACGACGTGGAACCCGAGACGCTGGAGGCGAAACTGCTGTCCGACGCGGACAACCTCGACGCGCTCGGTGCCGTCGGTATCGCGCGCGTCTTCTGCTACGGCGGCGAGCACCGCAACACTATGCACGACCCCGGTATGCCGCTCGACGCCGACGAAACGCGGGCGGGTGCGACGTCGATGAACCACTTCCACAAGAAGATTCTCCGACTTCCGTCGCGGATGTACACCGACGCTGGCCGACGCGTGGCCGACGAACGACGGGCGTTCGTGGAGACGTTCATCGACAGGTTCGAGCGGGAAGTCGATGGAGAGTGTTGAGAATCAGTAGGACGCGCTAAAAGTTAGTCTGCGGGCGTCTCCTCGTCACCGCCTGTGGGGGCTTCCATGTACTCCGGCGTGTTCCGCCGTCCGCGATAGCGCGACCAGAGGGCGGCGGCCAGCGCCCCGAGACCCAACAGCAGGACGACGAAGGTGAAGATTCCACCGACGACCGGGATTCGGGAGAGGATTGCGACCACGAACAGACCGAGAATCAATCCAAGCCAGTGTCCACCCGAGTCGGCGAGCGAGAGCAACCAGACACCGAGTGTGAGCGACCCGTAGACGGACGCGATCCAGAGGAAGATGGCGAAGACGATGGCACCGAGAATCGAGATGGGAATCCCGATCACGGTGATGGCGAAGACGAGAAGGACGATGGGGACGAGGACGAGAAAGAGGATGCCGACCCCGATGGAGAACAACGGGTTGGTTCGGCCGTTGTCCGCGACGCTATCGGAGAACGTCGGGAACAGCGCCAGCAGCACGATTCCGAGCAGGAGATTCACGAAGAAACCGTACACCGCGCCGACCCAGCCTGGAATTTTCGGTATCGGCGAGGGACCGGCGTCCGTCAACGACTCGTCCTGCCGGACGGTTCCGCCGACGGTCGCGCCGTTTTGCCGGTTGAATTCGTTCACGTCGTACACGAGGTTGCCGCCGACGTTCGCCGAGTTGGCGAGCGTGAGCGTATCGCCCGCGACTTGAGCGTCGCCGTTGACCGTTCCAGCAATCAGGGTGTAACCCGAGGCCCCTTCGAGTGATTGTCCGACCGTCGCGCTTTTGGCGACGACGAGGTTGCCGGTCTGGGCGTCCACGTTCCCGTTGACGGTGCCCTCGATACGGACGTTTCCGGCGAACGCCGACACGTCGCCGTTGACGGTTCCGGTTCGGGCGACGAGGACGTTACCCGAAAACGCGTCGAGATTACCGTCGACGTGCCGCGAATCACGACGGTCCCGGCGGTTGCGGAGAGGCCACCGCTGACGGTTTGGCCCTGTCCGACGACGACGGTTCCACCGGTCCGCGTCTGCTCCGCCGCCGCCGTCGCCGGTGCGATGGCGAGAAGGAGCACGAGGACGATGATCGGAACGAGTCTACGACGAGTTACGAGTGCGCACATGGTCCAAGGTGTCGATTTCCGGGAGAATAGTAATTGAGTCGTTATCCACGAGAATCGTGGATTTTCACGCCGGAATCGGCGGCCTAACCGACGGCCGTCACCCACCGGAATTCCGAACCGCCAGCGTAGATTCTCGGGGGCTTTAAGAACGATAGGTTCCTTTGCTGGACCATGAGCGAGGCCGACGCGGAAAGCGTCCCCGGACGCGGCACCATCTGGGTCGAGAAGTACCGACCACAGACCCTCGACGAGGTGGCTGGTCACGACGACATCACCGCTCGACTGGCGAGTTACATCGAGCAAAACGACTTGCCCAACCTGCTCTTCTCGGGACAGGCGGGTATCGGCAAGACGACCTGTGCCGTCGCTATCGCCAAGGAGTTGTACGGCGATAGCTGGCAGAGCCACTTTCTCGAACTGAACGCCTCCGACGAGCGCGGTATCGACGTCGTGCGCGACCAGATCAAGAACTTCGCCCGCCACGACCCCGGCGCGGTTGACTTTCAGATCATCTTCCTCGACGAGGCGGACTCCCTGACCAGCGACGCACAGGCCGCCCTCCGCCGAACGATGGAGCAGTTCTCGAAGCGAACGCGGTTCATCATGTCGTGTAACTACTCCTCGAAGATCATCGACCCCATCCAGTCGCGGTGTGCGGTGTTCCGGTTCGGCCCGATTCCGGACGACGCCGTGGCGGAGTACATCCGCTACGTCGCGGACGAGGAAGGAATCGAAACCACCGAGGACGGCATCGACGCCCTCGTGTACGCGGCGGACGGCGACATGCGCAAAGCCATCAACGCCCTGCAAGCCGCCGCGGTCATGGGCGAACAGGTGGACGAGGAGAGCGTCTTCGTCATCACCAGCACGGCCCGCCCCGAGGACATCAAGGAGATGGTTCGACACGCCATCGACGGGGATTTCACCCGCGCACGCTCCATCTTGGACGAACTGCTGACCGAGCGCGGCATGGCGGGCGGGGACATCATCGACCAACTCCACCGCTCGATATGGGACTTCGAGTTGGAGGACGAGGATGCGGTTCGCGTCCTCGAACGCGTCGGCGAGGCCGACTTCCGCATCACCGAGGGTGCGAACGAGCGCGTACAGCTCGAAGCGATGCTGGCGTCACTGTCCCTGAACTGAAAATACATATCAGAATTGGTTGGAAATGTGAACAACCATTTCAATCGGGTTTTTTACCTCTCGGTACAACGGAGCCGATATGGTTCGCGCAGTCCCCACCGCTGTCGTTGCTCTCCACATCGATGACGAACGCGTGCGGTCGGAGGCGACACGATGATGCCTGCCATCGAAACGGACGGGTTGACGAAGCGGTTCGACGATACGACGGTCGTCTCGAACCTCGAACTGACCGTTCCGTCCGAATCCGTCTACGGATTCCTCGGTCCGAACGGCGCGGGGAAGACGACGACCATGCGAATGTTGACGACGCTGACGCCGCCGACGAGCGGCACTGCCCGCGTTGCCGGTGAACCCATCACGGACCGGGATGCCGTCGTTTCGCACATCGGTTACATGCCCGAGGAGCCACCGCTGTACGACGAACTCACCGCCTACGAGCAGTTGCAGTACATCGCCGGTCTCCGGGGCGTGGACGCTGACGACCGAATCGAACGGCTTCTCGACCGATTCGACCTCCTCGACGACGCGAACGAACGCGTCGGGACGTACTCGAAGGGGATGAAACAGAAGACGGCGCTGATCCAGACCGTCCTTCACGAACCCGACGTCGTCTTCCTCGACGAACCGACGTCGGGCCTCGACCCACGTGCGGCACGGACGGTACGCGAGCTTATTTCGGAACTCACCCACGACGGGATGACCGTCTTCCTCTCGACGCACATCCTCCCCGTCGTGGAGGAACTCGCCGACACGGTCGGCGTGCTGTACGACGGGTCGCTCGTCGCCGAGGACTCCCCCGAGCGACTCACCCACCGCGCCGAGGAGGAACAGACGCTCGAAGACGTGTTCCTCGACGTGACGAGCGAACACCCCGCCGCGGCGTCGGTGGAACAATGAACTGGCCGACACCCCGACGGAGTGCCAGTATCGCC